>CAYYEP010000007.1:0-13977 GCA_964470995.1 uncultured Candidatus Saccharibacteria bacterium
TATTGGCAAACTAAAAAACACCTCGCGGTGTCCTGATTAGTCCCTGAATTTAGGCTCTTCATCATGGCAGTTTAATATCATAAATTTTAAAATTTGTCAAGATTAACAACTGCCCAATTTCTGGTAAAATAAAACCATCAGAAAGGTTAAAGATCGATTTTTGTTTTATGAATGGATCTAAATCATAAATCATCAATCGCGATTCATAAATCACAGAATTTCTATGGATTACAAAGACGCAATTAAAAGAATAACCCCCGAATTCGATAAAGCCATTGCTTACCTGGAAAAGGAGCTGGCCAAGGTCCATACCGGCCGGGCCAATTCGGCTATTGTTGAGGATATGGTGATTGATTGTTTTGACCAGAAATTTCCGCTGAAACAGCTGGCAATGATTTCGGTACCCGAACCGCGGCAGATCGTTATCCAGCCTTGGGATAAGTCTTATTTCGAGCCGATCCAAAAGGCGATCAAGGCGTCGCAACTGGGGCTTCAGCCAGTTCCCGAAGGTGCGGTCATCCGCATTAACATGCCCGATTTGACCAGCGAATACCGCCAAAACCTCGTTAAAGTGATTTCCAGAACGCAGGAAGACACCCGCCAAACCGTTCGCCGCGCCCGCGATGATGCCTGGTCGCAAATCCAGAAGCTTGAGCGCGAGGGTGAAATCCGCGAAGACGATAAGTTCAAGGCCAAAGATGAATTGCAGAAGATGATCGATAAATACAGCGAGCAAATCGAAGATATCGGCGACCGCAAAAAGAAAGAAATTTCCGAATAATCCGCGATTTACGAATCGCGATTTAAGATTTATGAATAAATGCGAGAAATATCTTGCATTATATTTATGAATCATGAATCATAAATCATAAATCCGCATTATAGATGTTATCAACAATCCTTCTTGTTTTTTTTAGTTTAATCGGCCTTATCACGATCCATGAACTGGGGCATTTTTTCTTTGCCAAGAAATTCGGCGTAAAAGTGGAAGAATTTGGAATGTTTTTGCCGCCGCGCATCTGGGGCAAAAAAATCGGCGAAACCATTTATTCGATCAACTGGATCCCCGCGGGCGCGTTTGTTCGCCTTTATGGCGAAGATAGGGAAGATGAAGTAAAAAAATCAGATAACGATTCCGGGAATAAACCTGACAATTCCGTTATCAAATCATCTATACAAACAAAAGCAACTTCAATAAAGTCCTTATCCGCGAAGGACCCTCGCAGTTTCGGTTCCAAGCCGATATGGCAAAGGATGATCATTATCGCCGCTGGAGTTGTCTCTTTCTGGATGATTGCCGTTATCCTCCTTTCGTATGTTTATATGTCCGGCGCGGTAGAGGCGATTGGCGACAGTGAAGAGGTTGTTAATGCGCAGGTCCAGATCGTAGGTATTGCCAACGACTCGCCCGCCTCGGCGGCCGGTTTGCAAATATCCGATATTATCGAAAAGGCGAGCCTGGTTTCCGATCCGGCGCAAACTGTCCAGATCCGTAAAGTATCCGAAATCCAGGATTTTTCCGATATCCATAAAGGCCAGGAAGTGTCTCTGGATATTATAAGGGGCGGACAGTCTTTAGGGGTAATACTCACGCCCCGTGAAAATCCTCCTGCCGGCGAAGGCCTGATCGGTATTGCCCTGATGCGTACTACGCAAAGATCATACAATTGGTGGCAGGCCGTCGGCAATGGTTTTAAGGCGACCTGGAATATGACCATTGGAGTTTTTGAGGGTTGGGGGGAAATTATCGGCCGCATGGTGCGCAAGGAGGGTTTGCCACCCGGGACCCAGTTGGTCGGTCCGGTAGGCATGGTGGACTTGATGAGCAAGCAGGCGCAAATGGGCATCAATTATTATCTTCAGTTTGTGGCGATGATCTCGGTCTATTTGGCGGTTTTTAACGCTCTGCCGATACCCGCGCTGGACGGCGGCCGCTTTATGTTTTTATTCATCGAAGCCGTAACACGGCGGCCCATACCCCAAAAAATCGAACAATCTTTAACGATGTTTTTCTTTGCCTTGTTGATGATATTCGCGGTTGCGGTTACATTCCAGGATGTAAGAAGGCTTCTTTAAGGGTATTTTTTGTCTTCCGGGTGGTTTCTTGCCGTAATCGGCAAGGTGCCGCCCTGGCAACTTGTATTTCAAACATTTTAATGGCAGTCGTTGCCTCGGCTATAAAAACAGACTTTAATGCGCCAATCACAACTCTTCACTAAAACTCAAAAAGACATTTCTGCGCAGGAATCCAGCCCGGGCGCGCAGTATCTTATGCGCGCCGGCTTTATTGATAAAGTGGCGGCGGGTATCTATGCGATGTTGCCGCTTGGTTTTCGCGTGCTTAGAAATATCGAAAACATCATCGCCGAAGAAATGGATGCTTTGGGCGCCCAGCGGGTCTTGATGCCCGCGCTCACCCCCAAATCCAATTGGGAAACCACCAACCGCTGGCTGGAGCTGGACGTTCTTTATAAAATTAAAAGCCAGCAGGAATCGGAATACGCATTAGGCGCGACTCACGAAGAAATTGTTACTCCGATGGCGCAAAAATTTGCCTTCTCTTATAAGGATTTTCCTTTCTCGATTTATCAAATCCAGACCAAATTCCGCGATGAACTGCGGGCCAAATCAGGATTGATGCGCGGCCGGGAATTTGTAATGAAAGATCTTTATTCGTTCCATATTGACTCCCGGGACTGCGACGAATTTTACGAAAAAGTGAAAGAAGCTTATTTCTCTATATATAAAAAAACTGGTTTGGCTCAGTCGACTTATATCGCGCTGGCCGGAGGCGGAACTTTTTCAAAGTTCTCCCACGAGTTTCAGACAGTGACCGATGTCGGTGAGGATATTATTTATCTTTGCGATAAATGCGGGCTGGCCATTAACCGCGAGATCAAAGACCAATATCCAAAATGCCCGGAATGCGATTGCGATAAATTTAATGAAAAAAAATCCATCGAAGTGGGTAATATTTTTAAACTAGGCACGAAGTATAGTGCCGCATTCGGATTTACCGCCGCCGGGATGCAAGGTGAAAACCTGCCCGTATTGATGAATTGCTACGGCATCGGCTTGACGCGCGTAATGGGAACTGTTGCCGAAATTCATCGTGACGATCATGGCATTGTTTGGCCCGCCGCCATTGCCCCGTTCCGGGTCCATTTGCTCGCGTTGGCGGCCAAAGACGACCAGATAAATGCCGGGATTGCCGCCGCTTGCGAAAAGATATATTCCGATTTACAAAAAAACAAAATCGAAGTAATATACGACGATAGGCCCGCAATGTCGGCGGGAGAGAAATTCAACGATGCTGATTTGCTGGGAGTGCCCTTCCGGATCGTGGTGAGCGCTAAAACTTTGGAAAAAGAAAGTGTCGAGGTTAAACGCCGCGACTCAAAGGACGCTTTGCTGATAAAAATGGGCGATATCGCAAAATTTAACTTTTAATTTCCGATGAAATTCTGGCAAAAAATTACTAAACTTTTCTCGGAAGATATGGCCATCGATCTTGGCACTGCCAATTCGGTGGTTTACGTGCAAGGGCGGGGGATTGTGATATTTGAACCGTCCGTGGTCGCGGTTAACCAAAAAACCGGCCAGATATTGGCCGTGGGGGAGGAGGCAAAAAAAATGGTGGGGCGTACGCCTTCCCATATCACCGCCGTGCGGCCCATGCGCCACGGTGTCATTTCCGACTTTGAAGTTACGGAACAAATGTTTCGCTATTTTATTGAAAAGGCCCGCAAACGCCGCTTGCTTTTCAATCTGCGCCCGCGAGTGATCGTGGGCGTACCGGTTGGCGTGACCGAAGTGGAGAAAAAAGCCGTTATTGACGCCGGAAAATCCGCTGGCGCCCGCGCCGTCTATCTTATTGAAGAACCTATGGCTTCCGCCATTGGAATCCGCCTTCCCGTACAGGAAGCGCAGGGCAGTTTTGTGGTTGATCTGGGGGGCGGCACCACCGAGATCGCCGTCATTTCCCTGGGCGGCATCGTTTTTGGAAAAAGTCTGCGCGTTGCCGGCGACAAGCTTTGTGAAGATATTATGCAGTTCGTGCAGGAAGAATATAAGCTTTTAATCGGCGAGCGAATGGCCGAGAACATCAAAATCGGCATCGGTTTGGCTTATTCTCCGGATACCGCCAAGACCGTTTCCGGCGCCGGTAAAAAAGAAAGAGATAAGGAAAAAGAAAAGGAAAAGGATAAACCGGCCAAACGTGATTTCAAGATGCGCGGCCGCAATCTTGTGACCGGCCTGCCCGAAGAAATCGTCATTTCCGAAGATGAGATCCGCCGCGCCATTGATAAGTCGGTGCGCCAGATCGTCAACGAAATTAAACTAGCTATTGAAGAGACTCCGCCGGAACTTATTGCTGATATTATGCACAACGGCATCTATTTGTGCGGCGGCGGCAGCCAGTTGCGCGGTTTGGATGAACTTATTGCCAAGGAAACCCGTATGCCGGTCAAGACCGTGGAAGACCCAAAAACCTCGGTTGTGCGGGGAGCGGGCATGGTGTTGGAAAACTTGGATAAACTAAAAGAAGTTCTGATCGAAACGCGCGAACTTGAACCGCCTAAATAATCCTATTTTTTAAGCCGCCCCGCTTTTGCGGGGCTTTGTTAAAATGTGATTTCGCGGAGATGAAAACATTTCGCGGATTAAGACAGGAAGGATTTATTTATCTGCCAGAAAACCCCCGCCGGCTTTGCCGCGGGGATGAATGGCTGCTCGTAGCATTGCGGAGGCTAAAAATTTACTCTTCCTAACGCGCAGCGTAAGTGGAGCGGAAGGAAAACCTCGGGGTTCTGCCCGGGGGTGTCTACTTTAACAGCATTTTAATGCTGGCTGTGAGATAACAAAGTTAACAAAGGTGGCGCGGGAAACTCCAGCCGGTTATTCCGACAATTTCGGCAATCTCGGTAATCGCCGCGCTCCTTTTCAATCGATCAGCCGCCCGATGGGGCGGCTTTTCGGGTCAGGATCTGGATAAATATCAAACTATCAATGCACTCGTACCTCACTTTTTGCCTATGCCAAACAGAGTGCCGCCGCCGAATTGGGCCGTAAGGATAAAATCCTGATATAATTAAACAATAAACCAATTTTTTCATGGATGAAAAGAAAAAATCCAACGAAAATAATTATGCCGCAAAGTCGGTTCAGGAAGTAATCCGGATACTGGGAACGAATTTGCAGGGGCTGGCCCCCGCCGAAGCCAAATCCCGCTTGCTGCGCGATGGGAAAAACGAGATCATCGCGGCGGAAGAGGTTTTTATTCTTTGGCAAGTATTATCTTATTTTAAAAATCCGCTTATAGTGATCCTTCTTGCGGCCGCGGCGATTTCGGCGTTCATGCACGATGGGGCAAGCGCATTGATAATCGCAATTATGGCTTTATGTAGCGTGCTGCTGGATTTTTTTGAAGAATACAGCGCCGGCAAGGCCGCCAAAAAACTTAAAGAAAAAGTTAAAAATACCGCCTGCGTTATTCGTCAGGGAGAGCAAAAAGAGATAAACGTGTCGCAAATTGTCCGCGGCGACATTATTTTTTTGAATGCCGGCGATATGATCCCGGCGGACGCGCGCATTATCGAATCCGATGATCTTTTTGTCGATCAGTCGGCTTTGACCGGGGAATCTTATCCCTGCGGAAAAACAGATGGCGGCGGAGCGGGCGGGGGAGAGGACAAGAGGATGCTGTTCGCGGGCACCAGTGTTATCAGCGGTGAAGCTACCGCGACTGTAGTGCGCACGGGTAGCGGCACCGAATTCGGAAAAATTGCCGCCAGCCTTTCTCGGCCCGAACCAAAAAGTGAATTCGAGATCGGTACGGCTAAGTTTGGAATATTCGTAGCCAAGATAGTTTTATATCTGGTGCTTTTCATATTCTTTTTTAACGTATTGCGGAATCTCGGCACCGGTGAACAATTTCAATACCGCTTGGTACAGTCGTTCCTATTTTCGGTGGCGATCGCGGTGGGAGTTACCCCCGAGCTCTTGCCTATGATTGTTTCGGTCACAATGGCGCGGGGATCACTTCGTATGTCAAAAAAGGGGGTTATCGTCAAAAAATTGAGCGCCATTCCCGGTTTTGGAAGTATGGATGTGCTTTGCACCGATAAAACCGGTACTATCACCGAGAATAAAATCGCTCTGGTTACTTATATTGATGTTGAAAACAAATCCTCCGAAGATCTTTTGCGGTACGCCTATATTAACAGCCATTTCGAAAGCGGCATTGAAAATCCCCTCGATCAGGCATTAATTGATTACAAAAAATTTCCGGTTCAAAACCTAGAAAAAATCGACGAAATTCCATTTGATTTTGAACGCCGCGTCCTTAGCGTTGTCGTCAAAGATGCAAAAAAGCATCTTATGGTCTCAAAAGGCAGTCCCGAATCGATTTTGTCCCGCTGCGACTTTGTCCGCCGCCACGGGAAGCGCGTTAAACTTACCGAATCGGTTCGCGAGCTTGCTATGGAACGCTACCGATTTCTAAGCTCCCAAGGAAATCGGGTTCTGGCGGTAGCGGTCAAAGACATTAAAAGTAAAAAGGACGCTTATTCGAAAGCCGATGAAAAAAAACTAGAACTGCTGGGGTTTGTCGGATTCCTTGATCCAGCCAAGCGTGGTGCGGGCGATGTTTTGCGCGCGCTTGGGGATATCGGCATTGAGATCAAGATTATTACTGGGGACAACGAATTGGTAACGCAAAAAGTTTGCTCCGATGTGGGGCTGGAAATCAAAGGGACGCTGACTGGATCGCAAATCGACCATCTTAACGATCAAGCCCTGCGCATCATGGTGGCTCAAACGACAGTGTTCGCGCGCTGTTCTCCGATCCAAAAGAACCGCGTCATTTTAGCTCTGCGCGCCCGGGGCAGGGTGGTAAGCTACCTGGGCGACGGCATTAATGACGCACCCTCCCTTAAAGCGGCCGACGTAGGCATTACCGTCAATAATGGCGTTGACGTGGCCAAGGAAGCCGCCGATATTGTTCTTACCCAAAAAGATTTGGCGGTTTTAAGGGATGGCGTTATTGAAGGACGCAAAGTTTTTGGCAATACTATGAAATACATAATGATGGGTATGAGTTCAAATTTTGGCAATATGTTTTCGGCTGCCGGAGCAGTGATGTTCTTGCCGTTTTTGCCCATGATGCCCATTCAGATACTGCTCAATAACTTTTTGTATGATCTTTCCCAGATAACGATCCCGGCCGATAATGTCGATAACGATTGGCTGCGCAAGCCGCATCATTGGAACATTGATTTTATCAAGAAATTTATGCTTTTCTTCGGTCCGGTAAGTTCGCTTTTTGATTTCGCTGCATTTTTTGTGCTCTACGGATTGTTTTCCGCCTCCGAAGGCATATTCCAAACCGGATGGTTTATGGAATCGTTGGCAACCCAGGTTCTGGTAATCCACTTTATTCGCACCCGTAAACTGCCCTTCGTCGAAAGCCGCGCCTCCAAATACCTTATCGCTAGTACTTTTACTTGTGTTATCGCGGGCTGGATCATCCCGTACACGCCATTGGGCGGATTTTTCGGCCTCGTGCCTTTGCCCGCCGGAATCCTGTTGGCGATAACGGCCATAGTTGCTTGTTATCTGGCGGCAGTGGAAGCGGTTAAAAGATTTTTCTACCGCCGATATTTTAAAATAATGTGATTCCGTGCTATTGATATATTACGCTGGTAAACCTCGCGAAAAAATAATAATTAAAAAATATGGCAAAATCTATGAAATGCCCGATATGCGACGTTGATCTGGTTATGTCGGAACGCCAGGGAGTGGAAATCGACTATTGCCCTCAATGCCGCGGCGTATGGCTTGATCGGGGGGAGTTGGATAAAATTATCGAGCGCGCCGCCGGTCAGACGTCCGCGCCGGTATCGGCATCGCCGCTGGCGCAAGCGCCGCACCAATCTACCCCGCAACAATATTCGCAACCGCAATACCGCGACGACGGATATTACGTCGATAAGCATGGGTACAAAAAGCGCAAAAAAAACATTCTTGGCGAAATATTCGATTTCTAATGATCAAAAATCCCTCCTTTTTTTAGAGGGATTTTTGATTAAATAATAGTTGATTGAACAAGCAATTTGCGCCGCTTGGCGTAATTGAAGCGGCGGTAAAGATCGGATATTGTCCCTGATATTGCGTTTAGCTTGACGTAGCGCAGTGGTTGTATCAAAATAAAATAAACTGCCCTTGGGCCGGCCAGCAGGCGATTCGCAATAGATTGATGGAATCTAGATATTTAACCGGTTAATTAAAAATAAACGGATAATGGATAATACGGTATCGCCCAAAAAAGAACCTAAGTATATATCGCTAAGCCAGGCGGCAAAATTCTGCAATTACTCGCAGGATTATCTTAATCTGCGCGCTCGGCAAAATAAATTAAAAGCCGTAAAGATGGGCCGGAACTGGATGACCACGCGCGAATGGCTGGACGAATACACGCTCCGAATGAAAGAACTCAAAGAATTGACCGCTCCCCGAATAGAAAGGATCGCCGATGCTGGATTAAGCGAGCTAACCCGAGATATCATATAAAAAAATGATTGCTGAAACAATTTTTTACATTACCGGATCGGTTTTTTTTACGCTGGCCGTCGCTATGTTGGGGATGTTTATTTATTACGCGTACAAGGTTCTTCAAAAGATCGTGGATATCGAAACCGAGATGAAAAACGCCGTGACCGAAGTTAAAATAAAAATTGCCACTTTTTCGATTGGACTGACGGGGTTGGTTGCGCTTCTGGAAAAGATTGTCGACTTTAGAAACCGCCGCGGCCGGGATAAAGAGGAAGCCGCCGCCAAGCAGGAGGAAAGTCCAAAAGAACCCGCCAAAAAGATCAGAATTAAAACGATATTCACGAAAGGGGAGTAGCCATTAAAAAACGTTCCATTAAAAATCCCCGCGCGAAAACGCGGGATTTCGATTAAATAAACCGCACCAATATTATGTGGAAACCGGTTAAACCCAAAAACAGGAATCTGAAAATTTTTGCCGCCGCGTCATTTTTAAACGATCTGGGTTCCGATATGATCTCGCCGGTTTGGCCGCTTTTTGTAACTTCCTTTACGGGTGCGAATATGCAGATATTGGGTTTTATCGACGGGCTGGGGGAGGCGGTTGTTTCGATGTCGCAGGCGGTTTCCGGTTATTGGTCCGACAAGATCCGCAAGCGAAAAGCTTTTGTTTGGGTCGGATATCTTTGCGCCGGCGCTTCGCGCCTCGGCTATTCTTTATCGTCTGTTTGGCTTTGGCTGGTTCCGTTCAGAGTGCTGGATCGTGCCGGCAAGATGCGCGGCGCGCCTCGCGACGCAATGATTGCCGAGGGCGTCGATGATGACCGCCGGGGACGCAGTTTTGGTATCTTGCGGACCTTCGATAATCTGGGCGCGGTTTGCGGGATAATTCTTTCCATTTGGCTGATTGAAAAGATCGGCTATGTTAAGATGTTCGCTCTCGCGGCTTTGCCGTCGCTGGCAGGTGCCGCTATCATTTACCATTATATCAATGAAAAGTCCGATGGTGCCCGCAATATCTACAAAGGTTTTTGTTTTGAAGATATTGATAACAATATGGCTCTCTATCTGGCGCTTTCGGCGGTCTTCTCCTTGGGCGCTTTTTCCTATTCTTTCCTGCTGGTGTTTGCCAATAATACCGGATTTGCCGCCTACCAGATACCCTTGCTTTATCTTTTGTTCACCTTGACCGCCTCGCTTTTCTCGTTGCCGTTCGGCCGCCTTTCTGATCGGCTTAAAAGCCGTAAGGGAGTCTTGATGATATCTTTTTTGCTTTGGATAGCGGTTTGCCTGGGATTTATTTCGCTCAAGTCTCCCTGGGCGATTACGGCAATTTTTTTTGTGTATGGCCTGCACCGGGCCGCAATCGACACTATGCATGCGGCATTTATTTCCGAGCTGGCGCCTCCCCAATACCGAGCCAGCAGTTTGGGGTTTTTCCAGATGATTACCGGCTTATGTGCCTTGCCCGCCTCATTGGGGGCTGGCTATGTGTGGGATCACTGGGGGGCGGTAACTCCGTTTTACGTATCAGCCGCGCTTGCGGTTTTAGCGGCTTTGATGCTTGTGTTTGTCAAGGAAAAAAAGATTTCCAAACCTCTCGAAATGAAAAGCGACGAGGTGCTGAAACCTTAGCCTAAAACAAAAAAGAGCCGGCGGCTCTTTTTTGTTTCAATTTTTGGCGATTCGGCGTATCGTGATTCGGGCTTCTTGTATTTTAAATCCGTTTGGTATATTCGCCCGTTTCGGTGTTGACCTCGATAATATCGCCGGCCTCAACGAACAGCGGAACTTGAACGATTGCGCCTGTTTCCATGACCGCGGCTTTGGTGCCCGACTGGGCGCGATTTCCTTTTACGCCCGGTGCCGCCTCTTTTACCTTAAGCTGCAATTTTATCGGTAGGGTAACGCTGATCACCTGGTCCTCATAAACCACGCCTTCAAGGATGGTGTTGGGTACCAGAAATTTTGCGCCCATGCCAATCTTTTCCTCAGTCATTTCGAACCGCTTTGAAGGGTTGTTTTCGAGGCAGAAAATGAATTTGCCGCGGTTAGCGTAAATAAACTTCACGCTCGCTCGCTCGCTTTCGGTTTCCTCAAACGAATCGCCTTTGTGGAAAGTGCGATCCAATATCTTGCCGGTAATAAGATTTTTAACCTTTGTGCGGATCACCGTCGCGTCCTGCGCCTTAATGATCTGCTGGAATTCCAGCACTTCATGCGGCTGGCCGTCCAATATAAATTGCACCCCTTTTCGCAAATCAAAATAATTCAACATTTTCTTGAAAAGATTTAGGATTTAGGATTTAAAATTTAGGGATAGATTCGTAAACCATAAATCTTAAATCGTAAATCAAAACCTTTATTTATCTGCCAGAATACCCCGCCGTCTTTGCCGCGGGGATGAATGGCTGCCCGTAGCATCGCGGAGGCTGAAAACTTACTTTTCCTAGCGCGCAGCGTAAGCGGAGTTAAAGGAATACCTCGGGGCTCTGCCCGGGACAGTTAGTTCTTGGTTTGACTGAAAAATAATACTACAAAATTTCATTTTTTGCAATATGTTCAATCAATAACGCGCCATTCTATCTTTTCCTCCTTATCGGCATATTCCAGCCATTCTCCGGCTTGAGTAACTACAAACCATTTTTTGCGCGTTTCCGACCATATCATCGGATCATTACGGTAAAAAGGTTTTTTAACTATTTCTTTAGGTTTAAGCGTGTCTAATTCCAGCCACTTTTTAAAAACCGTTTCGATCGTATAATCAAGCTTGCGCGAATTAGCCCAATCCGCCACTTTTTTAATTGCCTCTTTGGCGGCTACGATCGATCCGGCAAGCTCCAAAAGCTGTTTGGCTGGTTTGGTATAGCGCGAATACACAATATCTCGCTTGCGGGCATTGCGCTTCAGCTCTTCCAGTTCGACGCCTTTGGTCTCGAAAAAAAAAGTCACCAATTGCTGCAGCGCGGTTTTTTCCTTCAATTCTTCCAGCCTTTTAATTTTTTTGTTCCTGATGTATTCCTTGATCTTTTCGATGTTTTTTTCGCCGATACCGGGAATTTTAAAATCCTTTTTTATCTTAAGCCCGCGATAAACGTCTGCCGCGTTTGGTTCATAGTTATCCAAAATATCAGCCGCTTTAAGATATGCTTTGATGCGGAATTTTTCGCCGCCTTGAATATCCAGCAGGCGGGCGATCTCCCGGAATTTTTCGGCAATTTCGGTGTTGTCCATATCAAGAGATGGTTTTTATCGTTTTCTTTAGGAAAAGCCGCGCGTCTTCAAGCTCTTTTTTCCCCTTTTCGGTAATTTCATAAATGCGCCGCCGCTCCTGGAGCCGGCTTGACACGAAGCCGCCCGCTTCCAGTCGATAAAAAACCCGGTAAGGAGTGATCTTACCCGGACGGAAGCCGAATTTCTGTTCGATCAAGGCCGGGATTTCCCAGCCATAGAGCGGCTGTTTTTCCAAAATAGCCAGTATATAAACCCACAAATTTTCACTGGTATTCGATTTTAGCAGACGTTCAACCGGGCGCATAATTGTTTGCAAATAATAGATAATTATGTGTTTTAACTCTGTGTCGCTAAAAAATCACTAACCCCGCGTTTTTATATGGACCGAGCATATTTGACATACTATTTTACAGTGGTAAAATACTTATAACCTGTAAAACAATAAGTCTAAAATCATAATAACACAAACGATATGGCAGATACACTCCCGAGAAAAAAAATACGCTTGGCGATTGCCGGGATCGGCAATTGCTGCTCCAGTCTGGTGCAGGGGATAACCTATTATAAATACATCGGCGCCGACGACGAACCGGTTCCGGGATTGATGCATAACGTGATTGGGGAATACGCGCCCCGCGACATTGAAATTGTCGCGGCTTTCGATATTGATAGCCGCAAAGTAGGCCTGGATGTAGCGAAAGCAATTTTTGAAAAACCCAATTGTACCAAGGTTTTTTGCAAAGACGTTGGCGATACGGGAATAAAGGTTCAAATGGGGCCGGTCTTGGACGGCGTCGCCGATCATATGAATGATTATCCGGAAGATCAAACTTTTAAAGTTGCCGGCGAAAAACCGGTCGATGTGGCCGCCGAATTAAAAAAAGCGAAAGCCGATGTTTTAGTAAGCTATATGCCGGTCGGTTCCCAGAAGGCGGCCGAATATTACGCGCAGGCCGCTCTGGACGCCGATTGCGGATTCGTTAATTGTATGCCGATATTTATCGTCTCCGATAAGGCGTGGGGTGAAAAATTCAAACAAAAGAACATTCCCTGCATCGGCGACGATATTAAGTCGCAGATCGGCGCCACGATCGTTCACCGCGCTTTAACCAAGCTTTTCTCGAACCGGGGGGTGGTCGTTGACCGTTCCTACCAGCTCAACTTCGGCGGGAATACCGACTTTTTGAACATGCTGTCGCGCGAGCGCCTTAAATCAAAGAAAATTTCCAAGACCGAAAGCGTTGAATCGCAGCTAAACAAGCGTCTAAGCTACGATAATCTGCATATCGGGCCGTCTGACTGGGTGCCCTTTTTGAAAGATAATAAAATTTGTTTCATCCGCATGGAGGGCCGCAAATTCGGTGACGTTCCCGTGGAAATTGAACTGCGTCTTTCGGTCGAGGATTCCCCCAACTCTGCCGGCGTGGTCATCGATGCCCTCCGTATGGTTAAATTAGCCAAGGATCGGGGGATTGGCGGCCCGCTCACCAGTCCTTCAAGTTTTTTTATGAAGCATCCGCCGTTGCAATACACCGACGCGCAGGCGTTTGAGATGGTTAATGAATTTATTGAAGGTAAGCGCGAACGCTAATACCGATTTTTAGAGGTCGCGCTTCGGCGATCGCCGAAGCGCGACCTAGATAACCCGCATCTAATTAAATGATTGACCAACACCGAAACTGGTTCAAAGGTTTGGAAGCCATAACCGCGAACGTGTTCGCGGTTATGCCGTTAACGCCCAATAATTATACCTCGCTATCCATTTTTGCGGCCCTTGTTATGCTTTACTTTATGGCCGCCGCGGAATGGATATTGGCGCTGGCGTTCTTTGTTGTGTCGGCCGGCCTGGATTTCGTTGATGGCGCGGTTGCCCGCCGCAAAAACCTTTCAACCAATAGGGGCGCTTACTGGGACACGATTGCCGACCGCTACGTGGAGGCAATCTTTCTCTTTGGGCTAACGCTTGCCAGCTTGCCGGATTTCTATCTGTCTGCAAATACCTGGATATTTATTCTGTTGGTAGGTGCTATGATGATTACCTACGCCAAAGCCGCGGCCAAGGAAAAAGAACTGCGCAGCGCCGAGTTAAAGGGGGGACTGATGTCCCGGGGAGAAAGATTTATCTCATACTTCGTTGTGCTGGGGGCAATTATCTTGGGTAATTGCGGTTTGGCCGGAATAATCGTGGCAATT
>CAYYEP010000007.1:14077-58731 GCA_964470995.1 uncultured Candidatus Saccharibacteria bacterium
TGCATCCCGATACCGGCATAAAAGGGTCTTCGCCGGCGCCCGTACATTCGGCCCAGCTTGAACAGCATACCCCCCCTAAGCAAAGTTTGGTTCCGACGCTCACATTTCCGCTCACGTTATTGATCCAAAGCGGCCGCAGTGAATTCCATGAACCCCACTGGTCTCCCGAGTTGGTCAATAAAAAATACGTATTCGCGCCGTCATTGCGCAAAAAAGCTCCGTAATTACCACCCACCATCCGCAACTGGCCGGCGCTTGAACCGGATAATATCGATTGCAATTCGCCGTCGGTAAGAATTCTTCCATCAACCTTTAGATTACTGGTCCCGCCGCTGTTCATCAGCCAAAGGTTTCCCGGAACCTCAATTAAGGGAGTCTTGCCGGATGGCGTATTTTGGAAGTCAAGATGAAAGTGGGCAGTGTTGTCGGACCCAGTAAGAGGATTATATACATCGTTTATGGCTGGATGTATATGCAATTGTGCCCATGACGGCGCCCCAATTATTAATCCGCCCTCTTTTGTTTGAGTGGCACTTCCTGTGTTTAACGGTGCTTTAACATTATCATTCGGCGGGTTATCGTTCGGTTCTGTCCAAGCAAGAATTGTCAGGCAAAGAGTTGCCGATATCAATGTTACGCCAATCGATAATGGAATGATTTTATATGCAAACCCGGTCTTAGTGAAATATTTTTTCATATATTTTAAAATCCATATTTTTAAAATCATTTTAAATTGATTAATTATTTATCTGCCGGAATAACCCGCCGGCTTTGCCGGCTGCCTGTCGCGTCGCGGAAGCTATAAACAAATTTTTCCTAACGCGCAGCGGAAGCGGAGCGGAAGGAAAAGTTCGGGGCTCTGCCCCCGGGTAGTTTATTATTGTTAATTTTGCGGCTGGTCTTCGAGTATTTCAAAAAAATTGATCTTTCTTGCCGTGAATTCATTGTTATCGTTAATTTGCCCGTCGCTTTCGATAATTGCGATATCGCCGATTTTTATATCTGATATTTCCGCCGGAACCGCAGTTTGATCGGTGGCGCCTTTCTGTTTATTTATGGTTGTTTTTTTATCAATGTTTGCAATATAATTATAGTCATCATTATCCGGATCCATACTTATAGCTATAGCTTTTTCATCAACTCTGATTACTTCCCCGCTGACCGCCACGGAATCATCGGGAGAAATGATCTTTTCGATTGGGCCTTCGCCAGCTGCGATCCCGCTCGCGGCGCCGCGTTCGCCGCTAACGCTGTCATTTGAAATAGCAACTTGGTTTCCCGGTGTCTGGTCGATTTTTTGCTCAAGCTGTGCTATTCTTTCGTTTAAATGCGATAGATAGCCCAGAACCGCGGCGGCCAATAATAAAATTGCCAACAATGGTAAAATTGATGATATTCCCTTGGTATTTTGATAGCTCATATTTTTTGATATCTTTTACTTTATTATAATATTATCTTAGCCGGACCGCTATTTTTTTGAGCAATCATTAATAAATTTTTTCCGCGCGAAATCGGTAAATCACCAGCTTTTCCCGCCGAGGATCAATCCCGGCTTTTTGGCAGGCGATTGCGAGTTGCTGCTCCACGGTGGTGATCCCTTCGAGCCCGGGAAGCAACAGGCCGCTTTTCCTTTTACCGGCGCCGGCCGCAATTATCCCGAATACTTTCGGATCAAGATCTTTAATCGACGTTATTTGTTCGGGCTCTTGAAGTATATATATCTCGTAATTTAATTTTGCCAGTTCTTCGGTTGCCACCGGTAAAAAACGGGGGTCATTCACTGCCGCATCGATAGCATTATGAACCACTTCCAAGGCGATATTTTCTTGCGCTGGCGCGTACGTGCCAATGCATCCCCGCAGTTCGCCGTTCTTGGTGATCGTCACAAAAACTCCGGCTTGTCTTTCTGAAAATTCCGCCGGTGCACCTTTGGGGAAGATCATCTTTCCCTCGGTAACGTATATTTCAACCGCGGTTTTTGCGAGTTCGGCTAAGGGATGCATAATTTTAGTATACATATATTATATGAAATTATGCCATTTTTGAAAGACAAAAAAACAAGCCTATCGGCCGTTTTTTTGTCTGCACACCGTTTGGTTCTTAAATATTGTAATATAAGTCAAATTCCGCCGGTGTCGGCCGGGTGCGCACATAATCATATTCGGCGGATATTTTGTATCCTATCCACGCCGTAATAGTTTCCTTATTAAACACCCCTCCCGCCAAAAGATAATTGTGATCATTTTCCAGGGCCTTTAAACTATCCTGCAGTGAATCGGGAACCTGCAAAATCGAACCGCTATCCTTATATATATTGCCGTTGGCGGGAATGCCCGGGTCGATTTTGTTTGTGATGCCGTCAAGGCCGGCGCAAAGCATCCCCGCGAATGCCAGGTAGGGATTGCACGATGCGTCCGCGGGCCGGAATTCGATGCGTTTTGAAGCCGCCGCATTCGAATACATCGGGATTCGGATCGCCGCCGAGCGATTGCGCGCCGAGTAGGCCAGGTTGGTGGGCGCTTCAAAACCCGGAACCAGCCGCTTATAAGAATTGGTTGTCGGCGCGCACAACGCCATTAGCGACCGGCCGTGTTTGAGAAGGCCGCCGATGAACCACAATGCCGTCTGGCTCAATCCGGCGTACCCTTTTTCGTCCGCAAACAATGCTGTCGATCCTTTCCAAAGGGAGATATGCGTATGCATTCCCGAACCATTATCGGAAAAAAGCGGCTTGGGCATGAAGGTCGCGGTTTTTCCGTGCTCACGGGCCACGTTTTTAATCGCGTATTTAAACGTCATAATTTTGTCGGCCTGTGACAATAGCGAGTCATATTTGATATCGATTTCAGCTTGGCCCGCGGTGGCCACTTCATGATGCTCTTTTTCAACTTCAATTCCTAAGCGTTTCAATTCGGCCACCATTGCGCGGCGCACATCCGCGGTCTGGTCGGCTGGCGCCATGGGAAAATATCCTTCCTTGTTGCGGATCTTGTATCCCGAACCATCATCTTCGCCGTTTTCGCCCCAGTTGGCTTCTAGTGATTCGATGCGGTAAAAGGCGCGATTTTGGTCGCCACCAAATTCCACCCGGTCGAAAATAAAGAATTCCGCTTCCGGACCGTAATAAGCCGTATCGGCAATCCCGCTTTTCTTTAAAAATTCTTCGGCTCTTTGTGCTACCGCACGGCTGTCATTTATAAACCGGCTCTTCAATTCCTTCGATTCGAAGTCATTAGTAAAGGCGGGAGGCTCGTAAACATCGCAAATAAGGCTGCCCGACGGTTCCTTGCCGAATATGTCGATCACAAAAGTTTTTGGGTCGGGAACCAGCACCATATCGCTATCATCAATTTCCTTGAACCCGCGGATTGATGAGCCGTCAAAACCCACGCCGTCGGCAAAAATTTTCTCGTCGAACTGATCCAGCGGAATTGTAAAATGTTGCCACGCGCCTGGCAGATCGCAAAATTTAAGATCAATATTTTTTGCCCCGGCTTTTTCGCACAGCGAAATGATTTCTTTGGAATTCATTTTTTTATGGATTAGGTATCTTTTTACCAAACAAAAATCCCCGAATTTGGTTCGGAGACGCCGTCGTCTTTGATTGGGCACGTCATTGTGCCTATGCTCGAAATATATCGGATATAACCCCTTTCGTCAATGTGTCTTGAATTCTGAAGAAATAATAACCGCGCCGGCAATTTCCTTCATTGATAAACGCTTATCCATTGATTTTTTGTGTAAAAGTTTATAGGCTTCGTCTTCGCCGATGGAAAGCTCTTTCATAAGTATTCCTTTTGCCTTTTCGATTTTTTTTCTGGTTTCCAATGCTTCTTTTAACGCTTCTTTTTCCGAGAAAAGCATCGCGTTTTCAATCGCGCCCCCGGTAGCTTTTGCCACCAGTTCGAACAGGGTTATCTCGTTCTTGGAATATTTCTTGGGTTTGCAATGTTGCACGTTGATCACGCCCATGACTTTGTCTCGGTATATGATTGGGACCGAAAGGAACCCCTCAAATTTATCTTCCGGCAAACTGTTTATAAATTTGAATCTTTTGTCGAGGTAGGCTTTTTCGGCAATCGATGCGGTTTTTTTGCTCTGCGCCACCCAACCCGTTATGCCTTCATTCAGATTAAGCTTAACATTGCCGATTTCCAACGGCTTAGGGTTGAGTGATGCGCGCAAGACCAAGGTGTTGCCGTCGATAAGATACAAAAAACACGAATCGGCCCGCGTCACCGCGCTCACGACGTTTACAATTCGCCTCAAGACTTCCTTAAGGTCCAAGTTATAGCTGATCGTTTCGATGATTTCGTGCAAAAGCGTCAGCTCCTGGCTTTTATTTATCGCCGGTTTGATTTTATTTTTGGTTTCGATTTTCCTCATTTTTTTCCATTGCGGTTGCACCCGCCATCCGCCATTCTAATCTAAAATTGCCCGGCTTTCAATATCAAATTCCCATAGGGCTAAAAGCGGTTCTTATTGCCTTAATGTCGTCGGTTTTAATCCGGTTAAATCGATTATCATTGAAGGCATTGAATCTACCAGGTCGCCCGCGTTAATAACCAGGTCGGGTAGAATATCACTGCCGTTAAGCTGCTCCAAAACCTCATCTATCTTTACTGATGCAAAACGTCCCGAAATATTTGCCGAGGTTGCGGATAATGGCAACCCCATGGTTTCGAGCAAAGAGTTGATAAAGTGGTAATGAGGAATGCGCAACGCGATAGATTCTGCCGCAACTCCAAATATTTTTTGATCCTTTTTCCGGGCGAGTATGGCGGTAATTTTTCCGGGCCAGGCGGTCTCCAGGAAAGCTTCGTTTTTTTGCGAAACCGCCGCCAGTTTTTTTGCCGCCACGATACTCTTCACAAACACCGGCAAGGGTTTTTGCGAATCTCGTTTCTTAATAGAATAAATTTTTTGGATGGCCTTGCGGTCCGCCATATTGGCAATAAGCCCGTAAACAGTATCTGTGGGAGCAAGCACAACTCCGCCCCGCATGATTGTCTCGGCCGCCTCCCGAACCGCGTTCTGAAAGCTTCTTTGCGTTAATGAAATTATCTTCATAATTACTGTCGAATATTTTCGCCAATTATTTTTTTGATTCTCGCCGCCTCGCATTCCACTGCCGTTCCGTCATAATCTCCCGAGTGCGCCGTGTATCCGCGATATACCGGTTTTTTTTGATCCAAGTGTAAATTCAATTGCAGGTCGTTTCCCGCCATTTTTGCATAAATATGAAATCTCGGAAAGCCCATACGCGGCCGAACAAAAGAATATTCGGTTGCGTCTCGCTCGTGGTCTTCGCGCTGGAAGTGGTATCCCGCGTCCCGCATCAAATTATATATATTGTTTTTCAGCGGCCCTAAAAATGTAAGTTTCATTTTTTTAAAAGTTAACCCATTAAATCACTAACCAAATAACCAACTCCGAAAGGTCCTTCGTAGGAAATAATTTTCACTTCCCATTTTATGTTTGCCGCAATCAATATACCGAGTATGAAGCATATTGAGCGCAGCCCGCATTCGCCGGCGTTCGGATATTTTTCATCAAGTCCTAAAATAGCATCGACGTCCTTATTTTTCAAATTGGCAATTAGCGTGCGATCAAAATTCGCCGCGTCGGGATGCAGTCCGTAGGGCCCATCCTTTTTTAGCCGGTGCGAAAGATCGCCCGACGCGACGAGTGCGATTTTTTGTTTCGCGCTTTTTAATTCGGCGAAATAGAATTCCTTTCCAAGTCGATAGTGTTCGTCGGCTGATTCTTCCTGTGTCAAAAAGCGATCAATCGAGGCGCTCGTATTTTTTACCAAAAAAAATAACGGCACATTAAAGCCCCATTCGGGGTGCGGCGAAGATATGACAATATGGCTCGGATTCGCCGCGGCCATTTTTCCTTCCAATGACATCAAACCTTGAATGGTCTTCCCGGCGGCTTTGCGGTCGAGATCGCTTCCTACGGTCGGTAAAATTATTGGCGGATGCGGCGAAATACAGGCAAAATTAATCATCGGTTATTTTTATTATATATATGAAGTCAATCTTGGATAATATCCAAAAAAGTACCACAGTTGAAACATTTTCCCATGGCGTCGTGCCGCCTGATGATGTAATTGTTGCGTTCGATAACCAGCGTCTTGCATGTAGGGCAGTAAGTGTTCTCCAGGTCCATTCCTGGCATATTTCCCGAATAAACATATTTGAGCCCAGTCTTTTTACCCATATCGTGCGCCTTGCGAAGTGTATTCGCAGATGTATTCGATACATATTTAAGCTTCCAGGAAATCTCTCCTAGGAATTGCGTTAGATGCCAAGGAGTTGCTATGCCCAAATCATTAACAATGAAATTAGCAATATCGGTTATGTTTTTATCACTATCGTTGAGTGTAGGGATAATTAATGTTGTTATTTCGACCCAGACGCCCGCGTCTTTCATTCGCTTGGCGGTATTAAGCACCGGTTGCAATCTTGCACCGCAATTATTTTTATAAAAATCGTCCGAAAAACTTTTAATATCGATATTGATGGCATCAAGATAGGGAATTACCATTTCGGCCGATTCCTTACTCATGAAGCCGTTGGAAACCCAAATATTTTTAATGCCGTTTTGGTGGGCAATTTTCATTGTGTCCAAGGCGTATTCGGAGAATATTGTCGGTTCCACATAAGTATAGGAAATACTGGGCAGATTATTTTGTTTGGCGATATCGACAATGCTTTGGGGAGGGAAGTTGTTGCCGGGAATATCGGGATTGTTTTTCGGGTACTGCGAGATCTCCCAATTCTGGCAGTTGGCGCAGGCAAGATTGCAACCGACCGTGGCATACGAAAGAGTTTCTGTTCCGGGCAAAAAGTGGAACAAGGGTTTTTTCTCTACGGGATCGACCGCCACTGTTGCTGCCTTCCCGTAATTAAGGGCGTATAGTATGCCGCCGTTATTTTCCCGCACCCCGCAGCGCCCGCGCTTCCCCGAAGCGATTTTGCAGTAATGGGCGCAGTTTTTACAGCGCACGTTATTGCCGCCCGCGTTATCGTATAAATAAGCTTCTTTTTTTGGCTCCATAATGTTATTTTAGCATTATCAGGCGCAGTTTTGACTTTGCTTCCATTTTTAGCAAAATTATTTTAAATTAAGATTAATATTATGTTAATTATGGCGGCTGGCGGCTGTTATAAAATAATTGTGATCAATCATGAATAATTTGCACCGGATATTTATCGCGATTAACCTGCCGCAAAAAATAAAAAAAGAATTGGCTCTTATGCAGGATCGCTGGCCCGAATTGCCGGCCCGCTGGACAAGTCTGGATAACCTGCACATCACCCTGCTTTTTGTGGGCAATGTAAACGACCAGGAAGCGTGTGATATCTGCTCGGTCGCGGCGCAGGTGGGGAAGCGCCACAGCCCGTTCGACATTACCATTGATCGCGTATCCTACGGACCGCCGCAAAAAAATCCTCCCCGAATGATTTGGGCGCATGGTCCGTCCTCCGAAGACATAGGGGCATTGCAAAAAGATTTGGAAACTTCGCTTTTTGAATTCGCTGGCGGCGGCTATGATAAAGACCGCGAGTACGGATTCCATCCGCATGTGACTCTGGCCCGCATTGAGCAATTCGGGCTGAAGCGCATGGACCCCGGAGAAATCCCCGTGATCGACGAGAATTTGGAAAGAACCTTTATGGCTGAATCATTTGAAGTGGTGGAAAGCGAATTGCGTCGCGGCGGTCCGGTGTACAATATTCTGGAAAGCATCAAATTGGGTAGTTAGGTTTTTTGCAAAACAATGGAAAAAAAATTATTCAAGGTTCATTTTATCGGCATCGGCGGCATCGGGATATCAGCCTTGGCGCGTTATTATCTTTCGCAGGGTTGGTTCGTTTCCGGATCCGATATCGCGTTGTCAGATATTACCGAAAGTCTTGCCCGCAACGGAGCGAAAATTTACGCGGGCCACAAAAGTATCAAGAATATTATGCCTTCGATGGTAGTTTATAGTCCCGCGGTGCCGCAAACCGACCCGGAACTTGAGGAAGCTCGTGCCCTGGGTATTGTCGTGATGAGTTACCCGCAGGCCTTGGGTGAGCTTTCTAAAAAATGCAAAACCATTGCCATTGCCGGCGCGCACGGCAAAACCACTACCACCGCGATGATCGCCTTGATGATGATCGACGCCAAACTTGATCCGACAGTTATCGTTGGTACCAAGATCAAGGAATTCGGCGAATCCAATTTTCGCTTGGGAAAATCCGATTGGCTGGTAATTGAAGCCTGCGAATACGATAGCTCGTTCTTAAATTATTGGCCCTTGGTTGAAGTGATTACCAATATCGAGATGGATCACTTGGAATGCTATCGCAACCTGGGCCGGCTCATGGCCGCCTTCAAGAAATTTGTCGGGCGCATTTCGGGCGGCGGGACATTGATCTTTTTTGCGGGGGATAAAAACGCTAGCCGGCTGGCAGCCGATTCCAAAAAAAACGGCGCGGTCAAGGAATATTCATTAACCCAGCCAGAAGCAAAAAAAATGCGCGGCCTGCTTAGGGTTCCCGGCGAGCACAATGTCGCCAACGCTCTGGCGGCGCTCGCGGTCGGCAGGCTGTTAAAAATTTCCGACAAGAATATCTATGCCTCGCTCGGAAAATATCAAGGTTCGTGGCGGCGTTTTGATCAGGAAGAGGGGATTGTCAACGGCAAAAAGGTTATTCTGGTCTCCGATTACGCCCACCATCCCACCCAGATAAAACTGACGATGGAAGCGGCCCGCGCCAAATGGCCTAAAAAGAAAATAATTTGCGTTTTTCAGCCTCACCAGGCTTATCGCACGTATCTGCTTTTCGATGATTTCGTTAAAGTCTTGAAAAAATCTCCGGTCGACTTGGTGTTGGTAACCGATATTTACCAGGTTGCGAGCCGCGAAAAAGCATCGATAACTAAACGCGTCAGTTCCAAATCCCTGGTTAAAGCTGTTGCCAAAAAGGATGTCGAATATATACCGGCCGCCGAAATTATGGCACGGCTCGATAGGGAAGCGGAGAGCGGCGGCATTGTGCTGGTGATGGGCGCGGGTAATATCTACGATTTATCCAAAACGATCTCCGGCAAGCATTAAATAATACGGTATGGACAAAATAATCGATACGTTCCTGATAATGGGTTTTCTGATAATTTTGTTTGTCGCGATAGTCCAGTATCTACCCACGATTCGCAAGGTCTTCGAAATTTTAACAAAATAATTAAAATACATTATGGGGGAGGAAGTTATCATCAGGAACGCAAAAAAACGGGACATACCGCAAATAATTGAAGTTGAAAAGGCCGCCTGGGGAGAAGGGGGCGCCGCCACGGAGCAAATTTTCCGGTCACGCTTTGACGTTTTTCCGGAAGGTATTTTTGTTGCCGAAAAAGGGGGAGTTATAGTTGGCGACGGAGTGCTTGAGATTATAGAGGGTGATCTCGGGAAAGGGGATGTGTTTACTTGGTATCAAATAACCGATAATGGATTTCTTAAAAAGAGCCACAAGGATAACGGTAAGTATCTTTATGGCGTTAATCTTAGTGTTAATCCCCAAGCCCAAAATTCGGGGATTGGGTTAAAATTAATTGAAAATGGCCTAAAAGTGGCGATTGACAGAAAACTGCAAAAATTTTTCTTTGGCGCCAGAATCCCCGGCTTTTGCAATTTTGCTAAAAAAATGTCGGTTGGGGAATATGTCTTTGCGAAAGACGACTCCGGGCATGATATAATATTAGATCCAGAGCTTAGATTTTATTTAAGGCCATATTTGGGGTCAATGCCGCGGATAGTCAAGATTTTGCCCAACTATTTTAACGATCCCGAAAGCCTTAATTACGGAGTTTTGGTCGAATGGAACAACCCGTATTGTTAATTCGTAACCGGGCAATATTTAAAATAAATATGGCACCAGTCTCCAGGGGACTTGTTTGATATATGTTTCGTATTTGTTTCCGAATTTCTCTCTTAAAAAATTCTCCTCGCTTATTATCGAATGTATGAACGATAAAGTATAGGCAAGAATAACTATGAGCATTGGATAAGACCCGATTGCTAGAAAAACGCCTAAGTACCCTAGCAAATAACCCAAATATCCGGGATGCCTTATTTTTGAATAAATACCGGTTGTTACGATCGCTCTTATAGCCTCTTTGGAATCATGCGCCTGGTGATGCGCTTGATGCGACAAATTGTGAATCCAGTAACCGGCAACCATTAGAATTATCCCGCTTATGAATATGTAGATCGAGTCGGGAAGCCTCGGACTGTCGAAGACCGCGCCAACCAAAACCAAAATTATCCATTCGCCGTATTCCGCGATTTTTCTCACGCTCTTTCCTCTGGAAAGATAGAAATCCATATAAGTTTTTTTTGCCATATTTTTAAAAAGTAAAAATGGATATCAGTTTCATCTTTTTCGTAATTATACTGCTGATAAATATTTTTATCGGTTTTATTGTTTTTGCCAATGGGCCAAAGGCAAAGTCTAATCAATATTTTTTCTTGCTGGTTGTCGCAATAACTTGCTGGCTATTCGCCAATTTTCTTGAAAACGAACCGGCTCTATCAAATGAGGCGAGAACTCGGCTGTTCATTCTTGACTTTGTGTTTGGAGTTATGCCGGGCATTTTTTTTAACATTTTCTGTTCTTATTTTCCCGACAATAAGGTTACGGTTACCAGCAAAATCAGAGAAATTACCCTTTTAGTTTTTTTATTTTTTTGCGGGTTTTCAGTTGCGACAACCGACATTGTCATGAGAAATATAAATTTTTCTAATGGCGTGATCGATGCCGACCCTGGGCAACTTTTTTGGGCGTATCTCGTTTTTATTTTCGGTACTATCGGCAATGGATTGGAAATGCTTTTTTCAAAATACCGCCGCGCGTCTAATAAAATAGAGAGAACGCAAATAGTTTATATTTTTACCGGCTTTCTGATTTTTACCGCCATTGCGGCATTTATAAATCTTATCCTGGGGAGTTTTATATTGATCCCGGTGGAAATAGCGCGGATTGGCATTTATAGTGTTGTCATATTCAGCATCTTTACTGCGGTCGCGATTACCAAATATGAGCTTTTTAACATTAAATTAATTTTAACTGAAATTTTAATAGGCGCAATTGCCCTGGTTTTGCTTTACCAGGTGATAGTAACTTCCAATTTGCAATGGAAGCTGATGGACGGAGTGGTTTTCATTCTCTTTTGTTTCTTTGGCAGCCAACTGATAATTGCCAACGAAAAAGAAATCCGCCAAAGAAAAGAAGCCGAATTTACCGCCATGCGCGAGCGGGTTTTGCGTCACGAGGCCGAAGACTTGGCGAAAAATTTAAAGCACTTGAATCAGGCTAAAACTCAATTCTTGCTCTCGACCCAGCACCATTTGCGCAGTCCGCTCACAATCATTCAGGGATATTTAAGCATGGTTAATGAAGGCAGTTATGGCGTGATACCTGTTACTGCCAAGGACAAGATTCAGATTTCATTGAACGCTACTCAAAAATTGATCAATTTGGTTAACGAAATGCTGGACGTGGCTCATTTTCAGATGAACCGCGGTTCGGTATTCAAGCAGCCCACAGATATAGTTCGCTTGATAAGCGGCATAATTGAAGATCTGGCCAAAAGCGCCGAATCAAAGGGCATTTATTTGAGGTTCGAGAAAAAAACAGACCAATTTCCGCAAATCGAGGTCGATCCCCACGGTGTTCGCGAGGCTATTTACAATATTGTTGACAACGCGATCAAGTATACCCAGGAAGGCGGCGTAACGGTGGTGATGGAGATAAGTAAAAATACTTTGCGGATTTCAGTTATCGATACTGGTATCGGTTTGAGTGACCATGACCGCCGCAACCTTTTTAATCGTACTTTTGAACGCGGTTCGCGCGCCAAGGAGATTAACGCGACTGGCAAAGGAATTGGCTTGTATCTTGCCGGCCAAATGATAATTAACAATGACGGCACTATCCATGCCGAATCCGAAGGCCGTGGTAAGGGGACCACTTTCATTGTCGAACTCCCAATGCCGGAAGAGGATAGTGCCAAAAAACATGATCGCGATTCATCGATTATGCCGCCGCCAAAGCCCCGGACAATATCATAAGCAATACCATCAAGATTCCTCCGCGTTTAATCGCAGTAGCAGTTGCCAAAACGGAATTAAATTGATATCGAATATATCTTCGAAATGCCTTGTCTGAATTTTACGTATCGGATACGCTTTCTAGTCCATCGCGAAAGCAGATTATTTGTCGGTTTACTTTGGTTGGGTCATACCGTTTAATGTTTCCTCTGCCAAATCTGGCCGAACTTAACGATAGCAATTCTTCTCGTCGGATCGGACCGGTAGTTATTTACCGGGGCCAACAGCCGCGGCCTCATCAACTTTAGAAGATGTGACCCGCAATCTGTGCGTAACCCGTCGGCACGGATTTAGTGTTGTTTATGTGCTGGCGGCTAAATGACAAAACAAAAAATCGGGGGAGCCGGCGAGGCGCAAAACCTGGAAACAATCAGATTTAAGTTAAACTTTTTTAATGTTTCTTGCGCTGGTTTATACTGTTCGTAACTGAAGAGATCGGTTTGCTTCTTGCCTCTCAAGGGGAAAACGGTCCGCCAGTTGAAAACTGACCTAAGATTTAGTAGACTGGTATTGAAACGTATTCGCCGCGGGGTTGGCTGCGGGCTAAGGCGATTAAATTTACGCGATCAAGCTGATCTGAAATTATATGGAGAACAAACCAAATCAACTGCCGCGCACCCTAATCGGGGAACTTCCCGAAGCGGCCGGGCAGCAAGTGCGCGTTTGCGGCTGGGTACAAACCATCCGGACGCACGGCAAAATTGTTTTTTTTGATCTGCGCGATACCAGCGGAATGGTGCAAGCGGTTTTTGTGCCCAAAAATCCCGATTCCGGACTGGTGCGTGATGTGCGCCCCGAATGGATATTATCGGTGACGGGTACTGTGCAAAACCGGCCGGCTTCAATGGCCAATGACAAGATTCCCACCGGAAAGATCGAACTGTTCATTGAGGATATCGAAAAGCTTTCCAAGGCCGAAACCTTGCCGTTTGGCATTGACGGCGGCGGTTACGACATCAGCGAAGAGAAACGGTTGAAATATCGCTACATTGATTTGAAGCGTTCGCGTCTGCACAAGAACCTTATTTTTCGCCACCGGGTTTACAATTATATCCGCAATTTTTTAACCGCTCAAAGTTTTATCGAGATCGATACGCCCTACATGACCAAATCAACACCCGAAGGTGCGCGCGACTACCTGGTGCCGGCTCGCGTTGAACCGGGGAATTTTTACGCTTTGGCACAAAGCCCGCAACAATATAAGCAATTATTAATGGCGGCCGGCATGGAGCGTTATTTCCAGATCGCCCGGTGCTTTCGCGATGAAGACACTCGCGGCGACCGGCAGCCCGAATTTACGCAATTGGACTTGGAAATGAGCTTTGCCGGCCAAGAGGAAATAATGGATTTGAATGAAGAATTATTAATCGGGCTCGTCAAAGAATTGGCGCCAGAAAAGAAAATTCAAGAAATTCCTTTTCCCCGTATTTCATATAAAGAATCAATGGAAAAATACGGCACCGACCGGCCCGACCTTCGTGCCGATAAGAACGATCATAATTCACTGGCATTTTGCTGGATCATAGATTGGCCGTTTTTCGAAAAAACACCGGAAGGCGGCTGGACATTTACCCATAATCCATTTTCTGCACCCATGCCGGAATTTGCTCAAGATCTCGAGAACAAGATCAATATTCCTAACATATTGGCTACCCAATACGACATTGTCCTAAATGGTTCAGAGATTGGCGGCGGCAGTATCCGCAACCATCGGGCCTTCGCGCTTGAAGCGGTTTTTAGTATTATGGGCTATTCTCCCGAAAGAATTCAGGAAGGTTTTGGCCATATGCTGGAAGCTTTTTCTTATGGAGCTCCGCCGCACGGCGGAATCGCCTGGGGTTTGGATCGTCTGATAATGATTCTCGAAAACGAGCCCAGTATCCGGGAAACAATTGCTTTTCCAAAGACTGGCGATGGCCGCGATCTGATGATGGGTGCGCCGTCCGCCGTCGATTCGATGCAATTAAAAGAAGCGGGGATATCAGCGATCAAGAAGGAGTCGTCCGCGCTGGTTCAAAAGTCAAGCGCAATAAAAATTCTCGATGGTAAACCGATTTCATAAATACCGGCAAATTAGAAGTAATGACCCGAAGAGACCGGCGGCGGTGGTCAAGCGCCTGTTCTTTTTTGTGTTTAGTATAAGCTTGAGTGCATCTTTGTGTCTTATGGTGGATAATGCACAACTGGGTTTGGAAAATTACCTTTGTGCCCAGATCACCAAACCCGCCGAACAGACTACCCGGATCACGATTCCTGCCGGAATCGAACCCCCTCTTGATTTGGAAGCGAAAGCCGCCTATTCGTTAAGGGTTGGCGTCACGGGCCGGGAAAAAATACTCTATCGGGATAATGAGAATGAAAGCTACCCGATTGCTTCGCTGACCAAGTTGATGACTGCCGCTATCGTGTTGGAAAATCCCAAAATTTACGGTTTGGATCATTCGATTATCATAAGCCCGGAAGCGTCGGGCCAGTACGACGTGCCCGTATACGGTAATCTTTTTACCGGTGAATCCTATACTGTCGATGAATTATTGCATCTTATGCTTCTTTATTCGAGCAACGATGCCGCCTGGGCTCTTTCCGAAGCAATGGGGCAGGCTGAATTTGTAACCGCGATGAATCTCAAGGGGAAAGAGCTTGGTTTTGCGAGATTCGAATTTTATAATTCCAGCGGTTTGGATCGCGAAGACGGCTTGACTAATTATGCCAGCGCCGCCGATTTAATGGTTTTGGCAAAATATATATTAAAAAATCATCCCGAGATATTTGATTATTCAATCAAGCCCGGCCCATATATGACCGAAAATGGCATTTCCAGCCTTAAATTATGGGATGGTAATTTACTGGTGGGGGGTAAGACGGGTTTTACTGAAAGGGCTGGCGGTTGTATGGTGGTGGTTTTTAGGGATGGTGGCGGCCGCCAATTTATCAATATAGTTTTGGGTGCCGTAAGTCCCGAAACCCGTGTCGAACAAATGCAAAAAATGATTAACTTTACCAATAACTCGGGGAATACTCTTGCCCGAACCAAATAAATTATTCGCGCCGCCGCCGCGCGGCCGGGATTCCGCCCAATCGAATAACGCTCAAATGACATTATTTACGTTCAATATTATCCGAATACTCGTGCTCACCGCGCTTACCGCCGTCATTGCGTTTTTGGCGGCCGCACCCCTGATCAAGTTCTTGCATCGGATCAAATTCTGGAAGAAGAACGCCCGCCGCAAGGCGATTACCGGGGAAGAGGCTACCGTTTTTTTGTCTCTGCATAAAGAACGGGAAACCACTGTTCCCCGCGGCGGCGGTTTGCTTATCTGGCCATCGGTGTTACTGGTAACTTTGGCTATTTGGGGGATCGTCAATATTCCCGGCCAGGTATGGAATAATTTGGGCGCGGCGCGCCCATGGTGGTTCGCGCTGGCCGACTTCTTTACGCGCCGCGAAGTTTGGTTGCCGATGTTTACTTTGATCGCCGGTTCGCTGGTGGGGCTTGCCGACGACGCGCTCACGGTTTATGGCAAAGGCCGCTACATCGGTGGCGGAATAAGTTTTAAGATCCGCCTGTTAATCGTCGCGCTAATCGGATTGATTGGCGGAATATGGTTCTATTACAAACTGGGGTATACCTCAATCCATGTCCCGATGCTGGTCAATTTTCCCGTAGGTTTCGATATTAATATTGGCACAATCCCGCTTGGTCCCTGGTCCATTCCGCTTTATGTGGTTTTAGTCGTTCTTGTAATGCTGGCATCCTGGGCGGGGGGGGTGATTGATGGGCTGGACGGTTTGGCGGGCGGCGCGTTTGTCTCGATCTTTGCCGCATTTTCTTTAATTGCTTTTTCGCAGGGAATGGCCGACTTGGCCACGTTCTGCGCCATAATTTGCGGCGCACTGCTCGCTTTTTTGTGGTTCAATATTCCTCCGGCAAAATTTTATATGGGTGAAACCGGAGTGTTGGGATTGACGTCGACAATGACGGTAGTGGCTTTTTTGACCGATTCGGTGATTGTCTTACCGATAATCGCGGGGCTTCTGGTGCTGGAAGCCGGTTCGGTGATCGTTCAGCTTGCCTACAAAAAGATTCGCAAAAAGAAACTCTGGCTGTCGACACCAATCCATCATCATTTTGAGGCGCTTGGCTGGCCTGCGTACAAGGTAACGATGCGCTTCTGGCTGTTGGGTATTATCTTCGCCGCGCTGGGAGTGGCAATCCGGCTGATAGGCCAATAATTTTTACGCTAAGATGGAACTTGATTTTTTACAAAAAAAATACCCCGAATTTATTTACAAAAGCTTTTCCTGGGAAATTGTCGGTTCAGACCTGCGCGCCGAATTTATTTTTTTAATGGGCGATATCGAATTTGCGCCTAATATCGTCATCCGCGGCGTAGGCGTTGATCGACTCGCGCTCCTTGATAAGCCGGTGATCGACAATCTGGTTTTTAATATGGGGCTGGCCGAAATTCCATCCTACTGGAAAGCCGCTTGCCCGCCCCGGATCGTGATTCGCGCAGGCTATTTGGACAAAACCCAGATTTCTTTTTGGCGGGATTTGATCGCCAATATGGGACAGTTTTTTTACGAAAATAATTTACCATTTATCCGGCCCGAATTTGCGGTAAGTATTTCCAAAAAAGAGAAACTTGTCGCGGCCGCGGTTGAGCTTTCCAGCCGCTTCTTGGTGCCAATGGGCGGCGGGAAAGATTCTTTAGTAACACTGGAGCTGATCAAGCAAGAACTTCGCGAAAAACCTTATTTTGGAACTCATTCTGGGGAAAAGGTTATGGCATTTACGCTAAACGCCAATCCGGCGTTAAGGGCGGTGGTGGCCGTAGCGGGAGCAAAAAATATTTTTGTTGAGCGCAAAATTGATCCGCGGTTGCTGGAATTGAATAAGTTGGGTTATTTTAACGGACACACGCCTTTTTCTTCGATTTTAGCGGTGCTTGGGGTGGCGTTGGGGGTCATTTTTGACTGCCGCTACGTTGCGATTTCACAGGAGAGGAGCTCTAATGACGGCAATACGATTTACCGGGGCAAAAAAATAAATCATCAATACACCAAAACCATCGATTTCGAAAACAAATTCCGCGCTTATTCAAAAAAATATCTGGCCAAGGGGGCCGATTATTTTAGTTATTTAAGGCCGCTTTACGAGTTTCAAATCGCAATGCTTTTTTCCAACTATCCGCAATATTTCGATACTTTTTTAAGCTGCAATAAAGCTTATACGATCGCCAACCGCCAAAACAACGCCGGCTGGTGCGGAAACTGCGCTAAGTGTTTGTCGGTATTTTCCATGCTTTATCCTTTTATTGGCGAAGCTGGCGTGATGCGGGTTTTTCGCCAGGATCTGTTCAAGAACGCGGGCTTGCTGCCTATGATGCGCGAAATGTTGGGAGAGGCCGCCTGCAAGCCGTTTGAATGTGTTGGAACCATAAATGAAACCCGCGCGGCGTTCTATTCATCGTTAAAATTAGCGCGCAAAGAAAATCCCGGCGGCTTGCCGGTATTGCTCCAAATTTTTGAAAACCAGTATTTGCCGAATTATAGCGATACTGGCAAGGATGCCGCCGCAATCCTGTCCGGCTGGGAGAATAAAAACAATCTTCCCAAAGACCTGCAAATCGGCTTAAAAAACGCCCTAAAGGCCGCCACCCTTGACAAAATTTAGCAAAGGTGCTATACGCTTGTTTGTAGGCGGGTTGAATTCCCGGCCTGAGGCGAAAACGCGAAGTCTGCGTTAGTAAGCCGTGATATTTTTTGCCAAGGAGGCGGATCCTGTCCCTCGCGAATGGCCCTTTGCCTTAAGCGAACTGGCGCAATCGGGTCCGCAAGAATTTGTACCGGAAAAAGGAGACTGCAAAATGCGCTCCGAATGGCAACCCGAGCCCCCCAGCTCACGCCATTCAACCGGCAAGTAATGGAGGTAAGAAAAATGCCTTAAATCGCCGAGGGAATCGGCGATAAAAAGATAGGTAGTTTGTGTGTTTATTAGGAGGCCGTACGCCTCCAGCCAGGCACTGCCTGGAAACTATAAAAAATGGCACAGAGAAAGTTCTAGTACCGTGACCTTGCAAAAGGGATACCGCGAAAAAACGATTATCTGTGCCTTTAAACGTTTTTTAAGGAGCGCTTTTTATTGACGCCTGGCGCAAAGCGGAAGGCGGTTCAACCAAGATCCCGTAGCGTTTGTCCCGGGGAGATTCGTTTTACGCGCGCTTAATTTTGGCGACTGCCAAGCGTAAAATAAAATCTCCTTCAATATCCGCTTCGAGGTGTGGATAACTATTATTGACACCTTTATCCAAAGTTATAGAATATTAATGTAAGTGAAAATGACAGTGATTTGAGAGTATTGTACATTTACAACCTAAGGTCTCAAGAATGACTTTTTAAAAATAGATTCGATAATCAAAAAGTTGGACTCATAAATCTCGGGAAAGAAAAAGGAAAAAAATTTTCCCCAGCGAGAAGGAAAGTTGATTTCTTTTAACGAATGAATTCGGTTGCGGAATAAAGCGGTAACGAAAGTTATTGATCATCGAAAAGATCTTTTTTGGGATAAACTCAATGTTAAGGGTGGCAACACCCCCGACTAAATAGGAGAGCTCTGCGAGTACGCTTCCGCTAATTGTTTCTGATCCGGCGATCGGGACCAACTAAGGGGAGCGTAAATTCGCACCTCTCCTTTTATATTTGTCATTAGATTTTTTTCGGTTCAGGACGGCTTTTTGCACATCAAGTTTTGTGATAAACTTAATAATACAAAAGATTGCGATGCAGGCTGACAATTACGACAACAAAAAAATATTGATTCTGGGGCTGGGCAGGGAGGGGGCAGCTAGCCTTCGATTTTTTTTAGATAATTATCCGGGTGCAACTTTGGGCGTTGCTGATCGCGCCACCGCGGACCAGATTAACCCGACGGTTAGCGCCATTCTGATGCAAAATCCTGCGATCTTGCGCCACCTCGGCTCCGGCTATCTCTCCTGCCTTGATAGTTACGATGTTATTGTCAAAAGCCCGGGGCTGCCGATCCATATCCCTCAAATCGCGGCCGCTTTTGCTCAAGGCAAAATCACGTCCCAAACCCGCATCTTTTTTGATCTATGCCCCGGTTATCTGATCGGTGTTACTGGCACTAAGGGAAAGAGCACAACCTCGTCAATAGTCTGCTCCATTTTGAAAAAAGCGGGCAAAAAGGCTTTGCTGATTGGCAATATCGGTACACCTATGCTGGGTTATTTAAGAGATGTTGGCCCCGACACTTTCTGTGTTTGCGAGCTCTCGGCACATCAGCTCTACGATCTGCAAAAAAGCCCGCGCATCGCCGTTCTTTTAAACATTTATCCCGAGCACCTCGATTATTATAAAGATCTTTCCGAATATATATTCGCAAAATCCAATATTGCCAAATACCAGTCTCAAAACGATCTGCTAGTCTATAATTCTGCCAATATCGAAGTGGCCGCGATCGCCGCACGCTCCGTGGCTCGCAAAATCGCGTTCAACGAATACGAGTGGCGATACGAAGGGAAAACCGCCTTGATTGGCAAATACAATCTGGAAAACGCCAAGATCGGCGCCATTATCGGCCGCGAATTGGGGGTCGATGACAATGCCATTAACGCCGCGATCGCCGAATTCAAACCTTTAGATAACCGCCTTGAATTTGTAGGAAATTACAATGGTGCCGATTACTATAACGATTCGCTTTCCACAATCCAGGAAAGCGCGGTGGCCGCGATTGAAAGCCTTGGACTGAAACTGCAAACCCTGATTGCGGGCGGATTTGACCGCCAACAGCCGTTTAACAAACTGGCGGCCGCCATTCTTAAAAGCGGAATTGAATCGCTGATTCTTTTCCCGACAACCGGCGAGAAGATCTGGCGGGAGGTTCAAGAAGCCGCAACCACCTCCGGAGTGGCGCAAAATGGGTTGATGGTTAAGCCATATTTTGTTGAAACTATGGAGGAGGCGGTAGCGCGCGCGCTGGAAACGACCGCCGCCGGCCGCATTTGCGCGCTTTCGGCCGCTTCGGCCAGTTTTGGCGGATTCCGTGATTATGCCGAAAGGGGAGCCAGCTTCCGGCAAAATTTGGAACGGTTGGCCGCGGATTGCGCGCCGGAAGCGGCAGTGAAGATTTGAATATTTTTCGTCGCCGCTAATTTTTTCCACTATAATGAATTTGCCTCTCAAAAAAAACAACGCGGCGCGCAAACGCCCCGATTTGGTATTACTGGCCGCGGTGGCAGCGTTGCTGCTTTTGGGGGTGCTTATCCTTTCCAGCGCTTCGGCGCTTAAATCACAGGCGGAATTCGGTGATAGCTATTATTACCTCCGGCACCAGATAATTATGGGAATTTTGCCTGGTCTCCTGGCTGGGTTGGTGGCTTATTTTATCCCCCTAGAGTTTCTGCGCAAATGGTCGCTGGTCCTTATGGGGTTGGTATTGGTCTTGCTGGTTTTAATCTTTATTCCGGGGATTGGTTTTTCGGCGGGCGGCGCCCAGCGTTGGATTCATTTGGGTTTTGCTACGGTTCAGCCCTCGGAAATTCTAAAAGTAGTGTTTATTGTTTATCTGGCCAGCTGGCTTTCATCGCACGCCGCGAGCCGCACCCGGAAAAAAACCGATAATGGGGAATTTTCTGAAACGCTTTGGGCTTTTTTGGCAGTCGTTGGATTTATCGGCGCGCTTTTGCTTAAACAGCCCGACCTTAGCACTTTTGGAATAACTGCGGTCATCGCGCTGGGTATGTATTTTTTGGCCGGAACGCCGGTAAAGCATACTTTTTTCGTGATTTTTATGGGGGTCGCGATGCTGGCGCTGTTGGTTGTCGTCGAACCTTACCGTCTCGAAAGGCTTGATACCTGGATGTCGCCCGAATCCGATCCGATGGGTAACGGATTCCAATCCAGCCAAGCGCTTATTATGATCGGTTCCGGCGGGTTGCTTGGGCTGGGGTTGGGATCGTCGTCGGATAAATATGTTTTGCTTCCCGAACTTTTGGGCGACTCGGTGTTTGCTCCTTACGCGCAAGAAGTCGGTTTTGCCGGAGGAGCTTTGTTGTTGGGTCTTTTTTTAGTCTTTGCTTGGCGCGGCCTGATGATCGCCAAAGCCAGCGCGTTAAGATTTGATTATCTGGCGGCTTGCGGCATTGTTATCTGGATATCGTTGCAAGCAATGATTAATATCGCGTCAACAATGAGATTGATCCCGCTTAGCGGCGTACCGTTGCCGTTCGTAAGCTATGGTGGCACCGCCATCGCTATGGAGCTGGTCGCTACAGGACTGCTTTTGAATATTTCCCGGCGGGCCGAATAAACTACTACAGGCAGCCATTCATCCCCGCGGCAAGGCCGGCGGGGTATTGTGGCAGATAAATATTCCAAAAATAGCTTAAATGTCGTATAATTAAACAATAAATATTAGACACTAAGCTGAATCAACCGAAATGAAAATATTATTTACCGGCGGGGGAACGGGCGGCCACATCTATCCGATAGTCGATATTATCCGCCAGATGAAAAAAAAATACGGCCAGAGTATTCAAATGTCTTATCTTGGCCCGAAGGATAATTTTTGCAAAGTTGTCCTGTCCAAGGAAGGGGTCAAGGTCAGGCGCATACTTTCGGGCAAGATCCGCCGCTACGCCGACCCGTTATCGCTGATCCAGAATGCTATCGACGCTTGCATCAAATTGCCCTTAGGGATGGTTCAGGCTTTTTTTGTGCTTTTTGTTGTTAACCCCGATGTAATCCTTTCAAAGGGCGGGTACGGTTCCTTCCCCGTAGTGGTTTCAGCCAAGATATTGGGCATCCCGGTTTTTCTCCAAGAATCGGATATTGTCCCCGGGCTGGCCAGCCGCCAGGCGTCTAAATATGCGGTGGGAATATTTGTTTCTTTTCCTCAAACCGAATTTTTCCCAGCCCGCAAAATGATTGTGACCGGCAACCCGGTGCGCCAGGAGATAATGGCCGGTTCCCGGCAGGAAGCCGCGTCCGTTTTCAACCTTAAAGGCGGCCGTCCGCTGATCATGATTATCGGCGGATCGCAGGGAGCTCAGCGCATTAATGACAAAATTCTCGACGCGATGCCTTCTTTGCTCAATGAATATGAAATCATCCACGTTACCGGGCCGAAAAATTTTGACCAGATCGTTAAGGAATCAAAAATCACTGCCCCGGCCGCTTTGCTGGTATATTATCATCCCGTCGGTTTTGCCGACGAGCGCGCCATTGCCAACGCCTATGCCGCCGCCGACTTGATTATCAGCCGCGCGGGCGCGGGAAGTATTTTTGAAATTGCCGCGGCCAAGAAACCCAGCATCCTGATTCCTCTGCCCGAATCGGCACAAAATCACCAGATGAAAAACGCCTATGCCTATGCGCAGAACGGCGCCGCCCTCGTGATGGAAGAAAATAATTTTACCAATCATCTTTTTCTGGAAAAGATACACGATCTTTTTGCGGCTTCCGAAACTCTGGCCGCGATGTCGGAGGCCGCCTCGCAGTTCGCCCGTCCCGGTGCCGGGGCGGCGATTGCCGACCATATTGTCAAGTACGCCAATAAATGATATTCCTACTCGTATTCGCCGCGATGCGCGGCTTTCCGGCAATTGGAATAATATGGAAATAGATAATAATGTAAAAAAAGTCCGAGTGCGAATACCGCCATCGCCGACGGGTTTTATGCACGTCGGTACGGCGCGGATGGCGCTTTTTAATTACATTTTTGCCAAACAGAACGGCGGGACGATTGTTTTGCGCTTGGAAGACACCGATCGGGAGCGATCGACCAAGGAATTTGCCGCCGACATTTTGGACGGTATGAAATGGCTGGGCCTATCCTGGAATGAAGGGCCGTTTTATCAGTCCCAAAGAGGGGATATCTACAAAAAATATCTTCAGAAGCTTCTCGATGAGGGCAAAGCATACTGGTGTTTCTGCTCGCCGGATGAATTGGAAGCCGAAAAACAATATCAAATGTCGCGCAGCGTCGCACCGATATATTCCGGCAAATGCGCGCATATGGATCGCGCCCAAGCCGATGATCTGATCCGGCAGGGGAGGAGGGCAGTCATCCGTTTCCGGACCGAACGCAAAAAAATGGCGTTCGATGATATGGTGCGCGGCAAGATTGAGTTTGATTGTTCGTTGATTGGTGATTTTGTGATCGCCAAAAACCTGGATAACGCCCTCTATAATTTTACTGTCGCCGTCGATGATTTCGAGATGGGAATTACCCATATTTTGCGCGGCGAAGATCATATTTCTAACACGCCCAAACAGATACTGGTCCAGGAGGCCCTGGGATTTCCGCGCCCGGAATACGCGCATCTGCCGATAATTATGGGCACCGACCGCAGCAAGCTATCCAAGCGCCACGGCGCGGTTGGAATTACCGAATATCGCCGCCAAGGGTATCTTTCCGAAACTGTCATTAATTTTATCGCGTTCCTGGGCTGGAACCCGGGTACCGATAAGGAGATTTATTCCATAGATGAATTAATGAGCGATTTTTCCGTGCAAAAGATCCAGAAAGGGGGAGCGATTTTTAATCCTGTTCGCCTGGATTTTCTGAATAGTTATTACATCAAGCAAAAAACGCCCGCCGATTTGACTAAACTCTGCCTGCCGTATTTTATCGAAGCCGGCTTTATTGTTGAGGAAAGCGGCGTTTATAAGAACAAACGGACAGGGGAGAGCATATCGGCCGAATTTTTGGAAAAGATCGTAACATATCAACAGGCGCGCATAAAAAAACTTTCCGACATCGCGCTGCTTTCAGATTACTTTTTTTCCGGAACCCTCAACTACGACAAAGAATTATTGAAATGGAAGGATGCCCCGGCAGATAATACCCGGCATGCTCTTGACGAATTGAAAATTATGTTGTCAAAAATAGAAGCGGGGGATTGGAGTCGGGCAAAACTCGAAAACGAAATCCTTCCCAACATTCCGAATTTCAATCTGTCGCTGGGTCTTCCCGAAAAGGACCGGGGTTATTTGTTGTGGCCGTTGCGGGTGAGTCTTTGCGGCCAGAAGATGTCGGTCGGTCCGTTCGAAATGGCCGACGTTCTTGGAAAAGAGAAAACCCTGGCGCGCGTCGCCGCGGCCCGCGAACTATTAAACGGCAATGAGCAATGTGGGAACACCCTGTGGTAAGAATAGCCTTTAAATTAGTTAAATTCGCCCTGCTTGCCGCCTTGGTGGTGTTGGGTATTATTTTTATGCCCGGCGATCTCGTCGATAACATTAAGGACCGCGCCGCCGGGATCGGGCAGTTTTTCCAAAACGAAGTGATGGGACGCTGGCCGGAAATAAGCCGCTCGCTGGACCAAAAAATAGACTCGACGCAGGCAGAGCTGGGTAAGTGGTGGCAAATGTTTGGGGAAAAATTTTCTTCGACTATCGGCGATTGGGTGGCAGAAAAGCTCAATGGCAAACCCCGGTGATCGTGGGGTAAGTTTTGGGGGGAGGGCTTGTGTCGGCGCGTGATGCCGGATACTATAAATATAGTAAGTGTCGCACAATATAGGTTAAGCGACATTGTGCCCCAAATTAAAGCCGGTTCCGGGTTTTGGCGGTTTTGGTTGATTTCGCAACGCCGCCCCTATCGCAAAACGGGTTTTTACGGTAGGGGCCGCTTCCCCGGTCCGCAACCGCGTTTTTTTTGAAATATTATCTGTTTTTCTTCTTATTTTTTTAAAAAATATTTTATTCCCTTATTCTAACCATCGATAATAATTTATTACCCTTTTTTATTCCACTTTTTATGAATGAGTCCAACAAAACCATAATAAGCCACATCCCCGATTTTCTTGATTATTGCGAGATCGAAAAAGGCCTCTCGGAAAACACCCAAAAGAACTATCGGCGGTACCTCCAAAAGTTCATCCAATGGCTTAAAACCGCCAACAAAGAGGCGTTATTGCCGCATCAGCTGACCGCCGATGATATCTGGGCTTACCGGGTCTTTTTGTCGCGCTTTACCGATCCTCATAACCAAAACCTGTCCAAAGCCACCCAGAATTACTATTTAATCGCCCTACGCGCCCTTCTGGGCTATTTTACGGCCAAAGACGTGGTAACTATCCCCGCGGACAAAATAAGCCTTCCTAAGGACGTTAAAAAGGAAAAGACGGTAAAATTCTTGAGCCTTGAACAGATCGAGAAGCTTTTGATGGCGCCGGATACCGCCACCGAGGCCGGTGTGCGCGATCGCGCGATCCTGGAGTCGCTTTTTTCCACGGGTTTGCGCGTAGCCGAGCTTGTAAGTCTTAACCGCGAACAATTCGCCAGCCTCAAAGAAAATAAGGAGTTAGAGTTAGGTATTATCGGCAAAGGCCGCCATCCGCGCACAGTCTATTTTTCGGATCGTTCCCTGGAATGGATCCGCAAGTATAATAAGATCCGCGACCGCCATTGCCCCAAGGAGGAAAAAGCGCTTTTTGTCAATTTTCATACCCCCGGGGACACTGACCGCCGCCTGACGGCCCGATCCATCGAGCGCATGGTCAAAAGCTGTACCATAAAGTCTGGTGTGCCCATGTTTACAACTCCCCATACGTTGCGCCACTCGATGGCCACCGACCTTTTGATGCAAGGCGTCGATCTGCGCACCATACAGGAATTCCTGGGCCACCAGAATATCGTTACGACGCAAATTTACACACACGTGACCAATAAACATCTGCGCGACATTCATCGCCAGTTTCACAGCGGCCGCCGGCTGAAAGGCGCGCCCGTCCAAGCAAAAAAAGCCGTTCCGTCAACCAAAAAACCGCTCAAATAGCGGTTTGTGGTCGGGTTTTTCAATTTGCCTAATGTCGCACAATATTAGTCAATTTTTCAGCCCCTGTAAATAAGCGTCGATATCCGGCCCGAGATTTTTAAGATCATAGCCGCCTTCCAACACCGAAAAAACCGGCAAACCCAGGTGCGCGATTTCCCGCCCAATATCAAAATAATCGCCGCTTACCAATCCTAACGATACAATATCGCCCCGCCGGGCATCGAATCCGGCCGATACCGCCACTATTTGCGCGGTTTTTATCTCTGGATCAATCCTTTTTAGCGCTTTTTTGAAGGTTTGCAGATAAACTTTGCCGTCGCAGTCCGCGGCCAAAGGATAATTATGGCACTTGCCGCATGCAAGGCTTCCGGTCTGAGGGAAAACGTTGTTCCGGTGCAAAGAAAGATACGCGACTTTTTTATCCTTCGAAAAAATTTCCTGCGTGCCGTTGCCATGGTGGCCGTCAATATCGATGATTACCGCCCTTTTATTAAGTTTCCGGACCGCGATCGCGATATTATTCAAATAGCAAAATCCCCGCGTGAATGCTCCCAGCGCCTTGCCCGAGATGCCGGCGTGGTGTCCCGGCGGGCGCATCAGCGAAAAACCGCCCGTCGTCGCCGCCATTATCGCCGCGCCCGCCGAAAGCCGCGCATATCCATAGATGTTGTCGTATGCCGGAGTATCCGGATCATCGGTGTCGCCCATTTTTAACGCCGCCACATACGCCTTATCGTGTACCGCCAAAATATCCGCCTCCGCGGCCGCTTGCGGTTCGATAAATTCGTAACCCTTGTCTTTCAGGGTTTGCGCCGCGAAAAGCACCCGTTGCGAGTTTTCCGGGCTGGCGATCCCGCCGTATTCCAGGCTCTTTTCCGAATAAATTATTTTGGTTTTCATTTTAAAATTTTACCGGCACGGTTAGGCTTTTGTCGTTTTCCGGCAGGCCCGAAGGATTGTCTTTTTTAAGGATTAAATTTCCCGCCGCGGTTGCGGGCGTTTCGAATTCCAGCGTTGCCAAGAACGGCACAAAATCTTCGGTCATCCAGTCGCTTTGCGCCTGCGCCTGCCCGGTCGCAAGCACGTTGCCATCGGCATTCTGTAATTCCACCGGAAATACCGCTTCAAAATACCAAGTACCGCGCGCCTGCCCGGTAATTGTCAGCGGACTGGCAATCTTTGTGTTTGGCCGCGGCGAATCGATCTTTATGATATCGGCCATCTCCATTTCGTTGCCGATATTTTCCGTGAAATGCTTTCCGTCGGGCGTGCCGCATTGCCGAGGATAGCTTTCCATTACTAGATTGCCCCCCGCAACGCACTCGTCAAAATTAGTTATCTGTATCGGCTCAACAACAATATCATCATGCGTTGTCTCCAGTTTTTGAAAAGCCAGCCAGAGGCCTCCGACGATAACGCCGACTGCCAATACCAAAACTATAATTTTATTCATTACCGTTGAATTATTTTTTAAAGTCTAGCACAAAGAATCGCAAGAATAAAAAAATGCAATTATATGCACATTAATTAAAAAATATGCCCGCCAGTATCTTGCCTGGCAGGCCCGCTAAACCTTTATGGTCAGCGCTCTTGCGTCGGGTCAAACCCGAACACCTCTTTTAGTTTCGCGCCGATATCCTCGCCGGAATCGATAGTGACAACCCATACCCCGGGCATCCCTTCGCCCAGTGCTTTGACTAGCGCCGGGGCGAGAGTGGTGGGCGGCAGGAACTTTTCCGTTGCCGCATCGTCGCTGCGATCATCTCCGGGAGTATCCTCTCCAGGGGTGTTTCCCCAAGGTCGTTGAGCGTGCCGATGACATGTTCTTCGGCCGCTTCGGGATCATCCATGACATCCGCGAGGATCATCGCCTTCATGTTGGGATCGTCCGCTAAGGCATCCAGCAAGAAATCCGCGGTCCCGGGATCGGCATGGCGCTCAATCATTTCGCACAGTTTCTCCATTGCTTCGGATTCACTGCCATGGCATCCACAACCGCATCCGTCTTCATGTCGTCTGCTGGCGCGGATCTTTTCCGCCTCTTCCTGTAACTTTTCGAGGCGGCAGCAGCTACAGGAACACTTATCCCCATGGACCACATCGGCCAAGAATTTCTCGTTCTGATCGATCTCTTCCTGCACTGCCGCTGTCGCCTTATTAGCCTCGGATGTCACCATTTTGATGGCCTCCTTGAGATCCAAACCGATGCCCTCTTGAGCGGCCTTGGCTCGGTTGATGGTCTGAAGCTCCGGCTCGATCTCGTTCAGTTTGATTCCGATCCGATTGATCGATCCGATGATCTCCTCCATCAAGGCGTATTCAGGGTGGTCTTCTCTGGCCATCTTCATGGCCTCGCGCAGGCACATTCCCGCGTAGCGGTGAAGCTCGGTGACCTTCTCCAGATCGTCGATGGTCTTGTAGCTTGCCATTGATTCCTCGGTGTGCGACCGGAGCATTACCCCGGCGATCGTCAGAATCTGGGCCCCGTAAACCTTGTCGCTCAGATCGTATGCCATCTCGGCAATGGCCAGGATATCCGCGGGGGCTAACCCATGGCAATGTCCCGTCAAGTCGAAAACCCCGGCTAGAAAGTCGCGGGTGACCTTTCCTTGGGATTGAGCTAGACCCTTGATCATATTGGCAACGATCTGTTCTTTTCCGACGATATTGAGGCTGAAATCGCCTCTCTTCCCGAATATCTTTTCATTGTTCATTCCACCTTCCTCCTTGAATTCATTCCGTCTTACTGTTAAAGACAAAATAACCATATAATATATCAATAATTTTGTCAAGGGGTCGTAAACTATCAAAAAATCCATGCTTTTTGCATCGCTTAAATAAAAAAATACCTGTCAGCATCTCTCTGACAGGTTCGTTAAACCATTTCGGTTAGCGCTTTTGGGAAGTTAAAGCCCCATTTTTCTTAACGCTGCTTCGGTGTCGCCGTCTATTCTAATCGCCGGCCCGATGGTTAGCTGCCCCATTCCGGGGAGTTTGATCTTCTGGGGCTTGCCCTGCAGCGACCCCTTGATTGCCGCGTCTAATTCAGCCTTCCAACTGTCGCCATTCAGGCCCAGCGCGTTGATTATGGCTTCAACCGCGTTGCTTTCTCCCTGTACCCGTATGATCTGGGTGGGTTCTGTTTCTGGTTCTGGCTCAATCCCGCCGTAACCGTCTTCGAATTCTTCTTTGAGTATCTGGGGGATCTCTTGCGCCACCATTTCGACCCCGCCCATCGCGATTATCTCGCGAATGTCGCTCTTGATGAATTCCGGGGCTCCAGCAAGCTTGGTTAATATCTTGCAGGCATCTTCCTCTCCCACCTTGTGGGTCATGGCTCTTAAGGGATCGCCCAGAATCTCTTCGTCGAGACCCAGATTATCCCGGGTCTCATCTTCTCTAGGAAGGTCATTTTCGCCCCGCGCCAACCGTTCCAGTTCCGCCCGAAGCTTTTCCATTTCGTCCACGTTGGCCTTATCCTTGGCCGCCTTTGCTTCCCGCGCGCGGCAGGCACCGCACGGGCACTTCTCTCCGTGCATTACTGCCCGGATGAATTCCTCGGCTTTCTCGATCTTCTCCGTTTCCTTGAGTTTGGCCTCACGGGCTTTCTGGCGCAGGAATGCGATCGCCTCTTCCAGTTTGGCATCGATCTGCCGCAGGTTGCTCTTGAATTGGGCGATTTGCGCCAGTTCCACCTCGCAGTCGCTGATATTAACCCCTAGTACGTTGCGTTCTCCGAGCATCTCCTCGAGCAACTTATATAGCGGATGCCTGGGGTCGAACTCCACGCAGCGGGTGAACGAGCTCATCGCGGTTCTGATGGTAACGATGGTATACCCGAGCATTGCCATTAACCCATCGAGTTCATCGATGCTTTCGTAATTATCTTTGGCGTTGTCGATCTTATCCGCCATCAGGGCCGCGGCTACTGTTAGCAGCTGCACCCCATAGAAACGATTGGCGGCAGAATCTCCCAGGGTCGCGATCATGGCCATGTCTTCAAATGTGAGGCCCCAGTATTCGCCGACAAATTCCCGAACCAGGCGTATGGCGCTAGGTGTTATACGGCCGCGCCCACCGATTAGATCGGCTATTATTTTTTCAACGATCTGTTCTTTTCCCACCAAGCTCACGCCGATGGTTCTCTTGCCGAACACTGTTTCTCTATCCATTAACTTCCTCCTTAATTCTTTAACCAAACGACTTAAAATCGTGCAAACAATATCACATATCGGTAATTCTGTCAAGTATTAGCGTAATTGCACATAAAAACAGACGCCTGTATTAAGGGCGTCCAAAATGTGCGGCAAATAAAAAATTATTTTGTACCGCCGGCAATATGATGATGTAGCGGGGCGAAACTCTCAAGCTTCTCTTTAATGACCTCGGCGGCCCGTGAATTATTCGCGGTTATATGTAGCGCCGCCTTCCATTCATCCCGCAGTCCGTTCCACTTTTCAATTTTCTTCAACACGTTTTTGGCTTCTCCCGAGACGGGGTCTAGTTTATCGTATTCTAAAACCAGCCCCTCCAGACAAACCATAAAATCCCTTCCTTTTGCCGCCTAGCGGTGGTAGTCATATTTATATATCATTTTTCCGCACAATGCAAAACCCGCTTTCGCGGGTTTCTGTCTTCTGGAGCCATATCCTTTTAAATATTTGATTTGCTCATAAATCGCGATTTATGAATCGCATTTTCACGCATTGGCTTTTATCTCGATCACGTCCCCGTCTTTGACAATATATTCCTTGCCCACAGTGGCAATCCGTGCCTTATCGCGCGCTTGTGAAAAACCTCCCGCAGTCAAAAGTTCCTGCCAGTATACCACTTCGGCGCGTACGAATTTCTTCTCAAAATCGGTGTGGATTGCGCCGCCCGCCTGCGGGGCGGTACTCCCCTTTCGCAATGTCCAGGCGCGGGTTTCATCCGGCCCCGTGGTAAAAAATGTGATCAGGTTCAAGAGCTCGTAGGATTTTTTGATCAACAAGTTTAAATTATCACCGCAGGGAAGTTCAAAATCTTTCTTCTCCTGGGCGGTCAGGCCTTCGCCTTCGTTTTCGCCCAGAATGTCGATGATGATATAGGGCCAATTGTTTTTTTTGAAAGTTTCCAAAACTGCCGGTTCCACCTCGGATTCCTTTGCGTTCAGCACGTAAAGCCGGGGTTTCATTGTCAAAAGCTGATAGCGGTCGATAATCTTTTTTTCTTCGGTCGTTAGCGCGGTTTCGGCTAAAATTTTTCCGTTCTCCAGCAACGGTTTAACTTTTGACAATGCCTCGAATTCCTCTTTTGCGCCCGGTTTATTGCCGCGGATTTCGCTTTCAACGGCATTCAGGCGCTTGGTAACGGTTTCCAGGTCTTTGAGTGCCAGCTCGGTATCCAGAATATCTTTGTCGCGCGCCGGATCGATCGAGCTTTGCGTGTTCACTATTTTTTCATTCTTGAAAGCGCGCAAAATGTATAGTATTGCGTCGGTCTCGCGGATGTTCTGCAAAAATTTATTGCCCAACCCTTCGCCAGTGGAGGCGCCCTTGACTAAACCGGCAATATCCACGAATTCCACCGTGGCGTAAATCTTTTTTGCCGACTTGGTCAGATCGGCAAGCTTATCCACCCGTTCATCGTTCACCGGCACGACCCCGATATTGGGTTCGATGGTGCAGAACGGATAATTGGCGCACTCGGCCTGTTTTTTGGTGATGGTTGCGAATAAAGTCGATTTTCCGACATTCGGCAACCCCACAATACCCACGTGTAATGACATGGTAAATAGTTAATTAGTTGATGAGTAGTTAACAATACGGAATGCAAATATAAAAAAATACAAAATACTTAACATTCCTGATTATGGCTTATTTAGTCCAAAATTCAAGGTGTTGCCGCGGTAAAAATAAAAAAGGCGTATTTATACATACGCCCTATCGACACCGCTGTCCTCCATAGTAGCCTCTGGGCCTCGGCTATTTCATTTCCTCTGATATTGGAATTGATACAACGATACTTATCGGTTTATTTTTTGGTTTGATTGTTTTTGGGTCGAAATAATTCCTCTTTCACTAGCCTGCCCTTGCCAAGCGCTACGGATTTTTTCCCCAGTTCAATTGCTTTTTCGGCAATAATTAACCCCAGCAGGTCAAGCGCGTCTTTGTCTTGCGGGCTTAGGGTATCAAATTCCAGCCGCACCGTTTTCTTAGGTTTTCTTGGCCTTTTTTTCACGGTCGGCCCGGAATTATTTTCTTTAGGTGCTTCGGGCGGAGTTGGCGCGGCCGCTCGGTCAAGTTTTTCCTTGAGCCGCTTTACCCCGGGATGTTTGTATTCTTCAACTATGCAGGCGATCATTGCTGCGAATATCACATGCAGTGATATTTTCCTGATCCTTTTAGACACTCTCATTTCCTCCGTTCGTTGCGGATGCTAAAGATTAATTAGCGTATTTGTCGCCAAAACGCAATACAAACCAGCCATTTTTTCAATTTCAATATATAGCAAAAAAGAGGAGTTATCTCCTCTTTGCGTTACCTTCAAGGCAATCACTTTTCAAAACCGGTCCACAGCGTATTGTTTCCTAAATTTTTAAAATAAATAAAAAAACGCAAAAGTATCCGTAATTTTTTAAAAAAAAGAGCTGAAGAATGGCGCGCCGGAAGAGAGAGATTTTCCGGCTCGCGCCGAACAGCGCGCCATTCTTCAACCCTGAAATTTTAGTTTGTTTTTGTATGAAATTTGAGGAGGTTTGTTGCCAAACGAATCAAATTGTTAGCCCTCATCAAATTTCGTATTCAAATATTCACTTATAATCTTCTCGGTTCAGGCAAGAATTTTGCAATTACTGCCTGAATTGAAAAGAAAATTGGAAGCCCGCGAAACTGATAAAAACTATTAAAAATATCAAGTTCCTCATCTCTATCTCCTCCGCTTAACTGGCGGTCTGATCCCCTGTCTTAAAACAGAAAGTCAAATCGCCAGTCAAGCTGCCTATATTAAATTTTTAAGGACTCCTCTGATTCAGCCCGCCATTTTTCAATGATGATCTGAATAAAGAAGTGGAAAGCAGATTCTTGCCCGCTTTCCACAATTACCCTATCCGCGCGGTAACCACACCACACGGATTTTGAGAGGTTAAGGCCTCTCATCCCTCAACACCCAGGCCTTACAGTCACCGCCAATGCGTCTGAATTCTTCTTCTCTCTCGCACCCCTTGCATTTGCGGATACGGATTGGCCAGGAACTCACCGGAATCCAGAAATGCTCGTGCCGTACTCTATCCAACACAGCCCTGGCAAAGCTCTTCTTTGTTAGCTTGCGGTACACTAAAGCCAACAAAGCCGCACCATACAGTGGATTATTTATGGGAAGATGCCCCCCCATAAAAGCATCCGCCCTAATACCGTGTTTTGCAGCATAGGCATCCACCGAAGTGGGATCCGCACCGGCGGCCTGCAGATTTCCGCTCACGTCGTAGAGCGGATACGGAATTTCCTGTTCGTCAATCAAGCCGCGTTCACACATATCGCAGAAGATTTTTGCTTCCGCGCCTCCCATGTGAACCACCACATCGGCTCTCTTCTTATATGCCAAATAAAATTTGGCAAAATCACCAGTCATCTCCTCGTATGTCCGATGAGTCACAGGGTGATCCTTCATCACCGGCAGCACTGTAATTTTTGTACGGTCATTGATCACTACCGAATCCGGCAAGCGACCAACGAATCGAGCCATCTCCTTACCATCCTCATTTAGAACAAGGGCGGCAATTGCAAATGCCAACCCACATCGCCCATCCGTTTCTGTGGCTATAGCAAAAGTTATGCCATTTCTAGGGAAAGTGGCCATTTCCATCACCTCCTTACACCGTCTCGCCCGTGGGCGTGGTGGCATCTTCCGCATGGCGAATCCACATGGACTCACCATAGGTAACATAGACTCGGGTCTGGCCCAATGCGGAACCTAAATAATCCGCAATCTCGGTCAGCAGATCCCTGACCTCCTCCTCAAGCAACCCCGAATGATACAGGGGGATCTTATTCCCCTGGTAAATCACTTGGGGTTCGTTGCCGCTACCCGACTGACCGCTTCTTTGATCAGCCCAGGCATAGACAACTGAGCCGCCGATAACCATACCGGTAAGGTATGGCTGGCCGGCGATCGCGCGGGCTTTCAGATAAGCCTCGATGAGGCTAACAACCTCGTCGAGGCTATGTTCTTTTGCGTTAGGGCCGTAGCCCTCACGCAATCCACACATTATCTTAAATTCTGGAGCCCCAAACCCGGGCTGCTTAACCGTCTTAAACATTAACATCATCCTTCCGCTCACGAGCGGTTTGAAAATCCTTAAGATGGTTAATGATTTTTAAACCGCCCGCAAACTCTCCTTATTCAATTTTTATTTTTAAGGGCCGCTAAATCGGCCAGCGAAATTCCACTCAACAAACATCAAGCGGTATTTTAGAAATCCTTCAATAAGCTCGGGATAGAGCCCTTCGATAATTAGATGCCCAAAATGCCGCTCAAGATTTTTTAATGCTGTTGTTAAGGTTTGGTCTTGCCGAACATCTAAAAGGTCAAACCTTTAAAATACTAAATTTGTGGTAATAATGAAGCTGGGGAGAATGATGGGGACGATTGGCTTGGCATCCGGCGTGATATTGGTGTATATACTCACCGGGCTTAACCCATGGAAAGCGTTTGGTGGGAACCGCTCCGAGGGTAACCCCCAAGAACAGTAGCCGCGCTCTCCACTCTCTCTTCCTCATCATTCTCCCAGGCCTTATTTTGCCTTGCTTGTAAAGACCTTCATCATTACACTATAATGATAGCATATTATCACTAATTTGTCAAGACTTGCCAAACTTCAATAACTCTTGCAAAATTTTCAACAAAAAACCGGCAAAGGGCCGGGAATCAGCATGGCAACGCTCTCAAATCAAGGAGAACGCTTAGAGGAGAGAGATTTTTTTAGAAGTCTCGCGCCCTCCTCAATCAAAGTGCACTGCCACGCTCATTCCCCGGCCCCCTGCCGGCCACTTATTGAAATATTCTCTGATTCAAACCACAATGTGCTGTTCACATTATGATCTGAATTGAGAAGTGGAAGCTAGTTTAAAACATCGCTTCCACATTCTTCTAACCCTACCTAATGGAAAAGATTATATTCCCATTTTTTCAGAAATTCCTTAACCCCTTCATAAAGGGTTATAGGAACTACGACCAACATCCTGACATACTCCGTGTTAACGGAGCCATCATGATGCCGCCTCTCCACCCCATCGGAGTAGGTATTTATCACGAGCACTTGCCCGGGAAAACCCCCGTACGGCTCGTTTTCTGACCGGACAACCGGACGCTCATCGTCTGGTAGCTGTCCAGCTGCCTCAATTGCCATATCAGAGCTCGGAAATAACCCGAGCATTGTGCCCTTAAGCTCCGTAAGGGCAAATAACTTTCTCTGATCGTCCATTTTAACTCACCTTATCCTCCATTTCATATTCATTTCGGCGACCAAGTCCGCGGCAGACTTGGGATTGTTGCCTTCTGTCGGCGCTAAATCTTCGCTATCCGGAGCCTCTAATGGTTCCTCATAGCTACTCCGCTCGACCTTTTTGGGCCGGCGGGAAATCGGCTTGGCCCCTAATTTTGGGACGTCAAATTGTTCGGCACCGATATCCCGGCTGGCAGAACAAGTGTTCGTACCAACCCGGGACAGATCGAAGCCGCTGCCCGGGCCGTGGAACCGCTCGTGCGGCTCAATCGCGCGCACCATTTCGCGTTGGGCTTGGGTTACCCCGTTCTTTGGAAGTTTTACAACCTCCCAAGACTCGAAGAATATCCGCGCCGCTTGGTGCCGCGACCAACGCAACACCAGGCAATCCTCTCTGACTATCGACCACGTTTTACTCCCTTCGGAAGTATAACGTTTCCGATACTCAATCTTAGCCTCAACTTCCTGGCCATCAGGATCAATAACCCAAGTATCACTCTGGTCATTTTCTCTCATATGCCGGAAGTATCCGCTAAAATTGAGAAGTATCTCGCCACGCTCTTTGGCGGCGATTAGCATCTCAATCTCGCGGATCTTGGCCAAAGCCGCGACATAATCCTGCTTGGTATCCTGCAGGATCTTTGCCACCGCCTTCACTTCTCCGAATTCCGGCCCTAGTTTTTCAACTAGACCCTTGTATCCGGAAACTGCCGCGATCCGGTCATTCTCGGAACCGCGAAGCCGATCAGCCAGCTTTATCTGCGTCAGCATCTCGGCAGTGAGATGAGGTAAATTCCTTTTCTCACCGCGCACTTGCGTTTGCAGATAATAATCCCAATCGGGATCGCTTGGCTTTGTCTGGCTAGCGATCCACGCCACCATTTCCACCAGTCCATTGCCGTTGGCTTGTGGCAAAAACTGGAGGATCTGCAAAGCCGCAGGCGCGAGTTTGGCGCCATAAACGCCGCTTTCGCAGAAGTAATACCAGCCATAACCGGCCCACTTACGCATGAATTGATTTCGGGAATGGTCCTCGATATGATCGAGAGTATTCCTTAGAATCATTTCGCCGGTCGCGCCTTCAATCGCCTGGCCAGCAAACAGTTCCTTTGCCTCGCTGGCAATGGCCGTGCGCATCTCGTTGGCCAGAACAGCATTGATCAACTGCTCGGCTTTTTCATAAGCCTCACAATCTGAACAAACCAGCCTACCGCTGAGATTCTTTACTTGCGCTTGCTTACCGCAGCGGACGCAGCACTCTTCCTTGCGGCACTCCTCACACTTGGAGTAGCCATCGGAATTCTGCGCGTCATAGCGGCTGCGGCCGCAAACGCACACTGGAAATCGTGCCTCAAACTGGCTTTGCAACCAAGCCGGAAGCTCGACCCATGTCGTTTTGATCGTTTCCGCCTCGTCCCGGCCATCAGGCTTTGTGAAAACGACTTTCACATAAGCCGTCTGATTGGCCTCTTTCTGGACAGCAAGTCGGAAAGTCCAGATGCCTCCATCTTCCTTAATCCGGATTTCCTTAACCGGATAAGAAAAAATCTCTTCCGGTTCTTCGCGGTAGCCGACGTTCCGCCACTCTATGGCAGAACCATTCACTTTTTGCTCCTCCAGAGCGGTCTTATATTTTCTAATTTCCTCTACTCTGGAAGAGGTAAAGTCTTGTCCAGAGATCTTATATTCCGATCTCCAGACTTTTCCGCCATCGCGCTTTTCCAGCGCCTTTGTCTCCAGAACGCCAACTTCCCGGGCTTCGCCCTTCCAGTTAGTGCTGATGGAAACTCTGGTTGCCGTGCCATCGCCGTTATCTTTCCAACTTTCACTGGTGATATCCGGCGCGGGCAGGCCGCGGTACATAGGTCTCTGGTTTCTATCGAGCTTTGGCTCTCCGCCAACCATTATCGGCTCGAGCCTCACCCGAACTTCCTTCCCGGGCGTGGTGCCACGGGGAAGAAAAACAATGGATCGGCTATGCGAGCCAATCGCTTCACCCTCATTTTTCCCTTGAGTCGCCTCAAGGGTTACAATTTTTTCTTCGCTCACTCTTTATTCCCCCTGTGCCCGTGACTTTCATCGTGGGCGTAGTGGTTGTTCAACATCTTTACATGCCGCGGAAAACTTGCTCCGCGGTCTCGGCAGTAAACTGCGACACGCGATCCACCCGATCCGAAAACTGATTGAGAGTTTTATCGGTCGTGTGCCCCACATCGCAAAGCACAGAGATCACATTGACCTCCAACTTTTTCTTCACCGTCGAAAATTCCTTGAGGAAATTATCGCTGACCTCGCAATCGCCATCAGTGATAAAGCAAATATCGGCTTTTTTAAGGCCTTCTTTCTGAATTATCTCCATGGCTTTATTCAGCGGTTCCTCAAAGTTGGTGCCTCCGCCGGCCTGCGCTTCCGCGATCTCCAGCATTTGCGTCCCGGTCATTTGGCCCTGCAGATACACCCGATAGACGCGCACACGGCTATCGTAGAGTATCCAGGCAAATGACCGCCGCTGGATTTTGGCGTAATGCGCCATTGCTAGCACTGTTGCCTTGGCGAACTGCTGTTTTTCACCATCCATGGAACCAGATCCATCTTCACAGACAATCACCGGACCATGGCCAAGCTTCTCCTTGGTTTCCTGCCCGACTAACCGCAGCTCTCCACGCGACCAGCGGGTTAACGCTTTTGCGCGAAGTGCGGGGTTGGTCAAGGCGACCAGTTCGCCTCGTTGGGCGCGCTTGATATCCCGTCCGGTTTCCGGCTTGGTAATTTTTACACCCTCGCCGGAAACCTTGGAGCACGCCTTGCGATCCGCGATCTTGCGAACACGACCAAGAAGAATAGCGAATTTTTTGAACGCCTCGTTCTGACTCATCCGCTTGAGCAAATCCAGAGTTTCTGGAATGCCCTGCTGGGTAAGCTCGCCCTCTTCCAAGCCCCAAGCTTCAATGGTTTCGGAAACTTCCTCGACCTTGGCCTGGGCTTGCTTTAGCGCCTGGATCCCGATTCGCGCCAGTTCGCGCTGTTTATCTTTGGCTTGCTGGCTATCGGGTTGACCCATCAGTGCCTGGGCAAGTTGCACGGCTTTAGCTTTCGCATCTTCAGCCTGCTGTTTTGCCGTCGCGGCATTTGCTTTTGCCGCGGCCGCTTGCGCGGCAAGCTGATTGGCAATTTCCTTGGCCTGCTCGCTGGTCATACCGCCGGTCTGTTGTCCTGATTGCTGGCCATTAGTTTGGCCCTGACCTTGGCTCTGGCCTTGGCCGTTTGCTTGTTGTGCCGCGGCATCCGCGATTTGCTGGGCCACTTGCGCCATTTGCTCGGCTTCTTGTGCCTCATCCGCTTTCGTTTCCGCGTCGGCGGATGCATCGCCCAACTCTTGGAGCTTTTCCTGATCCTCTTTGGGAACTGTTGCGATGATTGATTCTCCCATCGCGATTGTTCCAAGGACAGATTGCAACTCTTTGAGTTGGGTTTGAGCGTGCAATTCCTGAAAAGCTGCGGTCTGTATTGTTTGCGACAGCATCTCTTTCCAGTACTGCCGATCTGGCACCACCTCTTCCTTCACGCTTGGCTCTGGATCCCAGAGGCTGTAATAGAGATCGCAAAGCGCTCCTTCAACTCCCGGCAAGGCCTCATGGCCTTTGATTTCTAAATCCGGAAGCGAGGGCACAGCCTCGCGATGGCGAAGATAGCGAAAAACCGTGAAGGCATCCGCATCCGTCGCCAAGAGTTTTTGAATCTCTTGCCGCAAGAGCGGCTTTACCTTATCCATGTCTACCTCCTTGCTATTTCTTCGCGCCGGTGACAACTGCGATAACATCGGCTTTAGCCGCTTCGACTTGTTGAACAAGTTTTGTGATCTCGGCCTTCATCGCATCATCACCGGCTTCGTTCGTAAGACGCATTAATTCTTTATGCGCCTCTTCGCACTGTGCAATGGCTTGCACCCCTTTGATGCGATCGCCCTTGGCAACCGTTTCTACAATACCTCCGGGCGTCATCAGCGTATCCATCAACTCCTGAGCCTCGCTCAAAGCCGTGCGGCAATACGGTGCGACCTTGGCCTTCACTGTCGCAATCTGCTCGGGAACATCCCAAAGCAGCCACTCCAGTACGACCAAGTCGCTCTTATTGACCGTGCTCCGGCCGTTCAGCAGGGCATTTGCCTGCAGAACGTCGAAGATGCGGCCAAACCTGCGGTCATCATACCAAGCCCATTTGAAATCCTGGGTTTGATCATCGACAAGCTCCTGGATAATATCCAGAACAATATCGATGATCTCTTCCGAAACTGTCACATGGGGCCGGGCTTTGCGCAGAGTCTCCACATCGGCCAGCGTAATGCTGGTTGTGGCAACTGCCCGCGTATTGCGATCGCGGTTCAATCTCGCCTGAACGAGCGCCTTCTTGCCACCCCGATTCAGGGGCTGGACTTGCACGCGAAGAGTCATTCTTGACCAAATCGCGCCCAAATTTCCCTCGGAATCGGGCAATTCGTTTGACGCGGCCAAGAACGCCAGCAATGGTGTTTCCACCATCTGGCCTTCATGCCGCACCCCATCGCCCTTGGACAAATCGAGCATGGTCTGCAGAACTCTCGGTTCTGCTTTCCAAATCTCGTCTGCAAAAATGAGATGGGCTTGAGCGGCGCGGCCAAGCTGATCGTGGGTTCGGATCGACTTGCCGCCGTTGGCGGTCGGCACTTCTTCGATGGAGGTTGACTCCACGAAAAGTTGCTCAACCGACACAATTGTCGGCATCAGGGCATCATAAAAATTTGCCCCGTCAATCCGGCGCACCAGTGCCTGGATCGTCCCGGTTTTATCAATCCCGGGCGAACCCAGGAAAAAAACCGGTCTTCCGCTTATCAGCGCCAGCAATGTGGCTCGCACCACATCACCGCGCTGAATATGGCGCGCAGTCACTTCGTTCGAAATCTGCACAATCTTCGGGGCCAAATCAATGGCCCTCTTAACTTTATCTAACATTCAAACTCACTCCTTCATCGTGCCCGTGATTTTCATCGTGGGCGTGATTATCGCAATTGCTTTTGTTCATCTCTCCGCAACTATCCGGTCAAAAACCTCTTCACCATGGTCGCGGCGAATCATTGCCAGCCACCTAGTGGCCTTGGCTGCGGCAAGTGGCAAAACATCATTAATGATTGCCTCTCGCGTCGCCAAGTCAAAGGCGGCCGAAGGCGACTTAGTCCGGGCTATCTCAATAAAAACCTTTCGGTCTTTATGGGGAAGAACCAGAACATATTGCGCCCTGATCACAAGTTCACCCAGTGTTCTGGGTTCCATACCTTTCAAGCTCCTTCTCGATTCCTTGCGCGCCATCTGGGTCAATTTTGCTCCAGATCGGCAGCGCGTTTCTGGTTTCAACCAGTTTCCTTTGCCGGAATTCAACTGGCGCATTCGCCAAAGATTCAATGTTATCCAAACGATCGAATCTTTTTACCAGCACCGCGATTCTTCCAGCCGCGGCCACCCGAGTAAGATAAACCTCATCCGGTTCCTCTTCCTCAATGTGGCTCAAGGCCACGATATTCTCAAACACTTTTTGCCCGAAAAGTTTTCTAAATTCTTCGGGCGTTATCTTCGTGTCCTCGATTATGTCGTGCAAAAGACTGGTTAAAACCAGCTCTAAAATTTTTCCCGGACAATTCTCCCGCGCATATTTTGCCGCCCTTATTCCCACGCGCAGAACGTGGCAAACTTGCGGCTCTCCGCCAAGACGAAACTGCCTTTCGTGCTTTGCCTGCGCGAACTTAATCGCGCGTTTTGTAATTTGCCGATGTTGTGCTGACACTAAATCTGGCAGTTCATCGGCAAGTTTTTTAAATTGATTATTTATGTAATACTCCTCCGTTACGTTTTGGGAGGGCAAAATCCAATATTTACGACTCAAACGCTCCCGTATAATAATCCGCAAGCGTATCATCGCCGCAAACACCAAACCTGGCGATTCAATTGACAATGTTCTTGCCCTTTGATTCAGCCCACCATTTTATAATTTTATAAATGATAGACTCAATAAAAAGCGGAAATTATTTTTTAAACCCTTAAAGAAAAATTTCCAAAAAAACTTTTTAACTTAACCCTCCACATCTTCCATTGCCCTCAATTTAGCGAGAGCCTTCGATAATCCGTCCCTATGGGCCTCATATACTCCCTGAAGGCCCTCGGGAATCTCTACCCCTGCCGCTTGCTTTTCTGCAATCTGTTTTGCGAACAGATTGCGGTAATAAGCGCAGGACCTGATGCCCTGTACCGCGGACTGCCGGTGCTGGCGCTTTAGAAACGCCCTCATTCTCTCGAGGGCATCCTGAATCGCCGTACCTGCTTGGTCTTCAGTCAGCCCGATTTGGTCCTTCTGAAGCCAGACAAATACCAAAGCCTGAAGCGAAGCGTCTTCGAATGGGGCATAGGTATCGAAGTGAAATTTCTGCGTCTCACTATCCCAATATCCCATTCTCTGGGTCAATGCTCTACCCACCGGCAGGTCTATGATTAACATTTAAACCGCCGGTTTCTCTTCATAAAGATTCGGGTACGAGGCGAGGTCTATCTCGATCCAAGTCTCGCCGTCCCATTCCAGACACTTTGCCTGGAATGCCTGATCCCAGCCATCTCGCCTTCCATAATAGCCGTGGGTGAAGCTCTCGGTTATCTCCACTCCTTTCGGAATGGCGATAACCGCCCAACCATCGGCCTCGCCATACTCGGGATGGCTCCCGAAGAAGGAAGGCTCATGAAAGATGTTATCGTCACCATACGCCCATCTTAAAAAATTGGGCGCTTTTGCAACGATTTCTTTGGAAGTGGCTTCCCTCCCAAAGTCCACCCGATATTCCGAGCGGATATCTTCCATGAAATTTGCAACATCCTGCGGCGCCGTTACGATCCAACAGGTTTTTATTATTTCCCACCACATTCGAATGGTGGGAAAAAAATTATTCTTCATCTAACCTCCTCTCATTCAGCCCGCCATCTTTTCTAATGCTGGGCTCAATAGAGGAGAGATTATTTTTTAGATAATCTCAGATCTAACCCTTAACCCTACTTACTGAGGAAGATGGAACGGGATTACCGTCCCAACTTTGACCGTGGAATCAGACGAGCTGATCACTACGGCGGGAGCGAACCCCTGATTCTTTTCGCTCCACTTTTTGCCCTCGGAGTCATGGCGGGCCGACTCCTGGGGCGTGAATACCGCAATCCACTTCGCGGTACGATAGGCCCGACATATCGTCCCGGTTAACCACCATGGACCTTTGCCGGAAATTACCACTCCTTTTTCCGCGGATACGCGGGGCGGAATTGCCAGCGGCAGTTTTGCCACATCAAATATCTGCCGCGGGATAATATACTCAACAAAGGAGTGACTATCCCGTTCCTCGACCCGCCAGTCGAGGACTTGGCTGCCTTTGCCCTGCGGCTTCACTTCCGGGAGCGTTACATACGACCCGACCTTCGGATCAAAGTAGCGCACCTTCTGCGAAACACCGCAGGCAAGGGCATGATATGGAAACCCGGCCGAGCAGTTTCCCCACAGATTGACCTCCTTTTTCCCGAGCGTTGCCGCCTGGACAAAAGAGATCAACGAGGGGATGATACCTGGGAACCAATCCCGATCAGAACCGCCAGTTCTGATGGGAAGGTTCAAACCTTCAGCCAAGCGCGGGAAATTAACATCCGCACGCTCGGAACCGTTGGCTCCGGATTCCTTGTTCGTCAGAGATACAAGGGTCTGGGCAACGGCTCGCGCAGTTGCCGACCCGACTGGCGGAGTTTCCCGCTCGAGCTTGGTAATCCTTGCTCGAAGTGGAATTTCTGCCTCCCACACCTCGTCTTCGGCACCGGTCAGGACCGATTCTAGGATCGCCAAGGGTTTTGCGCCCAGGCGAATCCCTTCGTTGGCCCAAACCTTTGCTGCCTCGGCGTAGTTCGGGTTGGCGATCACGATTAGGTAATCGCACTCCCGGACAATGCGCTCGTTTTGCTCGGTCAAGCGCACTCCTGTAGGAGTGAACTTGCCGGCTTCATCGAGTAGCATTCCGCCAAGATCGACGAGTGTAAGAGGCATTGTGGAGTTGCGTACCGAGTCAACGACCCAGTCCACAAACTCATCCAGAAACTTGCCTTTGCGGCGTACCGCTTTGACAAGTACTGGATCCGCTTCGAAGCTCCAGCCGGTAATTCCTTCACCGTCGGGCGCCGCCTCCACCACGACAAACTTGTCGCGGGGGAGCAGGGCCCTCAGTATTCCCATCAGCACGGTCTTCCCCGAGTGAGGAGGACCGCCAATTGCAACTTTAACCGTTCTGCATTCCTCCTTTCAGGGCTCGCCCCTTCTCTAGGCTACCGCGAACTTGCGGCAGCCGATGATTTTGCCCGCTTTGTCGCGGACCGGATCGGATGTGATGATTAGATCATCACCAAATCGTCCCGCGGCCTTAGCGGCTTGGGCCGTAAGGATTGACACAATTAACATCGTGCCCTCCTCCGGCTCGGGTAAGTCAGTGGGCTGACCGAAGACTGTCTTAATCAGGGGCACCTTGCGCCCGTCAATCTCCAGCTCGCCTAGGACCTCATCCTTCTGGGCCGCGCGTGCGACCTTGCCCACGGGCTTGTACTCGGCCACAAGGGTAAATTGACCCTCCTTGGCCGCCGGCCCAAAACCGGTTGATCCTACAATGGTCCCCTCCGCGTCATCCCGAAGAACGAGTACGGGATGAGGGGTGAGATTTACAATCTGTAAATCCTTTTCGAAAATCTTAGCTGCCATTTTCCCACACAACCTGGCTACCCTTCTTAAGCTAACGCTCTTGAGTAGCACTTTGGGAAGTCCTTGGTAAAATAATATTTTAAGAACCTCGCTAATGGCGAGAACCTTGATTTCGGTCTCGCTCAATTAAGGACTTATGCCCAAAGTGCCACTCAAGATTTCAATATTAAATTTTAAAATTCTCCTATTCTTTTTACTTTCCAATTTGGTAAGGAGATTTCTGGGGACCAGACGGGTTAGTTTCTGATCTCCAGCCGATCTCCTTATCAGAGAACGGTTGATGGAATGCCTTTCGGGCGCCTGCGTCATACCTTGCGATATGGCCTCGGCATTTTATGACCCTACTCGGACGGAACGCGATGCTTTGGTTCGCCGCCGCCGCATTTTGTTCGTTCCATCATGGCGAAGTTGAA
>CAYYEP010000008.1:0-12821 GCA_964470995.1 uncultured Candidatus Saccharibacteria bacterium
AAAATAACTGCGCCTTGTGCGGCAACGGCACCTGCGAAACCGGCGAAACCGCGGCAAGCTGTCCAGCCGATTGCAATAACTGCGTGATCGGATTTAAAGCTAACGAATGTTGCGGTTGCCCGCAAAAAATATCACGCTCTTTGGTAGGAACCAACGGTTGGGTTGCCTATGAAAAAGGTAAAGACTACAGCGCGTTTCCTAAAAAAGAAAATTGTGCGGGCATCTCTTGCTCACCATGCGGCGAGGTTAATGCAATCTCCCAAAATAACTGCGCCTTGTGCGGCAACGGCACCTGCGAAACCGGCGAAACCGCGGCCACCTGCCCGGCAGACTGCGTTGCGGCAGAAAATAAAACGTGCGCAGACCTTTGCAAGTTTAAGGGTTATACCGCAAGTCGCTGCAATATGTGGTCAACCGGAACCATAAACACCGATCCCAACGCCGGATGCAAGGCCAGTGAATTAAATTTGGGATGGACATCTGATTGCACTCCCACATTAGGTGGCACCGGCGGCCGGGCCTGCTGTTGCGAGACAAAAGCCCCTGCAACAATCATCACTCCGGAAATATGCCTCAAGCCTTTGGGATCAACCATTACCGCCGCCCAAAAAGAAGCCTGCATCAAGGCCAACGGCCAAATTGTTTGCAGCAACCAATGTTATTGTGCCTGCGGTCAAAGCGGTAATAATAATGAAAACGTCCAAACTGCCACCGAAGGCCCATCTTGGGAAGGAACCATACCCGCGATTGATATTAAAAACTTAGGCGCCAACTTATCGCAAGCGATTGAAACGGTAAAAAGCATTCTTGATAAACTTATTTTGCAAAAATAAGTCCGCCTCAAAAAACCTCGCCCGAAGCGAGGTTTTAAGTTTGAAAAAAATCTGTTAGAGTCAATAATTACGCAAAATCCTAATGAGATATTTTATCCAGGTTTTCGGATGCCAGATGAACATTTCCGACGCTCAGCGCATCGCCGGGTTTTTTGAATCGCTTGGAGTAAAAGAAGCTCCGAGGTTGGAAGAGGCCGATATTTTTGTAGCGGTGATGTGTTCGGTGCGGCAAATGGCCGCCGACCGCGTTTTCGGATTGGAGCAAAAAATCAAGTTGGCCAAAAAGAAAAACAAAAAATTTACCGCGGTTTTAACCGGTTGCGTAGTGGAAAGCGACAAACCGCGTTTTGCCGGAATTTTTGACCACATTTTAGATGTCAAAACACTTCCCCGATGGACAAAAATTTTGCATTTGACGCACACTGAACCTTGTGAAGACCTTAGCGATTATTTTGACATTCCGCCCAAGCTAACTTCAAAATTCAGCGCACTGGTGCCGATTTCCAAAGGCTGCGATAATTATTGCACTTATTGCGTGGTACCATACACGCGCGGGCCGCTGGAATCGCGGCCGGTTGAAGATATTCTAAATGAAGTCAAGCTTGCGGTTGAAAACGGCGCTAAGGAGATTTGGCTGTTGGGCCAAAATGTTAATAATTATCATTGCAAAAATATAACTTTTGCCGATCTTTTACGGCAAGTAAACAGCATCCCTGGTGATTTTTGGATTCGATTTACTTCACCGCACCCAAAGGATTTTACCGATGAAGCGGTAAACGCTATGGCTCAATGCCAAAAGGTTACTCCTTATCTCAACCTACCGATTCAAAGCGGCGATGATGAGGTTTTGAAAATAATGGCAAGGCCATATACCGCGGAACAATATAAAAAATTGGTGCAAAAAATTCGCCAGGCTTTTAAAAAAAACCGCAAAGGGCTCGAAAAAGAAGTCGCAATTTCAACGGACGTCATCGTTGGATTCTGTAATGAAACCAAAACTCAATTTTCCAATACGGTGGCCGTATTCAAATCGATAAAATACGACATGGCTTATATCGCCGAATATTCTCAAAGGGCAGGTACTGCCGCCGCCGTAATGGACGACAGTGTCTCCGCGAAAGAAAAACAGAAACGAAAAAAAGTTATTGACCGGATAGTTAAAATCACCGCGGCGGCCCGCAGCAAAAAATATGCCGGAAAAACTGTCAACGTATTGGTAGATTCCCTTAAAAACGGCTTTGGCCTGGGAAAAACCCGAAGCTATAAAACGGTTAAATTTCCCCTTTCCGGTTCAACGGTTAACCCGGGAGATTTAGTTAAGATCAAAATTACCAAAACCATGGCCTTTGGTCTTGTCGGCACAAAGATATGATCAAAAAAATGATCGTAATCGTGGGCCCCAACGCTTCGGGAAAATCCGACCTGGCGGTACGGATCGCCCGGACAGTAAAAGGCCAGATAATCTCGGCTGACTCGCGGCAAGTATACAAAGGAATGGATATCGGGTCGGGCAAAATAACCAAAAAGGAAATGATGGGGATAAAACACCACCTTCTTAGCGTAGCCAGCCCCCGATCCACATTTACAGTAACCCGCTACCGCGATCTGGCCTTAAAAGCACTGGCAAAGATACAAAAAATCGGACAAATTCCCATTCTCTGCGGCGGTACTGGCTTCTACATTCAAGCGGTTGTCGATGGCATCGTCATCCCCGAAGTAAAACCCGACTGGGAATTGCGCAAAAAACTGGAAAAAATTCCTTGCGGAAAACTTTATGCAATTTTAAAAAAAATGGATCCGCGGCGCGCACAAACCATTGAAAAACGAAATCCTCGCCGGTTGATCCGCGCTATTGAAATCGTTAAAATCACAAAAAAACCGGTACCCGCCGTTCAAAAAAAACCGTTACCCTGCGAAATACTAGTTCTAGGCGTTAAAAAGAATGAAAAGAAGCTTAAAACGCTGATTTCGGAGCGCACCGAAAGAAGACTTAAAAAAGGAATGATTGCCGAGACAAAACGATTGCGGCAATCTGGAATCTCCTGGCGAAAAATTGAAAGCTTTGGGCTTGAATACCGCGCCGCCGCCCAATTTTTGCAAAAAAAAATCACCCGGGAGCAAATGAGCGAAAATATAAAAAAAGGAGATTGGCAATACGCGAAACGGCAAATGACTTGGTTCAAGCGCGACCCGCGGGTATGCTGGGTTAAAAACCAAAATCAAGCTTTATCGTTGGCAAAAAAATTCATATCCCCGCACAGCCCTTTGTCACGATTTTAAGCAAAAGACAAAGGCAGGTTCGAATGAAGGCGCTTGTAATGCTGGCCGCACTTCGAGATTGTTGCGATAGATACAAAAATCTCCGATTACCTGCCCATACAAAAGGGGGTTGAGTCGATCACCCGGGAGTAAAGGGGCGCGACTCATAAATAGATTATATCATACTAATATTTTTTTGTCAAGGTTGCGTTGAACGGGGTATAATGGAGATATATGCCGCAGAAAAGCTATCAGAACCCGGGTATTGCCAGACTGACGCGCGAATTGGAGGCGCGGCGGCAAGGTTTTGGGCTGGTGATCGGGGCCGATGAGGCGGGCCGCGGCCCGTGGGCCGGGCCAGTGGTGGCGGCCGCGGTTGCCGTGGTTGATCCTTTGGCGGAGGATGCGTTGCTGGCGCATCTTTTTATCCAGGTCAAGGATTCAAAGAAGCTTTCGGCGATGGCGCGGGCAAGAATTTATAGCGTTTTAACGCAACATCGCGCGGTTCGCTGGGCCGTAGCCGCAGTCGGTTCCAGGGTTATCGACCGCGTGAATATCCTTGAAGCTTCCCGGATGGCGATGGGACGAGCGATAGCCAGTTTGGCGCGGGAAAGTTATTTCCAGCGCGGTCAGGAAGAAATATTCTGTTTAATTGATGGAAACAAACCGGCCAGGACGAAATATCGTCAGGAAGCCGTGGTAGGAGGCGATGGCAAGATTTTTTCCGTTTCTGCGGCAAGCATTATCGCCAAGGTTACGCGCGACCGTTTGATGGTGGTGATGGATGCACGATTTCCCGGGTACGGATTTAATAAACACAAGGGATATGGAACATCCCTTCATGAAGAGGCACTGGCGCGGTTTGGGCCGTGCCCGATCCACCGCCAATCTTTCGCGCCGGTAAAAATGGCTGCCAAAAAGTTTATCACGGGCTAAAAGGGATTTTTTGTTTGTTATTTGTTCTATATGTTTTATAGTATAATTAAGTTGAGTAATTTTTAAAAATGGCTAAAACTTTAAAATCTACAAAGGCGAAAAAAATCACTTCGTACGAGGCGGCGTGTTTTTTTGTTAATTTTTGCGCGATATTCACGTTGGTGTTTACCTTTTCGTTGTTGGCGCTGGGCAATTCGCTGGGCGGGCGAAATACAGCCGCGACTGTTTCCGGGATAGATTCTATGTGTTCGGCGAACTCCTGCTTATGCGATACCGAGGCGGCAGATGAACCGGCGGTATTGTATCCGGTGACCGCCGGCGAGCCCAACGAAGGAGCGGTGTCAATCGTAGTTGACGATAGCGGTTATTCGCAGAAAAAATTCGAGCTTACGCCCTTGATGCCGATATTGATTGAAATAACGAATAAGGGGGTAAATGATCATTCTTTCGTAATCGATGAATTGGGTATTGATTCGGGGAAAATTAATCCAGGGGAGACTCGAAAGATGGTTTTAAAGAAATTTGATGATGTGCCGCAGGTATATATTTTTTATTCAAACCTGGCGAGTGATGATGTCGATAAATTTAGCGGCCGATTTGTGGTGGAATAATTGAGACATGGGATGTTTGGCTTGATTTGGCGGGGTATTTGAAAAAAAATGGAGTTTGTGTTATAAAGTATTAGCTATAAGCAAATTGGATTTCGGCGGTCGTTTTGTGCCGAATGTCTGAATTTAATTATGAGTTTGGTTGCATGAATTTTGAGCCAAGATACGTGTCTTCATTACTCATCAACTTATTACTCATTTATCATCGCTATGGGTGGCGTACCAAAAAAAAGACATACTAAATCGAGCCGGAACCAGCGCCGGATGCATTTGTTTTTGGATAAGCCGTCTTTGGGAAAGTGCGGCAAATGCCAGAAACCAGTTATGGCGCATACCGTTTGTCCGGCTTGCGGTTATTACAGAGGAAAAGAGGTAATTGATGTTATGGCAAAGACTAATCGCAAGCAACGTTTGGCGAAGGCTCAAGAAGCAAAGAGGGATGCTAAAAAGCCTAAATCAACTGCAGCGCAAGCGTCTGGAAAATAATTGAGAATTAACTGGTGTTTTGCAAGCGTTTTTTGAATGGGGAATTTATTTGAAGACCCAAAGCGTAAACGGAGGATGATTCAAAGAAAATACCTTGTGGCGCAAGCACGGGGAGATTCATTTGGCAATTATCATAAATTCTATATAATCCGATCAATTTTTAGTTCTTAATCAATGGCATCAAGGCATTTAACCAGATCGATCGTAATGCAATCCCTTTTTGAATGGGATTTTTATGCGCAGCAGCGCGATTTGGACGTAATTTTGTCACGCAATCTGCGGGAGTTTGGACCCGGCTTGGATGAAAAGGGTTTTTCGCGGGAATTGATCGATGGTATCACGGATAAAATGGCGGGTATCGATAAAATTATCGAAAAAGCTGCGCCTCAATGGCCTATTGACCAAATAAGCATTGTGGACCGCAATATTTTGCGTATGGGGCTGTTTGAATTGCTTTATGAGGACAAGATGGCGGTGCCGCCCAAGGTGGCCATTAACGAGGCGATAGAGCTGGCAAAAAATTTTGGGGGTGAAAGTTCGGGTAAGTTCGTTAATGGGGTTCTGGGAACGATATATAAAGAAATGCTGGCGGCCAACCCGGATATTGAGACGGAGGAGGAGGCGGATGCGGGAGGGGTGTTTGCCGGTAAAGACGAAAATGAGACATCGTTTAATAATCAATGAAGGATTTTTGCGTTTTAGAAAAAAGACTGAATATTGTTTTTAAAAACAAGGACCTGCTGACGCAGGCGTTTATTCATCGGTCGTATCTTAACGAAAATCCACGGGTGACTTTGGGAAATAATGAAAGGCTGGAATTTTTGGGGGACGCGGTTCTTGAATTGGCGGTGACGGAATTTCTTTATGTGAAATATCCTGGCGAGTCCGAGGGAAAGCTGACAAGCTGGCGGGCGGCGTTGGTAAATACAAAAATGATATCGTCCGTGGCGCAGAAACTGGGGTTTGGGGATTTTTTGCTCTTATCGCGGGGTGAAGCCAAAGAGTCGGGAAAATCGCGCCAATATATATTGGCGAACACTTTTGAGGCGTTTATCGGCGGACTGCATCTGGATCAAGGCTATGGGGCGTGCGAGCAGTTTATTGATAAGAATTTGCTGGTGGAATTGCCCAAGATTATTGATCAGCAGCTTTATAAGGATGCTAAGTCGCATTTTCAGGAGATAGCCCAGGAAAAGCTGAAAATAACACCGGTTTACCAGGTTTTGGAAGAACAAGGGCCGGATCATGCCAAATATTTTGTTGTTGGGGTATATCTGGGCCAAGAATTTGTGGCTAAAGGGGGGGGATATTCTAAGCAGGAGGCTGAGGAAGAAACCGCCAAACAGGCGTTGGAAACCAAGGGGTGGTCATAAAATGTTGATTTATTAATCGCGATTTATGATTTTTGAATAAATGGCGGATTGTGAATTATACAATAAAGCCTTGAAAAAAGGCAGGAAGTGTGTATAATATAAACCGTTGTAAATAATCTTTTAAATTGTAATTATGTTAACCATTAGATTGCATAGAATCGGTAAAACCAATCAACCCAGTTTTAAGATTGTGGTTGTAGATAAGCGCACATCGGCCGCCGCTGGAAAATTTTGCGAGGAAGTCGGTTCGATTAACCGGGTAACCAAACAGACGAGGGTAAACAAGGATCGTGTTAATTATTGGATTTCCAAGGGGGCCCAGCCTTCCGATACCGTTCATAATATTTTAGTATCGGAGAACGTTATTGCCGGCAAGAAAATCGCGGTTCATGCGCAGCCCAAAAAGGAAGGCGCGCCGACGGCTTCGGCGGCTAAGTAGGCTGCCGATAAAACGTATTGTCGCCTTGGACGGGGAGATTCGCCGAGTCAGAGTTTTCCCCACTTTATCGTTTGACACAAAAGTTAGTAACCAGATATAATTTAGTCAGGTAGCGGGAAGATACGAATGTGTGAAAGGTCGAGCTACTAAATTTGAACGATTGAACAGAATACGGATATTATGGATAAAAAAACTGTTGACCACGAGTTTCTTGAATTCCTGATCAAGTCGCTGGTGGATCATCCGGAGGACGTGATCGTCAACCGGACGGTGGATGAAATGGGGGTGCTTCTTTCCCTGAAAGTGAATGCCGAGGATATGGGCCAAATCATTGGCCGAAACGGCAGCACTGCCAGGGCGATCAGGAACCTGGTTCGGATCATCGGGCTCAAGAACCACGCTCGCGTCAACCTCAAGATCGAGGAGCCCGAGGGTGGCCGCAGAGCGCCTCAAGCCTCGGCTGAAAAGTCGGCAGGCGAGGAGTTGGATGACCTTAAGATCTAAGTGATTTTGTTGTTCAAAAAGAAAACCCTGGAAGCGCAGGGTTTTCTTTTTTGAAGATAAGAATGATTACGTTTGATTTTATCACTATATTCCCGGAAGTCGTGAGTCCATATTTTAAGGGGTCGCTTTTTGGTAAAGCGCAGGACAGGAAGTTGCTGCGCGTGCGGATTCATAATTTGCGTGATTTTGCCAGTGATAAACATCATACTGTTGATGATAAACCTTTTGGAGGCGGTTTTGGGATGGTGATGAAAGTTGAGCCGTGGTTCTTGGCCATAAAAAAAATCGCCAAGGCAAAAATCGCGGGCAAGAAATTAAAGCCGCTTTCGAAAGATACTATTGTGGTAATGCTTACTCCCCGGGGCAAGCTGTTTGACCAGAAAATGGCGGCAAGGCTGGCGAAGATGAAGCAGATTGTTTTTGTTTGCGGTCGTTATGAGGGTGTGGATGAGCGTGTGGCCAATAATATTGCGTCGGTGGAGATTTCGATCGGAAACTATGATCTGATGGGCGGAGAGCTGCCTGCGATGGTTATAGCGGAGGCGGTAAGCCGCCTGCTACCCGGGGTAATCGGCAAACCTGATTTTTTAAAAGAAAGATCCAGTAAGGATGGTTTCTTTGAGTCGGCCCAATATACCCGGCCGGAAATCTACAGTCCTAAAAAGGGCGTGGACTGGAAGGTTCCCAGAGATTTGTTGTGCGGGGATCCGAAAGTCATCGATATCTGGCGCCAGAATCACGGTAAAATTATTTAGGACGGATATGTTTGCGAAGAACGAATTTGGATGAGAATCTTGTTTTTTTATTAAAAACCGTTATACTGTATTCGTGTTTAAAATTAAAAGTAGTTAGTGCGAGTAACTTGTAGTTAGGGGTGGCAAATTTTTTTATATATAAAATCTTTACCTTTCGTTAATTACCAAGTACTAATTACTGCAAATTTTGTAAAAATTTGCCGCGGGTTGGTACCCAAGTAGCCAAAGGGGCCGCGCTGTAAACGCGGTGGCTCTGCCTTCGGGGGTGCAAATCCCTCCCAGCCCACCAAAAATTTTTAGAGAAAATTTTTGCCCAAATTACAAAACACAAATTACCCACACTCGTATTTTGTGTAGGTAATTAGTAGTTAGGAAAAATTTTGATTACAAAATTTTGCCCGGGTAGCTCAGAGGCAGAGCAACTCCATGGTAAGGAGTAGGTCGGAGGTTCAACTCCTCTCTCGGGCTCAAGAATTCATGATTAGCGATTTCTGAAACGTGTTTTATGAATGCATTAAAATTCATAAATCATAAATCTTAAATCGCGATTCGTGAGTGAAATATTATGGCATCTAAAAAGAAACCTTACGTGAAGTTGCAGTGTACCGGATGCAAGAAGATCAATTACATTACCCACAAATCGAAAACTATGGAGGGTAAGTTGGATTTGGTCAAATTTTGCAATAGCGAGCGCAAACACACTAAGCACAAGGAAATCAAGAAGTAGCGCGATTTATGAAACGCGATTTATTGTTTTAGGGGAAATCCATTGTTTGAATGGCTATTTTTGATATCAAGGGGTTTTTAAAATTATAAAAAAATAATTCTGTATTGCAGAATTAGCGGGGGGACGTGGTGAAGTGGCATCATAAGGATCTCCAAAATCTTTGTCCCTGGTTCGAGTCCAGGCGTCCCCGCCATCATGCACGAACAGAGGCCAAAAGCCTTTGTTTTGGTTATTTTATTTTGTCCTATTTTTGTCAATCCTAAAAAAATTGATAACAATATATAAATATGGTAATTATGAAAAAGGAGGTTGTGCTTTGACCAGAGAAATTAAGAGGATATCACTTGCGAATTTGTTTTGGTTTGGATGGCTGTTGGCGTTTTTATTTATTGTTTTGTATGCTGATTGCGGTATTTCGGGTTTTCATTACAAGGTAACGGCTTTTTCCTTCATTTTGGCTGTCGCGGGGCTGTTTATAGTTACCTATAGCCATTATTGTTTCAGGCGCAACGGAGGACTGGTAACGTGTGGAATTTATCGCTTTACCCGACATCCGATATATCATGGGTTTTTTTTAGCTGATTTGTCTTATTGGCTCCGCTTACCTTCTATAAGTGATGCGGCATGGTTATTTTACATAGCGCAAGCGATTTTCGTTGCGTGTTTGGTTGCTTGTGCCTATTTTGAGGAAAGAGAGGTGCTGGAAAAATATGGCAATGCAGCGGTCGAGTATTACAAATCAACTCCAAGGCTAATAATCCAATATCCTCTGGTTTTCTTATGTAGTTACCGGAAGGATAAGTAACTAAGCCATGCTAATAAAGCATGGCTCTATTATTGATAAGTTAACTCGGTGTTATGCTGCGGTTTAACCATAGTCATTGCGACGTGATCACGGGCTGGTTCATTTTTATTAAAAAAGAATACCGCGCGTATTTTTTTTGGCGTTTAATCTTCGTTCGAAATTTCCCGTAGCGTTTGTCCCGGGGGAGATTCATTGTTAAATATATCCATTTTTATTTTATCAAAATAGCGAGAAAATGGGCAATTGTTTTAACTTATTAAAATTTGTATACTTGAATATCACGTAGAATCGTGTTGTGAATCAGTTAAACGGAGGTGAGTTGCCAATGGGCCTTAAAGCCGTTTTTATGTTTCTCCGTCAAATGAAGTCGTCTTCGTGCCCGTACCATAGGGTGTGCGGTTTGTATCAGAAGGGCGGTGAAATTTGCGAAAAAGGACCCCATAATTTTTGCGGAAGATTTCGTGAGATAGAAGGATAGAAGGGGTTAGAGACAGTAATTTTTTTTACCCACGGCTAGGCTGTGGGTCTTTTTGAGGTTGGTTGGGGCGGTTGACAATAATTGCGGGCGTTGGTATTATAGAGAGCAATTTATGGTGGTTTCGAAATGAAGGAAGATGGAATAACGAATTTAATAAAGCTGTTTGGAATGTGGTTGGCGATATGGCCGCGGGGCGGAGTTCAAGAACCGGGCGTGCTCTCCCTAAGTTTCTCCCCGGGTCCAGATTGGAATCAGGTTTATGCCAAGATCGCCATGGGTGTTCGCTGGCATAATGCCGCGCAACCATATTATGTAGGGAATAAGGTTTTGATGGGTGCGGCACTTAATGTGGTTATTGAGGAATATAACGATAAAACTGTTTCCCATAAACCGCCGGTTAATTTGCCGTGCGAGGTTGAGATGCGGCTTGAAGAATGGTGCCGCGAACGCCGTTTCAGCTGGATGACTTTTTGCGGTCATAATGAGTCGGTTATCTGCCGGGCTAAGTTTGGCGGTAATGTGAAGAAGCATGCCGCGGGTTCGTTTCCCGAGGCATTGGCGCTAGCTTTAGGTTTTGACTTGGCGCAGATTGTGGAAATTTTTAATGCGTATCCAAAAACGCTTGAGAGAGAAGACAAAAGATAGTCTTCTCTTTTTTATCTAATGAATGAACAGAAAATGACCGCGGCCGCGCCGCCAGATGACCAAAATTTGTTTTATCAAAAAATCCCGCGATTGCGGGATTTTTTATAAGGTTATCATTTGTCGATGTTTGGGCCTTGGCCAATTTTTTCTCCGATCAATTTTACCACGTCTTCGTCGGGCATGCCGGTAATTGAATTCATTTTTTTATGGGGCACCGCGATGATAAAAGCTTTCATTTCTTTTATTCCTTTCTTTATTTTGTAGTTTTCTATTTTTTCGCGATAGAGTTTTTGTTCCCGGGCGAGATAATCGGTGACATGAATTACAGTTCCGTTTTCCTGGATAATTTGCGAGCCGGGGATGTCGATTTCATCTTTGCTGTCCAAAATCGCCAGTTCGTCTGGGGTGCCCTTTATTTGAACCGCGTCTTGGCCGATCCAAAGATCGATTTTCTCCGCCGCGTCTTCTTCCAAGGTGACCAAGCGGGGGTTGTGTCCGTTTTTTTCCAGAGCATGCGTGATCGCCACCTGGCTTAAAACCGCGGCAATGGTTTGTTCGATCAATTTATTGTTTTGTTCATTGGCGCCGCCGCTAATTCGTATCAGCGACCAAAATTCTTTTAAGAATGCTTCTTTTTGGGGATTTTTTTTTATAAAATCGGCAAGCAGTGCCTGATAAGCAACTATGTCTTTAATGTTGGAAAACGATTGGTCTTTTGCCTCGCGCATTTGGGCGAATTTTTCGGACAGTTGCTTTTCAATTTCGGTATCGTCCGGGGCGGTGTCTTTTTTGGTTTTCAACTCGGAAATTTCGTCATATAGCGCCATTTTTTTCATATCGAGCCTGTCTTTCGATTTTTTTGTTTTTAGAAAATTCCTCATTTCAAAAAGCGCGGTTACGCCTTCGATTTGGTTTGGGAATTGGGTTTCGTAGGCCGTCCGTAATTCGGCGATTTTGGCTTCATCGTCGCGCATGAACGCTTCAAGAAGCCGGCTTTGGAGATTTCCGGTTTTTTCGGCGGCTTTTTGATATTGCTCATAGGTGCCGTATTTTTTAAATAGATTTGGCAATTCAATATCCGTGGTATCCGGTTTCTCGCGAAGTTCCTGCCCGATCATTTTAAAAATATATTGCTCTTCAGTACAAGGCGTGGAAACGAAATCAGCTTCCAACCCATTGGTTTTTTCTTTGTCCTGTTCGGACGGAGATTCTTCCGGGGGCATTTCAAAGCCGCTCATATTTTTATTGAAATTAGATTATTGAGATATTTTCGCTAAAAAACATTCCCTCGTCAATATCTTATAAAAATCCGTCCAGGGGGCGGTCTTCTTCGGTCTTTTCGCGTTTTAGTTGTAAGCCCTTCAGGGTGCTGTTGATCAAGCCGGCCGATTTTTCGGAATTATGGGCGAACGTCGTGTGCGTGCCCTGGATGGTGATGAAATTATCGACCATGCGCCGGGAAATATCTTCCTGTACGTGTTCCGTTTTGTAGATTTGATCATCGACCGAATCGATGATTGCAACCTTGATCCCGTATTCTTCCCTTAGGAATTGCAGGGCGAAAGCGATTTGCGTGTTGGCGATGGCGTTGATGGCTTCTAGGTTTTTGACCGGGCCGGAAAACCACGTGGAAATCCAGGTCAGCATGCCTTTACTGCCGGTTTCTTTGGCGGTTTTGGCGGTGCTTTTGAGTTCTTCGGGATCGATGAATTTGTCGGGGTGATATTTTTGGCGCGGGTCGATGCCGGCTTCCATTTTGGCGTAGTTTGCGCTCTGGAGATTAAGATCGTCGATCGAGCGTTTGGCCAAATCCATCGGTTTATCGGCACCGACCATTCCGGCGGGATTTATGAGAACGATATTATGTACCTTTTCCGGGTGTATCAGGGCGGTAATAATCGCGTAGATCGCGCCTTCGGAGTGGGCGACAATATCGGTTTTTTCTATTCCCTTTTGTTCCATGGTTTCCAGGG
>CAYYEP010000008.1:12921-25625 GCA_964470995.1 uncultured Candidatus Saccharibacteria bacterium
GAGTGGGCGACAATATCGGTTTTTTCTATTCCCTTTTGTTCCATGGTTTCCAGGGCCATGGCGGTTTTGCGCAGCTCGATGTCCGGCAGTTTATTTTGATGCTGTGCGGCCCATTTCTTTTCGTCTTCGGTAATGCGGGAGCTGTCGATTCCATGCGGGTTTTCCATGGCAATGACGCGATTGCCAAGCATTCCCAGTTCAACCAAGAGGTTATTGTAAGCGGCGTTGCCGCTGGAAAAGCCTTTGAAATAGGCTATCGGAACTTCGTCTTTTAAATTGTCAGGAACAATATCGACCACGTCGATGGTTTCGCCGGTTTCTTTCCCATTTTCATCCTTGACGTGGATAGTTTCAAGGTTTTTGTATTGTTTCTTCAAGTCGGCGCGACGCGATTCAAAGTTTTCGCCGTAGGCGTGGCCGTAAAGAGCAGTAAATTCTTTGACCGGCGCGGTTACTTTTTCGTAGTTTTTGGTTTTAATGTTTTCAGCAAATTCTTTTAGTCCCTGCAATTGTCGTTTATGGTCGTTTAATTCGGCCTGTATCTGGTTGATTTTTTTCAGATCCGGCTTGGGAGTGGAAGTTTCCCGGTAAATTTTCATTTCCAGATCAATAACGTCTTTTTGCAGTTGTTTCGAGCAAGCGGTTATTTTATTTCCCAGCGTTCCAATTTCGTTTTCACCCATTTCACGTTCGATCCCGGAAATTTCGTTCGGGCCGCCGATTTCTTGCGAAGAATTGCCGTTTTCCCGCAATGATTCGTTTTTTTGTTCAGATTTGTTTTTATCGGATTCTGGATACGATTTGCCGCCATCAATTGTTTTTTCAGGGTCTTCTTTGATTTGGCGGTTTTTGAATGATTCTCTTGAATCTCTCATGTTTTTTTGTAATTGGTTTATTTTAACATTGCCGGCAATTTTTAAAAATAATCGATAAAGATGACCAGTGGTGCGGGCTTGAGGTAGATTTATTGCCCAAAAACGAGATAATGATTAATATTATAAAAGAATAATTTTATTTAATAATATCAAGTTTTATGGAAATACCAGGTAATGCGGATCCGAATAATGATAGTTTGCCGCGGAACGGGGGGCTTGATGGCGGGTTGGAGGTTGGCGGCGATCCGGCGGATAATTTTGATGGGGTGGCGCCGCGGCCCGCGGAATCGGAAAGTGATTTCAGCAGGATCGAAAGGATAGCATCGGCTAATCCGTTGGCCGCGGCTAAGCTTCGTGCGGCAAAATTTGAAGAAGACCGGCAGAAAGCCAGGGATGCCCGGCTTCAAAAGGTGGAAAATAGATTGAAGTCGCAAGAGCAATTGTCGCAAAAGGCGATATATGAAAATATGGAGACGAACATCAAAAGGATATCCGAGGCGCAACGGTTGAGGAAGTTTCCGGTCAAGAACGGAAGGATCGATATAGCAGAGTATGAGGGAAGGCGGTTTTATGAAGGCGATGTGGTTAGTAATGACCAGCGCGAGCTTCAGAAAGCCCGGGAAAAACGGACAGGTGCCAAGGACGAACATTCCCGCGGCGAGCTTCTGGAAAAAACAGCCTATATATTATTAAACGAGGATATCCCGGGCTGTGATTTTGTGCGGTCCGCGGAGGTGGATGACGAGTCAATTAATAAGGACCGATTGGATGGTTTTTTACTTTTTGAAGGCCAGGTTCTTTGCGCGGTCGATTTTACGACGGCAAAGCAGGATCATGTATTGGATACAAAAAAGAAAAAGGTCCGAGAGCAGAATATTAAGGGCGTTGGCATCAAATATTGTTTTAAGGCGGCCGGCGACCAGGTAGATCTTACCCCGGAGGTGGGAATACCGATAATCAATATCAATGGCGACGGCGAACAAATAATGAGAGTTTTGGCCGAGATGAATGCAAAAGAAAAAATTAAGGGCGGGGCGGCCGAGGTGGGCCAGGAGAGAAAAGCGATGCTGTACGGCATCATAAATTCAATATATGAGACGATAAACGCGTATTTGCCGGATAATAATAGCCGGAATATGTTTCGGCGCTCCCGGACGGAGGGATCGCACATCGAAAAACTAAGAAAATTAAAGGAAGCGCTTGAAAAGAGTTACCCGAGGACTGATGTTGAGGAGTTCCTTTATGAATTGGAGCATAAAAATTCAAAGAGCAAGAAATCCAGAAAGATGCGGGCCAGGTAGGCGAACCGCCGCGTGGTGCCGTGATCGGGGTCTTATTCAATAAAGCTGTTTGCGCGAAAAAAAAATATCCTGTTATTATAGGGATATCAATATTGCTTCGTAGCCGATTTCTTCCGGACCAGGTAGCCGTTCTTCCAGGCGGGTTTTGCCGATAATGAGGCCTTTTTGGCCAAGCATTCGCAAAGAATAGGAGTGGGCGTAGCCGATGGTGTACTTTCCTATCTCTTGGCCATTTTGCCGTAGCATGGCGGCGATTCGTACGCTGTTGGTGCTTGCCTCTTTGGATGGCGACAGGCCGCCAATTATTACTTGCCGGCGGTTAAATGTTTCGATAAGTTCCGGTGGTCCGGCGGTCCTGATATTATAATTTAACGATTTCACAATAATCACCGTGCGGGGTATATCGTAATGTAAGATTGTGTTTTTGTAAATAGCGGTTTGATTTCGGTTAACCGATGCGATAAAATTTTAGAATGGCTTCAAATATTCAACGCGCGGCGGCGGATCCGTCGGCAGATTTAGTTTCATCTTTTTTTGGCGCGCCCGCCGGAGTATATTTTGCCGCGATCGGGGCGGTTTTGCTTATCTTTGCGGCGCTTGCTTGGTGGTATCGCAAGAGGGTAGGACGCGAAGCATTCGCTATGTCTTTGGATATGGTTTTAATGTCGGTCAGAATTCCTCCTATAAGCCAGGAGGAGGTGGCGCAGGCGGGTCAAACTGGCCGCCATGAAAAGGATTGGATGCGGGTTATGGAAGATTTTTACGCCAATTTGGTAAGCCTTAAGAGCAAGGGGTTTTTTGGCCCAAGGCCCTGGATTACGCTGGAAATTGCCAAAGTGCGCGGCGAAATATGTTTTTATGTGGCGGCGCCCCGCCAATATGCCAGTTTTATTGAAAAAAAGATTAACAGTATTTATCATGACGCGGAGGTGGCGCATTGCAAGGATTTTAATATTTTTGGGACGTCGGAAAAAGTATTTTGCGGTTTTGCGCGCACGGTACAGCCAGTTTATCTGCCATTGAAAACGTACGGTACTATGGAAATCGATCCGCTTTCCAGCCTTACTAATGTTTTAACGAAGCTTGGGAAAGAGGAGGAAGCGGTGGTGCAGATTGTCGTGCGTGATACGACTTCCAAATGGTATACCCGCGGCCGGCAAATTTTGCGGGAGGTAGGACAGGGGAAAAATATCCGTGAGGCGATCGCGGCAACCAATCTGGCGGCGCTTCTGGCAACAAAAACCGAAAAACAAAAAGAGCAGGAAGCTAAAATACAGCGCCGGGTTGACGAGGAGCTGGTGAAAGCCATGGAGGCTAAACTTAATAAGCAGTCGTTTGATACTAATATCCGGATCGTTGTGTCCATTAATGATGAGCGGCGCAGTGAGGAAGTTTTTACGCAGCTGGCGGGTTCTTTGGATCAGTTTTCAGCGCCAAATCTTAATAAAATCAAGACATATAAAGCGAGCGGGCGCGCCCGCCGCCGGATATTGAACGATTTTATTTTCCGCAATTTTGACGAAGGCAAGATTTCGGTATTGAGTACCGAGGAGCTGACCAGTATTTTTCATTTCCCGACGCCGTTTTTGAAAACTCCAAACGTGAAGATTCTTAACGCCAAAGCCGCGCCTGCGCCGGTGAATTTGCCCGCCGATGGGCTTTTGCTGGGTTATAATTTGTATCGCGGCGAGAAAAAAGACGCCTATATGACCGCGGAGGATCGGCGGCGGCATTTGTATGTGATCGGCCAAACCGGTACCGGTAAATCGGCATTTCTTTCGGGACTGATCGAGCAGGACGTGGCGAAGGGCGATGGCGTGGGCGTTTTAGACCCGCATGGCGATCTGATCGACGATATTTTGGGTAAGGTTCCCAATGAACGGCTGGATGACGTGGTGATTTTTGATCCTTCAAACCTTGATTATTGCGTGGGACTGAATATGCTGGAATATGATACGCGCTATCCGGAGCAGAAAACCTTCATTATCAATGAATTCATAAAGATTTTTGATAAGCTGTATGATTTGAAGGCGACCGGCGGGCCGATGTTTGAGCAATACTGCCGCAATGCCCTGCAACTGCTGATGGACGACCCCAAGGAAACGTATACTCTGATGGAGGTGCCCAAAGTTTTGGCGGATAAGGAGTTCCGGCATTACCTTTTGGCGAAGTGCCGCAACGTTTTAGTTAAGGAGTTTTGGGAAAAGCAGGCCGAAGCGGCCGGGGGCGAAGCTTCGCTGAAGAATATGGTGCCTTATATCACGTCCAAATTCGACACGTTCATTTCTAATGATTATATGCGGCCGATCATTGGCCAGGTAAAGAGCACATTCAATTTTCGGGAAATTTTGGACCAAAAGAAGATATTTATGGTTAATCTTAGCAAGGGGCGTCTGGGAGACTTGAACAGTTCATTGCTGGGTTTGATCATTACCAGCAAACTGACGATCGCGGCATTTTCCCGGGTTGATACCCCCGAAAGCGAACGCAAGGATTTTTACTTGTATTTGGATGAATTTCAGAATTTCGCGACTGATACGATTTCCACGATCTTGTCCGAAGCGCGCAAATACAAGCTTTGCCTAAACCTGTCCCATCAATTCATCGGGCAATTACCGGATAATATCCGCGATAGCGTGTTTGGCAATATCGGTTCGATTGTTTCGTTTCGCGTCGGTGTGGAAGATTCGGAATTTTTAGCCAAGCAATTTGCGCCGGTGATAAATGCCCAGGATTTGAATAAAAACGAGAATTACAGCGCCTATGTACGGCTTTTGATCAAGGGGCTGGTGGCAACGCCGTTTTCGATAAGAACTTATCCGCCCCATTCCAGCGATCGCGAAAGGATGAATGATATTAAAGAATATTACTCGTTAAAATACGGCACTAGCCGGGATATTGTGGAAGAAGAGATCGACGCGCGGCGAACGGGCTATAATTTGGCTGCCAAGGCGCCGTTAAGCGGATTTAAACAATAAAAATATGGCAGATAAACCGGAAAATTCAAAATTGGAGAAACCTGATTTAGGGCCGGCGGAAACCAAGGACGGCAAAATAGAATCTGCTTTTGGTGTTGAATCAAATGAGGTTCCGCGCGCTCTTAATCCCGAGGGTGATCGGCGCGTGAGCGAACTTATTGATAAATTAAAGGAAGAACAGCGCCAAGCGGAGGTAGCGCCGGTAAAGGCGGAAACAAGTTTACAGGAAAGGGCCAAGGAGCGAGCGGATCTATATCTTAAAAAAATGATGGCGGCGGGAGATAATTATGATCAGATTGAGGATATTATTAATGAGGCGGCGGGTAAGTATTTAAATGGATACCCGGGTATTTTGGATGATATCCATGATCGCTGGCTTGACCAGCGCAATAAGGGTATGTATTGATCGGTGTTTGTTTTCAAGGGGCGTAATTAAACGGTAAATTGTTTAAAAAGTTCGAATTATGGAACCCAATTTTGAATCATTTGAGAGTGCGGCAGGATCATTGGAGCGGCAGGAAAACGGAATAGAAAAGTATGAAGAGGCTGTTGAGAGAGCTGGTTTTTTGTTGGATAGCGGGTCGGAGATGCTTTTGTTGGACTTAGACCAGAATGATTTATTATCATACAAAACCCAGATTTGGCGGGGCGTATCGGCGATCGGCCAGGCGAGGGTGATCATGGAAGGAATTTTCGGCAAAATGATTGCCCGGGAAAATCCGCAAATTGCCGATTCTTTCGCGAAACTTTATGAGATTGCCTGCCATTTGGTTAAGGGGTTGCCTGATGACGATCCGGCGGCGGTAATTTCGAGATGGCGCTTGGAGAAGCCATTAACGCCGGTTTTGCCGGATTTGACTGCGAAACAAAAAAAAGAGGCCAATACTCCCTGCCAAGAATCAATATATGTTTCTCCGGCAGAATTCATCGAAGTTTTAAGGGGGAAAAGTACGGAGCACGCAAAAACATTTGAATTATTGGTAAATTTTGCGGAGGAAATAAAAAACGCGGGCGGACGCGTTCTTTTGGTTGGTGGCGCGGTGCGCGATATGCGGACCAATATTATTCCCAAGGATTTTGACATTGAAATTTACGGTCTGGATCAGGGTAAAATCGTTGATATCGCCAAAAATTACGGGACAATAAATGAGGTGGGCAGTTCGTTTGCGGTACGGAAAGTCAAGCTGGAAACCGGAATGGATATCGATTTAGCCATTCCGCGGGTCGATTCGCAGGCTACTCCGAACCATCAGGATGTTAAAACTCTGCCGGATCCAAATATGCCGATCAGGGAAGCGTGCCGCCGCCGCGACTTTACTATTAATTCCATGGCCGCGGATATTTTAACCGGCGAGCTGTTCGATTTTTTTGGCGGTGACGGGGATTTGAAGGATGGAATTTTAAGAGTTACCGATGAGCGGCTTTTTTGCGATGACCCGTTGCGGGTGATGCGAGGATTGCAGTTTATCGGGCGACAGGCGCTGAATGTGAATCTGCGGACGCAGGAGATTATGAGATTAATGGTTTTTGATCTGGATGAAGTTAATAAGGAGAGGTTTCGGGACGAGTGGACCAAGCTGTTGTTGAAATCGCAAATGCCTTCACTTGGATTGATCAAGGGTATGGAGATTGGCGTTTTCAATAAATTATATCCGGAGTTTTGCGGTTTATTGGATACGCGCCAATCTCCGGAATGGCATCCGGAGGGTAATGCTTGGATACATACGTTGATGGTGGTTGATGAGGCGATCAAGATAATCCGGCAGGAAGGATTTGAAGGCGACTCGGCGCTGGGGGTGATGCTGGCGGCTTTGTGCCATGATCTGGGGAAAACTGTTACTACGAAAGAAGACGGTGAGGGTAAGATAACCTCGGCGGGGCATGAAGCGGCGGGCGTGCCGGCGGCTGCGGCATTCATGGAAAAGATTGGCATATCCCAAGTTATTGTTAAAAAAGTTCTGAAATTGATCGAAAACCATATGGCGCCGGCCCAGTTATATGCGGCTAATATTGTTAATGGCGGGGGTATTGGTGATGGAGCGATCAGAAATTTGGCTTTGCGTCTGGGTTATGAAGCCTCGATCGAGGAACTTGTGGCGCTGGCTAAAGCTGATAATCTCGGTCGCGGCAGTTTTAGCGAAAATACGATGATCAAATACTATTTGCAGATGGACGGTTTTCCCGCCGGTCCCTGGCTTTTGGACCGGGCCCGCGCGTTAAATGTCGAAAAAGAAAAGCCTAAGCCGTTATTGAGGGGGGATATAATTTTACAATTCGGTTTTAAGCCCGGTCCGGCGATTGGCCATATAATTAGGATCGGCGACCGTTTGCGCGACGAAAAGGGATTTACCCGCCAGATGTTAATAGTTGAGATTTACCGTTCAGTCCTGAAAGATGGAACAAATGAACCTCAAAAAATAATTGATCATTTGGAGAATTTATTAAATTAACAGATTATGCCAAAAGCAAGATAAAAAATCTGGTTTATTGGATAATGTTTTTTTGTGGGTGTTGTGGAGCCGGGGTAGAATTAATTTATAAAAACGGTAAAGAACGCATGGCGGCGGGGAAGTGTTAAGTCGCGGATTACAAAAGCAAATGCTGACAATTCCATCGGTTTTGTTGAATGTCCGGTTAAAAGAGATATGGACGAAACATTGGTGAGGCGTTACAGAGTTTTAGACTGGTTGCGTTTGATAATTTTAGTTTTGTAATTTTCTCAAGAAATATGATCATTTAATTTTATGCTTGAACATTTTTCTGACCGTATTTTTGAGTGTGCAGACAGTGCGCCGCAAAAGGTTACTCTTTTTGTAGATGAGAAATTAAAAAAAATATTTGACATATTGGATTCGGTTTCCGAAAGGAAAAAAAATTTCTGCGACAAATTTTCCGGAACGCCATATATTATCGGCGAAATGGCGGACAACTTTATGTCGGTGATTAAAAACGAATCTGGAGATTTGGTTGCTAAAAAGGTAATTAATTCTTTGGCGGGGAAATTTAGAGGATTATATATTGATCTCCTAAATAATGGCGATAGCCATGGAGAATGTTTTAATTTTTCTGTCCGGCTTAGGGATATATACAATTATGCGTTTGAAAAATTGAATATTCCCAAAGAAGCTTTTCTTGTTTCCGGACGATTTGGGAATGAGACAGAGGGATTATCGGATCATCATTGGGTTCTGATTGTTGATAAAAATCTGGCAGATTGGCGGCCTTTATCCGATTTTGGCCAAATTGGCGCAATCCAACTGGATGATCCGGCAAATAAAATTATTTTAAATTTGTGCAAAAGCGGAGTTTTAGTTGACGGGACAGTCGATCAATACAAGCAATGGTCGGGCTTGAATGAGGAAGATCGGGAATCTCTATGCGAGAATAAAGTATTGATCAGTGATTTAAGGAAACCAGATAGCGCGTCCAATTTTTATCACCCTCGTTTCGTGTTAAAAAACGAAGCAATATATTTCAATTCTGCTGAAAAAAAAGATTAGTGGGAATAATTTTAATGAATTTTACAAAAAAAAATGGAAAAAATGTTTGAAAAATTGCCCGCGGATGATAAGTTAAAAAATTGGTCGGAAAGATTAAAGGAAAAACCAATTTATTTGTTGCCGGAAGCCCAAAATTACACGATCCAGCAATTAAAAGCGAAATTTCCCGGAAAAAAACTGGTGGTTTGTGATTTTAATGTGGAGGGATTGGATCTAGAGGCGGATTATCAAAAGCAGATCAATAAGGATGATATTTTAAACATTGACCATCATTCCGACAAACCGGAAATGGAGCGGCAAATTTCTTCTACCAATCTGGCGATTGAATATATCAAGGAAAACGGGTTACCGCCTGAAGATTGGGAATATATTGCACACCATACGGATGCCGATAGCGTGTTATCCAATGCGCTGATGCGGGGAATTTTGCCCAACGATGATGAGTCAATGAAGAAATTCGGGGCGGCGGCAATCGCCGCCGACCATACCGGCCAGGAAAACGAAATTGCCGATCTGTTGCAGGCGGTCCGGGATAGGCGCGATTTGAGTTATTCTTTGGAACAGTTACAGTTGCTTTTGGATAGCAAGCCGCTTGATCCGGAGGCGCAGAAATTGTTGGAAAAACGTTACGTTGACCGCGAAAAACTGCGACAGATGGCTGAAAGCGGTGAATTTAGGGTAGTTGGCGGCGTGGCTTATGCGGTATTAAAGGCAGAGACCGATGGGGCTTTGGTGCCGGCGTTATTGCCGGAAGCGGATGTGGTTTTGCTGTTCAGTCCATTGAAAGCGGATACCACGAAATGGGAAGTTAAATTCCGGGTCGGCGTTAACGCGCCGGAAGGTTTTAGTCTGCGTAAGTTAGGCATTGGAACCGTGGATCCGGCTTTTGGCGGCCGCTGGAACGCGGGCGGCAACAGGCGCGGCGGGGGTACGGATATGGTTCCGGATGAATACGCGAAAAGAATCGCGGAGTTGGTAAAAAATTATGATGCCCTAAAAAAATTTGAAGACGAGATTTTTCAGGTAGCCGATTTTTAAAAAAGATTGGACGGTATTATTGGATTGGAAAAAGCAATTAATGGTGTGTCGGCGGCGGAATGGCCATCAAAAGTGTTTTTTTGATTGCGTTTTCGATGGTAATATGGCTGGTGTCTATTCCGTAGGCCAAAGTGAGATTAGAATTTTGTCTATATATGGTTCCTATATTTGTGGGAAGCGGTTTTGCCCAGTCTGGCGATTGGCTAGAGATTATTTTTTTACGCGAAAGTGGTAAGATGTAGGAATAAGTATTAATTATGAAAATTACTAAAAGAAAGATTTTTTTTCTGGCGGTTATTGTCGTTGTGATATTTTTTATTTATTCTGCTTTGAAGCCAAAGGGGGTGGCTTATAAAACCGAGGCGGTAGTGCGGGGAGATATCGCCCGGGAAATTTCGGAAACAGGAACGGTTAAAAGAGGCGATGTGGTTAATTTAAGCTTTGGTAATTCGGGAACAATCGCCAAAATTTATGTCAAAAAAGGCGATGATGTCAGGGCCGGGCAATTGCTGGCGGAACTTGATACCAGCCAGTTGGAGGTGCAGGCCAGGCAGGCGCAGTCAAATCTTGATCTTTATACGATACAGCGGGATAAATTATTGAATGGTGCCAGCGGGGAAGACATTAAGATCGCCCAAACGGCGGTGATTAACGCGCAATCTTCGCTGGATAGCGCTAAGTTGGCATTAAGCGATACCCGGGATAACGCGGAGCGCAAAATGACCAGCCTTTATAAGACGGCCGCAGATGTGCTTAATTCGGCTTACGCTAAGGCGTATAATGCCGGCACTTTTGCGTCTTTGCTGCAAAGGACGTATTTTACGCCGCAGGATAACGATTCTATTGAAGTGACTGCTGCGGCGCGGACAATTGCTTCGTCGGTCGCCGCGATCAAGAACAGAGTAGATATCGCGGCCAACGATTATGCAGATGCGTTGGCGGGTGTTGCGCGTGAATTGCAGGCGATCGATGGCCAACTGGAAAGTATCCGCGCGGTTTGCGAGAAGGCTGCTTGGCGCGATACGGTTGATCCCTCTGACAAGAGCGGCATCGATACCCAGCGCGATTATGTTATCGCGGCATTGGCTTCGGTGAACGCGGCGCGGCAAAACATCGATATACAAGAAAGCGCTAATGAACTGGCGGTGAATAATGCGAAAGCGGTAGCAACAGTGGCCGAGGGCGGATTGGACGCGGCGGGAAAATCATTAAGCAAGGTTACGGCGCCGCCGCGCCAAGAGGATGTTGATACTCTTAATGCGCAAATCGAACAGGCTCGGGCGCAGATGGAATTATTGGCATTACAAATCTCCGACAGCCGATTGAAATCGCCGGCGGCGGGCCAGATTTCGGAGGTTAATTTTAGGGAGGGCGAGGCGGCCCAATCTTTGTTATCGTCATCTGGCGTAATGACGCTGATCCCTCAAGATCCTTATGTTATTGAAGCGGATATCTACGAAGAAGATATTGCCAAGATCAAAACCGGCAATCCGGTGGTGATAAAACCGGCGTCTGCGCCCGATGATGTTTATTCTGGAAGTGTAGTTTCGATTGATCCTTCCAGTAAGGTTGTTAATGGCGTGGTTTATTATACGATTACTATTGCTTTCGATGAAGCGCCCGAAAGTATCAAGCCGGGGATGAGTGCGGATGTGACAATAACAACGGCGGAAGCCCGCGGCGTACTGCTTGTGCCGGAGAGTGCCGTGCAAAAGAGGGCGAATGAGTATTACGTGCGGGTGGTAGTTGGCGGGCAAGCAAAAGAAACAGGCGTGGAGATCGGTATCAAATCAAAGGGGCAGGCGCAGATTATGGCGGGGGTAAAAGAAGGAGATCAGGTGATCATTGAGTAATATGGAACCGATAATCAAATTGGAAAAGGTCTGGAAGATATACCAGCTGGGTAAGACCGAGGTGGACTCGTTAAAAGGAGTGGACCTCGAGATAATGCCCGGTATTTTTATGACGATTATGGGGCCGTCGGGTTCGGGCAAATCCACTTTGTTGAACATGATCGGTTTGTTGGATATCCCGACCAAGGGCCGGTTGCTGCTGAAGGGCAAGGATGTGGCCAAAATGTCGGAGAGCGAGTTGGCGCTTTTGCGCGGAAAGACCATCGGTTTTATCTTTCAGGAATTTCATTTATTAAGTCATCTGTCGGCTTGGGAAAATGTGGAATTGCCGATGGTATTTCAAGGGGTCGGACAATCAAAGCGGAGAGCGCGGGCAAGACAGCTGCTTGAAGATGTCGGCTTGGGCCACCGGGTAAACCATCAATTGGCCGAACTTTCGATTGGCGAACGCCAGCGCGTGGCGATCGCGCGGGCGTTCACAAATGACCCTGAGTTGGTGATTGCCGATGAGCCGACCGGCAATCTGGATTCGGTCAACGGCCAAAAAGTGATGGAAATCCTCACCGAATTCCATGAAAAACGCGGCGGGACATTATTGATAGTGACGCATGATCCGCAGGTGGGGGCGTTTGGCCATGAGCGGATATTTATCCGTGATGGCCAGATCGTTGACGAGGCGGCGGCTTTTGGCAACAATAGTTTAAAATAATTTTTTGAGTCCCTGATTTTAATTTTACTAACCGCAAAACTATGAGTTATTCCGGCAATAAGAAAAAAATATTGCATTATGTGGTCGGGCTTTCTTTGGGCGGAGTCTTAATATTGGGCGTCTATCTTTTTACATTATATGTTTTCTTCATGTACGCTATTGTGGGCGGCGGCGGACTTTATGCCAAGTTTCCCGCTTTATGGATAATATATTTAATTTGCGGTTTTTTGTTTTTGGCCGGAAAAAAAGTGCTGGTCAACTACAGCTTTGTTTTTCTTGGTATTGCTTCGGTCTTTTTTGCCGGAACCGTTTGCGTATTGCTTAACCCTTTACTGGGTAGCGCGGGGTTATAATTTTTTTTCAAATTTTGAAAATTTATGATGTTTGATAATACCAAAGAGTATTTTAAAATTGCCGCGCGCAATCTAAAGATGCGTTCGCTTCGGTCAT
>CAYYEP010000008.1:25725-51576 GCA_964470995.1 uncultured Candidatus Saccharibacteria bacterium
AAAGAGTATTTTAAAATTGCCGCGCGCAATCTAAAGATGCGTTCGCTTCGGTCATGGTTGACCGTTTTTGGGATTGTTATTGGAGTTTTTTTGATTATCAGTCTTTTGTCGCTGTCCGAGGGTATTAAGGAAACAATCGATCGCCAGTTAATGTCTTTGGGCGCGAATATGATTTTTGTGATGCCGGGTTCGGAAGACAACCCAATGTCGGGAGTGATGTTTGGCGGCGATAAATTGGAAAGACAGGATTTAACCGCGATTGGGAATACCGATGGGGTTAAAGAAGTCTTGCCAGCTTCTTATCAAGCCATAAATGTGCGTTTTAACGAAGAAAATAAGTCGATAATTGTTGAAGGATTTCCCTTAACTGAAGGAATGGAAATTTTGCAAAGATTTCAGGGATGGAGCTTGTCGGCTGGGCGTTGGCCGGAGGCGGGAGCCAAGGAATTGCTTGTGGGTATTAAATTCGGCCAAGATGTTTTTAAAACTCCGGTGAAACCCGGCGATGTGTTCAATATTAAGGGGAAAAAGTTTATCGTGGCGGGCATATTAAAATCTTTGGGGTCAAAAACCGATGACAGTTCGGCGTTTATGGATATCGGTTTTTTCCAGGACTTAGTGGGGCAACAGCGCGGAACGGCGCAGATGGCCATGGTTCAGATTGAAGATGGTGCCGACACCAATGCGGTGGCGCAGAGGATCAAGGATAATCTGCGCAAAGTCCAGCGCCGAGCTTATGGATCGGACACTTTAAATTTCGCGGTGATAACTTCGGAAAAGGTACAGGATATTGCCGGCGGGGTGATGGCAGTAATCCAATTCGCGGTGCTGGCGTTTGCCAGTATTGCGGTAGTGGTAGGGGGTATCGGCATTACAAATACAATGTATACTTCGGTAAGGGAGCGAACCCGCGAGATTGGTATTATGAAAGCGATCGGTGCGACAAATGAGGCGGTTTTGGCGATTTTTCTGTTTGAGGCGGGTATTATCGGTTTGGCGGGAGGGGTGGGCGGGACGGTATTGGGGTTGCTTGTAGCGTGGATTGTTCAGGCGTACGGCCAAGTGCATCCGATGTTTTATTTCACCGCATCTTTTTCTCCCTGGATAATAATGTTTGGACTAATTTTTTCCATATCAGTAGGTTGTTTGGCGGGTATTTTACCGGCGCGGGCGGCGGCTAATCTGCGGCCAATAGATGCGTTGCGTAAGTATCAATAGTGCGAGGTTGCCATCGAGCGTTCTTTTGATTAAAATATATTTGACGGAGCCTGGAATTAACACATGACAAAGAGAGTCACAAAGAGAAAACATTTTGAACTTTACCGTGAACCGCTAGATTTGAAACTGGCATTGAGTCTATTGTCGGTTTTTAGTTTAATCGTGGCGATGTATCTGGTGGCGAGTTGCGGACGCTTGGTGTCGTCCATTGCGGTTTCGATCGAATCTCCCGCAGCGGCGGTAACGCGAGGATTTGAAACTGATGTTTCCGAGGGTAGCGCCGATATGATAAAATTTTTGTCGCAGGATGATTTTAAAAGTTATATGGACGACGGAAAGCGCCTTTATGGAGACGGAATTTTTGAGGCTGAGGGACTGGCTCCGTTGGCACAGGCGGGCAAGGAAGTGCTGAGTGCGGCGGCGGCAAAAACCGCTAAAGCCGGTTTGCCGATAACTATGGATATGGAAACAGAGAGGAGATATTTTTCGTTGCGGAGCGGATTTGACGGGTCGCGACCCGATATTGCCCAGATCGGCAAAACCAATTTTTATTTTTCACCGGAAAACCAATATTATGCGGGAGCGTTTGCTTCTGCGAATAATACCAGCGATCTTTTGGGGCAGACAATGGCGGTGAGTGCGTTTCCGGCCGATAGGATGGCGTTAATCGATACGATACCGGCTGATGGTAATTTGTTGTTTGCCGACTCGTCGTTGGTAATTTTTTTGGGTAATTCAATCGTAGCTTATAATTCGGATTCGGTATTTGGCCGCCAGGAGATGTGGCGGGACCGGATCAATGAAGGCAGCGAGATTATCGGTGCACGACTGGTTAATGGAAAGCTTTATCTCGCGATTAAATCGGTAATTGATGATTCCAATCCGTGCCCGATTAAGCCGATAACCGCAGGCGATCAGTCCTATCTGGTGAAGTGCGACAACATTTATCATCCCAAAGATGCCATGCTGGCGGATTCAGTGGTTACCGCGGTGCAGTTATCGCCTTTAACGGGAAAGATCGAAAATAGTTTGTCATATATCGCCCAAGAGGAGGAAGCGACAGTCCTTTTTACGGAGGAAGGTATTTTTGCTTTGTGGGGCGAGGGCGGAGATTATATATCGTTTTTTTCGGATTTTTTGAATGAAAAGTGCAAAAGCCTTTTGCCTAATTATATTTTAGAAAAGGCCCAAAAGCTGGGTGGTTACAATATTTCATTACTTGCCAAGGAAATGGAGCTGCGATCGATAATAATGAACTGGCTGGCGACGCTGGACGAGGCCGAGCAGGTTCGTATTAAGGGGGAGATTGCAGTGCGACTGGGCGATTATTTGGGTGGAAATTTTAAGCCTTTTGAGCGAACGAGAGTGGCCGCGATTGATGCGGAGAGCTTTATTTTTTCAACCACGATTACGATTCCGGGTTTGATATCGGATCCGAGCTTTGTTGATGTCAGCGACGGTTATTTGCGAGTCGCAACAGTTTTGGGAAGCGGCGCGGAAAAAAAAATTAATTGGCTGGTGAGCGGCCAGGCCGTCGCGGAAGCGGCGGGCGAGGCGGTAAACGGCATATATGTGCTGGATATGGAATTGGAGGTGACAGCATCCCAAATGCTTAACATTGCGGGGGAAATTTGCGCAATTAGGTATGCGGATGATATCGCTTACGCTTCGGCGTGTTCGGGTAGCTCGATTTACGTTATTAATCTGGCGCTGGAAGAGAATGTGGGATTGGCATCGACGCTGGACGCGGGGGGAGGTGATTTTTATATATACCCGATGGAAAACCGCCAATTGCTGGTTATTTCAAGGAATAAGCGCAATATTACATTGGCAATATTCGATAATGAATTGGCAACTCGGGCGGCGAAGAAGTCGGAATATGTGCTTAATGATTATTGGACGGATTTCGACGGCAATTACCGGTCTTTTTCGGCGGATGATGAAAATAGTCTTTTCTTTGTTCCGGCGGGCAAGGGCGGTTATGTGTTTTTCCATAATAATGGCAAGATTGAATTACAGAAAGGAGTTGGAAACGCGGTTCCGAGTCGCACTTATTTGAGAGGCGGCATTCTTTACATTTTATCGGAATCGGGGATTGAGGCTTTCGGAGCTCCCGAGTGGAGCTTAATGGGCGAGTTAGTCTTTTAGCAATACGTTATGGGGCGATGCTAAGAGATCGCATTGCTCAAATCAATATGACTATCTTAGAGACTTTTAAGCAAATACCGGTAATGTTTTATTTTTCGTTATTTTTTTTGCCGGTAGCGTTATACGGATACTTGGCTTTTTCCAAGCCAAAAAAAAGGCAGGCGGCAGTTTCGGCCAATCCGGCCGATACTTTGAAAGAGAAACGCCTTGATATGAAGCGAGAATCGATTATGGTAATTTGCTTGGGTGCAACGCTTGCATTAGGCGCGGGCTTATTAATATCGATATCGTGGTTGGTTGGAGATTATAAAAATAGCCGGAATCTTTTTGCGGAATCTTTGCCGGCGGCCAGTTTTCCTCCGGCGAGCTTGGATATTTTTCCCCCCGCGCCGGCGGGCGAGCCGATAAACGCGGCGTCAGGCAAGTAAATTTAAATCAAAAGTTTATTTTTTATTAATTAGATAACAATATGGATAAAGAAGCTTTTTTTACGGAGTATAAGGGGGTGGTGATTGCGGGCGTGGCGGTGGGTATCTTGGCTATTCTTTTTTTAATCAATTTTTTGGGTTCAGCCAAAAGTTTGACGTTTAAGACGCCGGGAGAGCCGATCACAATCACTGCCGGAGAGACTTACCAAATAAGCTGGTCGGGCCGTAACATCAGCCGTATCGGGTTGGTATTGTTTAAGGGCGATAAGCCGCAATGGATAGTGCAGAATTATCCGGCCTCGGCGGGGAAATACGACTGGACGCCTTTTATTTACCAGGCGGCGGGGGCGGATTATCGTATTGCAATGTTTGAGTATCCGTGGCGCGAGGGAAATCCGATTGTTTATACTCCTTATCAGATCGAGATTGTCGGTCCTCAATATTCTTCCTGTGACAGTTATTCGATAAAGGCTCAATGGGTTTATTTGCCGGATAATTATGAGGATATGCATCGGGTTTTTATTACGAATAGCACCTGGACGGGAAATATGGGGGGGTTGGAGGGTGCTGACGCAAAATGCGCCAATGAAGCGGAAGACAGGGGATATCCGGGCAGTTATGTGGCGTTCATTGGATCGGACGAAATATCTGCAACCGAAAGAATTGCTGTTGACGGTGTTTTTGTGGAAGCGGAAGGTACCGACAAGCTGGCCGAGGGGGTTAGTTGCCATCGAATGATTGCTCCGGGACTAAAGGATTTTTTGGAAAAAACCCGCTTGTCGGGTGAATTGGCGGGGGTGGAGCTTGGAGATGATTTTGAGCGCCAGCTAAGGAATGTGTGGTACGGGCGTCGGACGCCGCAGGTGGATAGTAAATGTTTGGCTATTTCGGGAACGGGACTTACTGGCGCGTTTTCGGGTACGTATACCTGCCAGGATTGGACAATCGCGGGGCAAAAGGTGTATTCGGGCAATGTACCTGATGAAGCTGATTTGCCGCGTTGTTATGATGCGACGGGCAATAGCGTAATGGCGAATTTTTATGGCGCCGCCGCCAGCACAATTGATGACTCGGGACAGCTGGGCGTGGGAGGAGATATTTGCGACGTGAACCGAAGTTTGATTTGTATCGAACAATAGTGCGCATGCATTGACATTGGTTGTAATTTTGATATAATTAGCTTATTCCGTAGAAAGCGGGTTATTCGGTATGTTCAAGTTAAATTGCGAGTACCGGAAATAAATCCTGCCGAGGATGCAAAAAATATTTTTTTGTATTCTTAAGTCGGCGGAAGCCGATTTTTCGGTTGAAAGGTCGTAAGGCGCAAGTGTTTTCAATTTAATGTTTTCAGTATTCTTTTGAAAATTGAAAATTTGAAAATTGAAAATTGCATGAAACGGGTATATGGCAATCAGCAGAGAAAAAAAGGAAGCGATAGTCAAAGATCTTGGCACAAAACTTGCCAAACAAAAATCCATTGTGTTCGCGGATTTTTCGGGTTTAAAGGTTAAGGACCTGGGCGAGTTAAAGGCTAAGCTTCGTTCCGGCAATGCCGAATTCAAGGTTGCCAAAAAGACCTTGATGAAAGTGGCATTTAAGGAAAAAGGCATTGATATTGATCCCAAGAATCTGGCCGGAGAGGTGGCGTTGGTGATGGGATACGGCGATGAGGTGGCCCCAGCGAAGATGGTTTACGAGTTTTCCAAGACTAACGAGAACGTAAAAATAATCGGCGGTCTACTTGAGAATAACGTGTTGACTGTTGCCCAGGTGACCAGTCTTGCCAAGTTGCCTTCAAAACAAGAATTATTGGCCAAGATGGTGGGCAGTATTTCGGCGCCTACCCGCAATTTTGTGGGCGTGTTGCAGGGGAATATACGCGGTTTAGTTCAAGTATTATCCCAGATTAAAAAGTAAATAATCATTTAAACATTTAATCATTTAATCATTTAATCATCCGGCCATAAGTTCGAATTTGAATTCTATGGTTCTATGATTCTATGGTTCTATGATTGTACGATTTATTATGGCAGAAGATACCAAAGTTGAAGTTCCGGCTAAGTTTGCCGACCTTGTGAAAAAAATTGAAGAAATGTCAGTGTTGGATTTGGCGGAGTTAGTTAAGGTTCTGGAAGAAAAATTTGGCGTGAGCGCGGCGGCACCGATGATGATGGCGGCGGCTCAGGCGGGCGGCGCGGCTCCGGCGGCGGAGGAGAAATCCTCTTTTACCGTGGTTTTGACGGCTCCCGGCGATAAGAAGATCGAGGTAATCAAGGTTGTAAAGGATATTACCCAGAAGGGGTTAAAGGAAGCCAAGGATTTGGTAGATGCTTCCGCGGCTTCGGCGCAGGTAATTAAAGAGAATGCCAGCAAGGACGAAGCCAACGAGCTGAAGAAGAAGCTTGAGGCGGCGGGGGGCAAGGTAGAGCTTAAATAAGAATTTTAAGTATATACTTAAGTCAGTGCATATGTATGTACTGACTCAAAAAAAGGGGCGTTAGCCCTTTTTTTTGGCTATTAATATATTGAAAATATTTGCATATCGACACGATGATATTGGATTGTTGGTGTTGGATAGCAAGCTGTTTTGGCATATTCATCCAACAGGTTTTGGGTGGTGTTGTATTGTTTGTTTGTTTTATTTTATAATAACTTTAGAGCTATTTTTTAAATATTTCATTATGAAAAAAACAAATTTAATTTTTGCCGTGGTATTCAGTTTGGGAGTTTTATTATTTTTTGGTTTTTTAAACAAGGCTGGCGCGGAGCGGGGAGTGTGTGCGACCGCAGGAGAAACGCGCGGGTGTAGTATTTGCCGCCAGACGCTTGGAAGCGGCGGGAATTTATCCAATTATTGGGCCGACGACAGCTTAAAATGCGGTTCGGGGCAGGCATGCGTGAACGGTGTTTGTGTCAATGGGCAACCTTCGGTGCCGGCTTCTTTTGATGTTTCTATTGCCAAATCGGGCGATATCGCTTCGGTGCGGAATTCCGCGGGGGTGTTGCTGTCATCTGGAACCGATTACACTAAAGTAATTCGAGACGCGATTGCAGCGGTTCCCGCCGGGGGGTCTTTATTTATCGGAGCGGGTGTCTATGACGGGTTGCAGGCGGATCAGAATATCCCGATAAATAATGCTTTGGCGGCCAACCAAGCCCATTATTATACCGCTTTGCCTTTGAGAGGAAAGAATATTCATATTTATGGCGCGGGGATGGGAGAGACAATTTTAAAGCTTGGCAATGGACAATATTATTCGGGGCATCAGGCGTTGGTTATTTTTGCCAGTAACGGTTTAAATCTTGGTTATAACCAGTTGACTTTGGCAAATATGACAATTGACGGCAATAAGGATAACCAGTCGCCGTTTTGGTATGACGGGGCGGGGTTAATTCTTACTGGCGGAGAAAGAAGCGGCGGAAAATTTTTTAATCTGGAACTCAGAAATTCGCCTAATACGGGGTTGTATCTTGGGAATAATGGCAGCGGCTGGGAATCTTATTCGTATCTGGATAATATCTATACCCATGATAATCTTCAGGCTGGAATGGTTTTTGACAACGTCGAAAAAATAAAAGCAAGCCGTGTTAAATCAGCCAACGATGGAACAATAGCGTCGGGAACGGTTGGTTTGCAAATAATTAATGTGGGCGATCATAAGCTGGATTTTACGATTGACGGGGCCGAAATCGTGAACGGAATACTCAAGATTGGCAATTCGGAATACCCGGGTGCGGGCGGCATTACAATCAATGATCTTAAGATCGACACAAAGATTTCAAATCTTGGGCTTCTTGGGGCGGTATATATTCAAAATAACCACAATACACAATACTCCTTGCCGGATCGGGGCAGTATCGTTATCGGTATTGATTCGATAATCACGGATTCGGTGGCGAAAAATCATGCTGTTTGGATCGAAAATGAACCGGTTTCGGTAGTTTTAAGAGGAGGTAAGATTGATAGCGGCGTGTCTTTTTATGCTAACCGGGCAAGTTCGGTGGTTGTTGAGGGAGTACTTTTAAAATCGAGTTTTAATTCGTTGGTTTGTGAAAATTCCAATGTTGCTTGTGCTAACTGTTTGTTTGATCCCGGGAAGGGACAGTATTTGTACAGCACTATCGGTAGTGGCGCGCAGTTATTTTTAAATAATTCTTTTGCGACGTCGCTGGAAAAAACAGATGCGGTTTCCGGAAAAGTACAGGGAAGCTTATCCTTAAAAACACCATGTTCCGATGAGTGTTCGGCTGCCGGTATCACGAGGTGCGATAATGATGTTCCTCAAAAATGTGCCATTGTAGAGGGCTGTTTGAAATGGGCGACAGGTTCGCTCTGCGGCGCGGGCCAAACTTGTCAGAGTGGAAACTGCGTTTCTTCTTGTGTGCCGAAAAATTGCGCGGCGTTAGGTTATAATTGCGGAATTTCTTCTGACGGGTGCGGAGGCGGCTTGGATTGCGGAAGTTGTGCATCTGGAAGAAATTGTGTTAACAACAGTTGCGCGGCGGTATGTGTACCCAAAACGTGTTCGGAAATGGGGTATGTTTGCGGAGTCCAGAATGATGGATGCGGGGGCGCGGTTGATTGCGGCGCATGCCCGGCCGGAAAGACTTGCACTAATAATGGTTGCGCGGCGGTATGTGTACCCAAAACGTGTTCGGAAATGGGGTATGTTTGCGGGTCTTGGAGCGATGGTTGCGGTAGTACGGTAGATTGCGGTATTTGCGCGGGCGGAAAAAGTTGTTCGGTCGGAAAATGTGTAGATAGCTGTGAACCTCATGCGTATAAAAAATGCTTAAACCAAAATCTTTATTGGTATAATTCATGCGGCAAGCGGGAGGGGCTGGCGCAAATGTGCGGCAGTGATCAGTTTACATCGGAATACCGGTGCGATGGCAATCAAGTTCAGCGGCAAATATTGAGCCAAGGATGCTTTGAAGATAGCTGTTATTCTACGCCAGAATGGAAATCCACTTGTCGTTGTGCGGGCGGCGAGATTTGCTCTAATGGCAATTGTATAGATTCGAATGCGGGGGTTGCCAACTCCGATGCTGGAGGTAGTGAATTCGGATTCGGGGTTACTTCTACGCAGTCAACGACTCGTACGGCTGATGTTGATGATGCGGCTAACGGTACTAGTTTTAGCAGCCAATCGAGCGTATTAAAGGCAGTTAACAAATCGACAGTTACTTCAAATGCGGAGGTTACTGCCAATTCTACGGCTTCCGTTAGCTCTACAGCAACCGCTAATACTGGTACCGGAGGTTGGAGTGTTGAAGCACTAAATCCATTATCGGATCAAAATAAGCAGATATCGTCCCGTATTGAGTCGATAAAAGGAGAAATATCGATATTGCAAGGCTTGATAAACCAATTTCGATTAAGGTTTTAATCATTTTAGAGTTAAAAGGACCGAATTTTAGTTGCACGCTGGATTGGGTTTCATAGGATTTTGCGTGTTAAAAATTGTTGTTATAAAATAAATTACCTCGGGCAAGCGACCTGGGGTTTTTTGTTATGACGAGCTTACTAATGCCTCCGGTACTAACCATAGATTACGGGCGATTAAGTTTTGTTCAATAGATTTTGATTGAATTGCTATTGTTTGATTTGCCGGGGTTATCCACAGGCTGGCAATCATATATGCTTGACATTTATTTTGTGATTTGCTAGTGTATCTATGTTGAAAGATAATGTTAAAGAAACAAATACTACAAAAAAAACAACGGAGCTAATGGTTTTCTGCAAGCTATAAGCTTTCAGGAAACTGCTTCCGAAGCAGTTTTTTTGTTGGCCAATTTTCAGAACGATTGACGGGCAAGAACTTCTAAAATTAAATAGTTAGTTATTTCCATTAGTGGATCCTACAGAAAACCACTAATGGTTCCAAAAGTCTTTTACTAACAATTGATAGTGAATCATTTGGTCATTTGGTCATTAAGTCATCTAATCATCATCGAGCAACGCTTTTTAATGATTATATGTTTATATGATTATATGGTTTATATGATTCAGGTTATTAATTGCTAGCCAAGGTAGTTGTTTACAGGCAGATGGTGGATGCCTTGGGACTGGGAGGCGATGAAGGACGCAGCCTGTCTGCGATAAGCCTGGGGGAGGTGACAAGCAACCTTTGAACCCGGGATTTCCGAATGGGGCAACCCTTTCCGGCGTTGAACCGGAAAACTCGACAACGCAAGTTGCGAGAGCGAACCTGCGGAAGGGAAACATCTTAGTACGCAGAGGAAAATAAAACAAGCGCGCCTAGCGCGAGCATTCTCTTAGTAGCGGCGAGCGAAAAGAGAGCAGCCCAAAACCGTTTGTATTTCTCTCATGATCAATAGCAAGCGAAAGCGAACTAGTGGTTATGAGTGAAATACAAGCGGTGGTTATAAGGTAGGAATATCTCAAGTTCGTCTTGAGCAAAGCCCAATCAATATGTATCGGTTAGCCCAACCACCCTGGAAAGGGGGGCCATAGCGGGTAATAGCCCCGTAAGCGAAAACCAATACAAGCTTTGAATTTCTATTCTTGAGTACCTCGGGAAACGACAGTCCTGAGGGAATTCGGCGGGACTATACCGCCAAGGCTAAATACTACCCAGTCACCGATAGTGCACAAGTACCGCGAGGGAAAGGTTAAAAGTAGGGGGGTGACCCCGGTGAAATAGATCCTGAAACCATCTTGCTTACAAAGACTCGGAGCTCCGCCGCAAGGCGGGGTGACGGGGTGCTTTTTGTAGAACGAGCCAACGAGTTTAATTTATCAGTTAGTCTAAGCGTCTCTGACGCGAAGGCACAGGGAAACCAAGTCTTAATAGGGCGCATCCCGCAAGGGGTACTGATGGGTTAAGACCCGAAGCCAAGGCGAGCTTACCATGGCCAGGTTGAACCTCTCCGAAAGGAGAGGGGAGGACCGAACCGGTTGACTGTGCAAAATCTTCGGATGAGCCGTGGTAAGAAGTGAAAAGCTAATCGAGCTTGGTAATAGCTGGTTCTCTCCGAAATAACTTTAGGGTTAGCGTCCTGTGTATTGATTTTGGAGGTAGAGCACTGAAAGAAATATCGTGGGGAAACTCAGATATTTCTATCAAACTCCGAATGCCGAAATCATTGCAGGGCAGTAAGACTACGAGCGCTAAGGTCCGTGGTCGTGAGGGGAAAAGCCCAGATCTTCATCTAAGGTCCCTAAATTAAGCTAAGTGCAAAACAAGGAAGTGAGATTCCTCAGATAGCTAGGAGGTTAGCTCAGAAGCAGCTATCCTTTAAAAAGTGCGTAACAGCTTACTAGCTAAGGAGTTTTGCGCCGTAGATTCACGGGGCTCAAGCTTAATACCGAAGATAAGGATTTCCTGCAGTAATGCAGGGAGTGGTAGGAGAGCGTTCCCAGTGCAGTGAAGTCGAACCGTGAGGTTCGGTGGAGCGCTGGGAAGTGAGAATGTTGGCATGAGTAACCACAATGCAAGTGAGATCCTTGCACACCGAAAACCCAAGGTTTCCGTGACAATGGTGATCAGTCACGGGTGAGGCGGTCCTAAGGTATAGCCGAGAGGCGTAGCCGATGGACATCTGGTTAATATTCCAGTCCTCCCGTTTCTTGCCGAGAGAGTGACGGAGTTTAGTAATTTGGGCGGGTTATTGGATTCCCGTCGGTTGCATGAGCCGCAAGGCAAGTGTTGTCGAAATGTTTCCCGCGAGGGAGATAGATCCGAATGAGCAAGCTTCCCAGAAAAACCTCTTTAGGGTATTCAAGAAAGGGGAACCGTACCGTAAACCGACACAGGTGGGTTGGCGTTAAATTGCCAAGGTGAACGGATGAAAGTTCGTGAAGGAACTAGGCAAACAAGTAGGCGTAAGTTAGCGATATGCCTTTCCCATCGGCGTAATCCGATGGGACGCAGCGAAGGACTCTCAGGCGACTGTTTACCAAAAACACAGGTCCCTGCTAAACTCGTAAGAGGAAATATAGGGGCTGAGACCTGACCAGTGCCCGTGTGTTAAAGCTGGCGGTGATATTGTCGCAAGATGGTATTGCTAACCGGTCTAAGCTACGGGTGAACGTCCGCGGTAACTCTGACCGTGTTAAAGTAGCGTAATCCCTTGTCGCGTAAGTTGCGACCCGCATGAAAGGTATAACGATCTGAGAACTGTCTCCACGAATTATCCGGTGAAAATGTAATGGAAGTGAAGATACTTCCTACCTGCGGCTAGACGGGAAGACCCCGGAAGCTTTACTGTAGGTTGATATTGGGTTTTGGGTTTTGATGCGTAGCGTAGTGGCGAGGATTTGAGGTTGCCCTTTCGGGGGTAGCTGATCCGACAATGAAACAACCATCTTCAAAGTTCATCATCCTAATCCGAGAGGTGACAGTGTCAATCGGGCAGTTTAAGTGGGGCGCTTGCCTCCTAAAATGTAACGGAGGCGTTTAAAGGTCGGCTAAGTACGGATGGAAATCGTACATGTTGGGTAAAGCCATAAGCCGGCTTGACTGCAAGGCGGATATGCCGCGCAGAAGCGAAAGCTGAACTTAGTGAACCGATGCTGGTTATTAGAATCGGCAGAGATCATCAAACAAAAGTTACTCCGGGGATAACAGGCTAGTACGACCCACGAGTCCATATCAACGGTCGTGTTCGGCACCTCGATGTCGGCTCATCATAGCGCGGGGGTGGAGAAGCTCCCAAGCGTCCGGCTGTTCGCCGGTTAAAATGGTACGTGAGCTGGGTTCAGACCGTCGCGAGACAGGTCGGTCCCTATCTACCGCAGGCGTTGGAGTCTTGAGGAGAGTCGTCCCTAGTACGAGAGGACCGGGATGAACTGACCTCTGGTGTGCCAGTTGTTCCGCCAGGAGCACTGCTGGGTAGCTAAGTCGGGAATGGATAAGAACTGAAAGCATCTAAGTTCGAAGCCAGCTCCAAGATTATGACTCTTAGCATCCTCGAAGATTACGAGGTTGATAGGCTGCAGGTGTAAGCGTGGCAACACGTTCAGCCGAGCAGTACTAATATGCGATCAAACACTTGGCTAGCAATTAATGACTTTAACAGTCAGTAAGAGGATTTGGAAATAACTAAATATCAAACAATACATTGCGTGTATTGTAAGGAAGCTATACCGAGAGTGCTCCACCTGTTCCCATCCCGACCACAGAAGTGAAATCTCTCAGGGCCGATGATAGTCCATCAGGGCGAAAGTAGGTAGCTTTCTTACAATGCACGCAATTTTTGATTACTGATCGTTCCGACTCCCTCGCAAAATCCACTCGGGACAGGCGCCGAAGTGAAATCTCTCAGGGCCGATGATAGTCCATCAGGGCGAAAGTAGGTAGCTTTCTTACAAAAAATCTTAGGCAAAGCTTTTTTGTTTGTGCTTCCATTATTTTGTCGTGTTATGGGCTTTAAAAATAAAAAGCCACGGGTAAAAGCCGTGGAGGAAAACATTAAGCAGGTGTTATCCTTAATTATGGAAACTATAGATAGGGTAGTTTAGTGTTACCGCGGTCTTGTTTTGCAGGTACTCTGACATTCCGACGTAGTATGGGCCCTTTTGTGCAACCGTCGCGATGACAATTTCGTCGGTCCAGGTTTTGTTGGTGTGTGTATTTTTCCAGGTCCATATTTTCCAGTTAATGGTAAAATTACCATAACTGATAGTGTCGTTGAGGCGCGTTTCTATGAGGTCGCCGCGGGTAAATATACCTGTTGCTTTTTGTGTCTTTTGGGTAACACTGAGTGTTCCGGTGGTATTATTGTATTTAGCGTAGTGACGTGCGGAGAGGGTAGGGGTGCCGTCAAACGTTTTTATTACTAGGAATGTGCTGTTTACATAGACTTCAACCATTTTGGTTGGTATGTCTATTTTTTCCACACCGGTTATCGTTTGGACGGCATTGGCCGCCATTATGCTTGCGAGCACGAATAAGGCAAGCATGATTGCTGTAGTGTGTTTTTTCAATTTAATTCACCAGTGATAGTATATTACTAATATTAAATTTGTCAAGATTAACGATAAGCAAAAAAACACGGTCTCCCGTGTTTTTTTGCTACTATTTAATTATTAAAACTCGCCGTCGCCTTCATCTTCTCCGGTGTCGACATCGTCGCCAAAATCATCGGAGGCGTCATCGTCGTCATCGGAGGCGTCATCGTCGTTGTAATTGCCGTCATCGTAGTTTTCCGCGTCGTGTGACGCAAGGACGGCTTTGATGGTATCGTCTATCATTGTAAATCTTAAAAACAAAAAATATTTCTCTGTTTCACTATGTTTTGGAAATATCCCGACCTTTAGAGATTTTTCAAGTTCATTTTGTCTTTTTTGAAAACGACAAAATATTAAACACATTATCATATATCATTTATTCTGAAACGTTTGTCAATAGCGGAAAACCGGAGTTATCCACAGAATCCGGCTTTAATTCTTAATGATATTGACGAGGCCGTCTTTTTTCGGTCGATTTTTTTCCAAAACCCCTTTTTTATTATTATCGTTGATAATTGCCGTTTATTCGCATATAATCCAGATATATGAAATTCGCGTTATTCCGTCAGTTGGGTTTGGCGTTTTTGATTGTTTCGGTCGCGGCCGCGGCCGCGGTTTTGAATGTTCCGTCGGTAAACAGCGGAGTGAAAAACGCGGTTTATTCGGCGTTGAAGCCGGTGCAAAGCGGTGTGTGGATGGCCGGTGCCAATATGAGGTCTTTTTTTGACAAGGTGGCGCGCATGAGTTCGGCGGCGGCGGAAAACGAAGTGCTTGAACTTCGGGTAAACGATTTGATGGCCAAGGTCGCGGAATTGGAAGAGGTAAAGAAGGAAAACGATTTTTTGCGGCAGGGTCTTAATTTGGAATTGGATAAAGATTTTGACTTGAAACTTGCCAGAATCGTTGCCCATGACGTGGCGCGGGACGTGATAATTATTGATCAAGGGGAGAACGATCTGGTGCAGGAGGGTATGCCGGTTATAACTTCGGAAAGATCGGTTGTAGGAAGGGTGAGCAAGACTTATAGGAACTTTTCGGAAGTAACGCTGGTGACAGCCAATGATTTTTCATTCGATGTGAAGATCGGGCAGGAAATGATTGACGGGTTGGTTAAGGGCGGCGGTAGGAATAAAGCGGCAGTGGATTTTGTTCCCAAAGATAAGAAATTGGAGGATGGCGCGGAGGTGTGGACCAGCCAGCTGGGAGGAATCTTCCCGGGAGGTTTGCTGGTGGGTACGGTTATGGGGGTCAACAACAGCGATGTGGATACTTTTCAGTCGTCGGGTTTGTCGTTGGCTTTTAGCGTTGACGGATCTTTGAGGGTATTTGTGGCCAGCGGCAAATTGCCGCTTGGTTTTAACGTTACGGAAATCAGCAAAAGAAATGAATAAGAAAGAATTCGCCGTAATTATGATTCTGGGGTTTTTGGCGATAATTCAAGTAAGCTTTACTCCTCATTTTACAATTTATGCCCTACCGGGTAGCGAATGGCTAAACCTTATTGATATCGCGGTTTTGGTGATTGCAGTTTTTGAGCACCGCCGCGGCAGACTGGGTTGGGTGGCGGCTTTATGGGGCGGGATATTTTTGGATCTGTATTCAGGCTATGGTTTTTTTGGATTCTGGATAATCCTGCTGGCCGGTATCGTAGCGGCGGTAAAATTGGTTTTAAAGAAATATGTTCGGATTCCATCTATTTGGTAGAAAAAATAAAAAGGGACGAGTTGTTCTGGACCGGCGGGAAGATATCGAACCCAACGAGATCTTTTATGATTATGTGGCCACGCGCCAGGAAGAATCACAGGATATCGCAGAAAAAAAGTTTGAAATATCGCTTCCAAAAAGTTCGCTGGTGTTCCCGTTGGCACTGGCGAGCCTCTTTTTTTTGGTGGCGCTGGCGCGCGTGGCGCAACTGCAATTTTTTGCCGGCGACGGTTATGTCGGTCAGGCCGAGAGGAACAAATACCTTTTTTATAAAGTCCAATCGGATCGCGGAATTATTTACGACAAGGATTTTAAGCCGCTGGTGAAAAATCTTTCTACTTTCGATTTGGAATGCGATATTTCCAAATTGCCGATCGATGATAATCGGCGGAACAAAATAATTTCCAGTTTGGCGGCCGCGGTTAGCATAGATAGCGGCAAAATCAAGGAAATGATTGGGGAAGATCAGGGTTTGACGGTGGAAAATATAGATCATCAGGCGTTGATAATCCTGGAGGCCCGGCTGGGGGATTTTCCGGGGTGCGAGATAATTTCGCGCCCTATTCGCGATTACGCCCAAGGGGCGGGGTTGTCGCATCTTTTGGGCTATCTCGGCAAAATTGATCCTGAAGAGTGGAGGGCGGCCTCCGATATCTATTCGATTAACGATTATATCGGTCGTTCGGGGTTGGAGAAATCGTATGAGGATGTTTTGCGCAAAGACCCGGGCAAGCTTAGGATCGAGCGCGACGCGAAAGGAAATATCATTTCGCGAGATGTGGCCGTGACGCCGGAATCCGGGAACAGCGTTCAGCTCTGGCTGGATTATGGTTTGCAGGAAAAATTGCGGCAGGTTATGGCAACTCAGCTGAAAAGCTTGGGGCTGGAGCGAGGCGCGGCGGTGGCGCTCAACCCCAAGACGGGCGGGGTTTTGGCGATGGTGTCATTTCCGGATTACGATAACAATGTGTTCGCATCCGGGGATTCGCAGGCGGTGCAGGAATTATTTTCCGATAATCGCAATCCGCTGTTTAACAGGGTAATTTCGGGGAAATACCTAACTGGATCGACCATCAAGCCGTTTGAAGCGGCGGCGGCGCTTCAGGAAAAGCTGATTGGCGCGGAAACTAATATCTATTGCCAGGGAAAGCTGGTGGTGCAAAACCGTTACAATCCCGATATTGTCTATATATTCAATGATAACCATGTGCACGGTTTAACCGATATGCGCAAGGCGATCGCCGAGTCATGTAATGTCTATTTCCAATCGATCGGAGGGGGATATGGCAGCCAAGAGGGGTTGGGACCGACGCGAATTAAGAAATACCTGGATATGTTCGGTTGGGAAAGCTTGACCAATATCGATCTGCCTGGAGAGGTGGCGGGATTTGTGCCTGACCAAGAGTGGAAGAAGCAGAGGTTTGCCGGAACGCAAGATTCGGCTTGGGGCGACGGCGATACCTATAATTTGGCAATCGGCCAGGGTTTTGTTGGAATAACCCCAATTGAGGTTGCCGCGGCGTACGCAGTGATCGCCAATGGCGGAACGCTTTACCAGCCGCAAATGGTGATGAATGTTGTGGACAGCCGCAAGAGTCTAGTTGAAGCAAAAGCCCCGATTGTATTAAACCAGGGATTTATTGACCCGGAATATTTGCAGGTTGTTCGCGAAGGCATGCGACACGCGGTCAACGGAGTAAGTGCTCCTTTGGCATCTTCATTGAGCCTCAATTCTTTACCGGTGCAGGTGGCGGCTAAGACCGGATCGGCGCAGTTGCGTAAGGCAAGCGACGGCAAGGACTTGCTTAACGCTTGGGTGGCGGCGTTCGCACCTTACGATGACCCGCAGATCGTGCTGGTAGCGATGGCCGAGGATGTCCACGAGGGCACGGTAGCGGTGTTGCCGGTTGCCAAAGAAGTGTTGGGATGGTATTTCGGCACCAAGGATCAACCCATAGAGAGCGAAACAGACAATAATGGCGGGGAGAATGTTCTACCCGGCGATGGAGGCGATTTGAATTCTGCGGAACCATCTGCGGATGGAGGGTTGCACGAAACTGAAGGCGGGGTAGTTGTCCCGGGGGACGCGTCTGATTTGATTCCACTGCTTGATTTAGATGGCGGTCTAGAACCAGCCAAGCTTGATGACTCTTTGTAAATAATAAACTACCTCGGGGCAGAGCCCCGAGGTACTCCTTCCGCTCCGCTTGCTTTGCGCGTTATGAAAGGTAAGTTTTTAGCCTCCGCTTCGCTACGGGCAGCTATTCATCCCAGCAGCAAAGCCGGCGATGTATTCGGCAGATAAATAAAAAAGACCAATTGCTTGGAATTGCATTTTTGCTACTTGTTTGAGGTGTTTGCCCTATCAATTTTAGTTGCGATAATACGTGCAAACATCGGTTGAATATAATATTTTTTGTCGGTTGTCAAGATTGGATTAGGACGTAATTTGTAGTATTATTAGGAATTGGATTAAATCAAATAATTCTTACGTTTTTTACAAGAGATTAACTCTTGTATTAATAAGGAATAGGTTTTATATGGCAACGATCGATGAATTGCGCAAAGCTCGGCTGGCCAAGCTGGAAACGGTTAAGAGGGCTGGTTTTTGGGCTTATCCGGCAAATACCAAGCGAACCCACAGAATAAGCGAGGTTTATTCGGATTGGGACAAGCTGGAGAGTGCGGCGGCCGAAGCGGTGGTTGTCGGGCGGATGATGTCGATGCGTGGACACGGCGGGATGATTTTTGCTGATATTGAAGACGGGACGGGCAGGATCCAGACGCTTTTTAAAAAAGACGGATTGGGCGAAATGTCCTACCAATTTTTTAGCGATAATTTTGATATTGGTGATTTTGTTGAGGTGCGGGGAACATTGTTTGTAACCAAACGGGGCCAGAAGACTGTTGAGGCCCGCGATTACAAAATGCTTTCCAAAAGCTTGTTGCCGCTACCGGAAAAATGGCACGGTTTGCAAGATGTGGAAGAGCGTTACCGCAAACGTTATCTCGACTTGATTTTTAATGAAAATGTGCGCCAAAAATTTATTACGCGCACCAAAATAATCTCGGCCATTAGGAGTTTTTTGGACGAGCGCGATTTTATGGAGGTGGAAACGCCCATATTACAAACGATTTACGGCGGCGCCACGGCCAAACCGTTTAAAACCCATTTGAACGCTTACGATCTGGATGTTTTTTTGCGGATTGCTCCGGAACTTTTTTTGAAGCGCTTGATCGTCGGGGGGTTTGAGCGCGTTTACGAGATCGGCAAATGCTTCCGTAACGAAGGGGTGGATAAACAGCATAACCCGGATTTTACGATGCTGGAATACTATTGTGCCTATGCCGACTACAAGGATTTAATGAGGATGACCGAAGAAATGTTTTTGCATATACTGAATAATGTTTGTGCTGGCAACAAGATTATGTATCAGGGAACCGAAATCGATTTTAAGACTCCCTGGCCGCGGATTGAATACGCGCAGTTGTTAAAAAAACATACGGGTATCGATTATTGGGCGGTAAACCGTGATGGTTTGGCCCAAAAGGCGCGGGAGATGGGCGTTGATGTTTCAAAAGGAGCGGGCAAGGCAGAGATTGCCGACGAGATTTATAAAAAATACTGCCGTCCGCAAGTGATTCAACCGACTTTTTTGATTCACTATCCGGTTGAATGTAAGCCATTAGCTAAACAACTGGCCAAGGATTCGCCGGTTCTTGCAAATTTTCAGCTGGTTGTTAACGGGTTTGAGGTGGTGAACGCGTTTTCCGAGCAAAACGATCCGATTGAGCAGGCGGCGCGCTTTAAGGAGCAGGAAGAGATGTTTAAGCAGGGATTTGAGGAAGCTCAAAGGACAGATACTGATTATATAGAGGCGCTGGAACACGGAATGCCGGTTGTGGCTGGGTTGGGTATGGGTGTTGACCGGTTGGTGGCATTACTGACCGATTCCAATGCTTTGCGCGAGATAATACTCTTTCCAATAATGAAACCCCGATCAAAAGACAATGATTGATGAAACGCGATTTTTAATTTATGATTTTGAATTCGGTAAGAAGCAATTATGGTCGCCCGGGCGGGCGATAATTTTGAATTGCGAATTTATTTATAAATTATAAATTTTAAATCTTAAATCATTGAAATTCTATGCTTGATATAAAATTCATCCGGCAATATCCGGAAATGGTTAAAGATGCGTGTGCCAAGAAAAATATCAAATGCGATATCGATAAATTGCTCGATATCGACCAAAAAAGGATAAGGGCCAAGCAGGAGCTGGAAGCGGTGGCGGCGGAAAAGAATAAGGCAAGCAAGCTGATTCCGCAAACTAAGAACCAGGCGGAGCGCGATACGATTATTAATGCGATGAAGGCGCTGGACCAGAATACCGGTAATCTGGAGAAAAAATCAAAAGATTTGGAAGCGGAGTTTGATTCGATGATACTGACCGTACCCAACATTCCTTCGCCTGATTCTCCGGTAGCGCCGGATGAATCAGGCAATGTAGTTGCCGAAACCTGGGGCCAACCGCGGAAGTTCGATTTTGAAATAAAAGATCATATCCAGCTGGGGAAGGATTTGGATTTGATCGATACCGAATCTGGGGTTAAGACCGGCGGATTCCGCGGTTATTACCTTAAAAATGAAGCGGTGCTTTTGCATTTTGCGCTATTTTGGCACGCGCTGAATAAGATGAGGCAGAATGGTTTTACCCTGTTTGTGCCGCCAACGATTTTGCGGGAGTTTGCGCTGGTGGGTTCCGGCCATTTTCCCGCGGGCAGGGATGAGGTTTACAGGCTTGGCAATCCGGGGAAATTGGAAAGCGGCGAAGATGTGAAAGAATCACTTTTTTTGGGAGGGACGGCCGAGCCGTCTTTGCTGGCGTATTACGCGGGGCAAATATTGAACGAAAAGGATATGCCTATTAAAATGTGCGGCATATCTCAATGCTATCGTTCCGAGGCGGGCAGTTATGGCAAGGATGCCCGGGGGTTGTATCGCGTGCATGAATTTATGAAGGTGGAGCAAGTGGTAATTTGCAAGAATGATCTGGCGGAATCCGCGGAATGGCTGGAAGCAATGAGAAAAATTTCGCAGGATATATTAAAAGACTTGGATTTGCCGCACCGGGTGCTTTCAATTTGTACTGGTGATATGGGGGCGGGCAAGTACAAGATGTATGACATTGAAACCTGGATGCCGTCCCGCAATAATTACGGCGAAACCCATTCGGATTCCAATTTGACTGATTGGCAGGCAAGAAGATTAAATACGCGTTTCCGGGATAAGGAGGGCAACATTGTGTTCCCTTATATGCTGAATAATACTGTGGTGGCCAGTCCGAGGATTTTGATTGCGATTCTGGAAAATTATCAGGAAAAAGACGGAAGCGTGGCAATACCGAATGTGTTGCGTCCTTATTTAGGAGGTATGTCTAAAATCGCCGCTAAAAAGTGATTTATGAACTGCGTTTTTTGATTTATGATATGAATTCAATATTCACAAATCTTAACTTATAAATCAAAAGTTTAATAAAGATTAATAATGGCGGGTGAAGAATCGAATATTCAAAAAAAGGGAACGAAGGTAGTTCTGGTATTTGGGACTTTTGACGGCCTGCATCCGGGCCATATCAATTTTTTCCAACAAGCGAAAAGGCTTGGCGATAAATTGATTGTGGTGGTGGGGCGGGATGCGACAGTGCAGAAAATTAAAGGACAGTTGCCTAAAAATAACGAAAAGCTCCGTTTGCTGGCAGTACAAAGATTGGGGTTGGCCGATGAGACTTGGCTGGGGAATATGGGCGATCCGTATGCGATAATTAAAAAAATTGCACCCGATATAATCGCACTGGGTTACGACCAGAATTCGTTTACCCAAGATTTGGATTCGGAATTAAAAAGACTGGAGATTGAGGCCAAAATCGTGAGATTGGAGCCGTTTGAGCCTGAAATTTATCATTCCAGTAAAATAAAATGATCTTGGCCCTCCAAGATCAGTGCAATTGAAAATATATTGTGGCGTGCGAAACCCCATTCGTCGTTTGGGGCTCCAAATTTGCTGTGGCCGGTTCGATTATCGTTTTTAAGCGTGGCGCGTAAACATAACGCTATTAGAACAATATAGCTAATGATGGCAATTCCGGCAATTTTAACGGCGAGACAAAAGGCGCCGGGGTCGAACAGAAACACATCACGACCGCGATCGGTGCAAACGGATTTTAACCTTTTAGTGCCCTTCAATACGATCACCATTAGGTTATTGTAAAATAAGGACCCAATAGTCAAGATGGAGGACCAAAAAATCACGATTAATGGTTTACAGATAAATTACAAGATTTTTGGCGATGGAGACTGCGGGTCGGTTTTGGTATTGCATGGCTGGGGTAGAGGCGCGGATTTGTGGATAAGGTTTGGCCGTTTTTTGGCATCGAAGGGCTATCAGGTGATTGTCCCCGATCTGCCGGGCTTTGGAAAAAGCCAGGTGCCGAAAAAGCCGTGGATGGCCGCCGATTATCTAAAATTCGTGGAGAATTTCGCGCTTGAAATGAAGCTTCAGAATATTTCGGTTGTCGGGCATTCTTTTGGAGGCGGTTTAGCGGCGCTGTATGCCGCCCATAATCCGGCGATGGTTAGAAAACTGGTATTGGTGGATGCAGCCGTAATCCGTAAGGAGAGGTTGAATCCGCGCCAGCGGCTTGCCAGGATTTTGGCGGCCGGCAAGGGTTTTTTTATACGTTTGCCGATGGCGAAAAAGCTACAGCCGTTTGCCGAGAAGATTGTTTACAAAATTGCCGGTACGCATGACTATGAAAAAACCAGCGGCATAATGCGCCAGACATTTAGAAATATTTTGGCCGATGACTTAAGCGGGGCGGTAAATTTTTTAAAAATGCCGGTTTTAATCATTTGGGGGTCGGCTGATCGCAGCACGCCGGTGCAGGACGCGCACCAGTTAAAATACAAGATCCCGGGGGCGATTTTGGAGTTAATCGATAATTGCGGACATAACCCGCACTTGACCCACCCGGCCGAACTTTGCCGGATAGCGAGTTCTTTTTTGGACAAGCATAATTGATTTTATACGGCGTATGGATCTAAATTTTGTACCATATTTTGCGGTTTATCTTTTATTATTTTGCGTGTGGTTTGTGCGCGAGAACCGCCAAATAATGTTTTGGCTTTATCTTTGGCAATTAAAAGAGTATCATTGGGGGAGAATTTTGGATCATTTCAGGACTTCCAAGGGAAAGGGTATTTTTTTGAACAAATTTTTTTTGGCAAAGCTGGTTTTGCTGGCCGCGGGGGCGTGGTTGTTTGTCCTGCCGATGCGGGGCAGGACGGGTTTTTTTGATTCTAATTCCATTTACGATTTTGTGGCCGGTTATCGCTTGCCGCTGATGGGTTTTATTGGAATAACGTTGGCAATTTATGGTTTTGAAGCGGTTTATACGGCCTATTCCTTTGTTAAGGGTCGGCTTTTGCATCCGGACCTAACGAAAAAATCGGTAATGCTGATTGGGGCGGCGCATACGGTAATGTATGGCGTGTCCCTGGCCGCTTTTTTTGTTTTTTTGGGTGAATTAAGGTTGTTGGACCTGTGTTTTGCGGCGTTTTCGCTCTTGTTGCTGGATATTATGGCGCCGGTTTTGATCGGCGCGGTAGTGCTGGGTTTGCAACCGCTTACCTTAATTGAAAAGGCCAAGATTTTGAAGCGTGCCAGAGCCATTATCGACTCCCGGCCGGACTTGACGGTGATCGGGGTAGCGGGTAGTTACGGAAAAAGCGTTACCAAGGAATTATTGGCGCATATTTTGTCGCAAAATTATAAAGTTTTAAAAACCAGGGCCAACCAAAACACGGAAATGGGCGTGTCGCAAACCGTTATCAATGATCTAAAGCCCGAACATCAAATTTTTGTTTGCGAGATTGGCGCGGTGCATAAGGGGCGTATCGCGCAGGTGGCGGGTATCGTAAAACCAAAAATCGGGATTCTTACCGGAATAAACCAACAGCACCAGGCGGTTTTTGGAAGCCTTCAAAACATTATTGATGCGAAATATGAAGTCTTGGAAGCATTGCCCGAAACCGGGACCGCGGTCCTGAATTTTAAAAGCGATTTTGTTTTGGATAGTTTTGATACGCAAAGAACGCGGATCAAAGCTAAAAAATTAATTTTGGCGGGAAAAGATATTTCGATCGAAAAGTTACGGGTTGGGATTGATGAACTTTCTTTCGGTATTGGATATCAAGGCAAATCTTATGAGATTGTGACCAACGCGCGGGGAGCGTTTATGGCCGAACCGACAACGCTTTCGGTAGCGGGCGCCGTCGCGGCCGGGATGAACTTAGCGGACGCGGTAAAAATCGTAAACCAAACGGATTTTAAGCCGTTTAATATCGAAGTTTTAAAAAACGCCGCCGGGTTTAGTGTCATTAGTTCAACTTATTCGGCAAATCCCAGCGGAGTGGCGGGGCATCTGGAATATCTAAAGTTATGGCCGGGTAAAAAGATAATAATTATGCCTTGCCTGATCGAATTGGGTAGCGTGTCAAAGGGGGTTCATTTTACAATCGGCAAAAAGATAGGAAAAGTTTGTGATTTGGCGATAATAACTACCAAAGATAGATTTAATGATATCAAAGAGGGAGCGGTAAGCGCGGGAATGGAACCGAAAAACATATTTTTTTGCGACAACGAGCGAGAAATCGGCGATATAATAAATAAACGCCAGGCTACTGATGATGTTGTACTTTTGGAAGGGCGAATTTCCAAAAGTCTAATAGCTTTGATAAAAAATAAGGAGCGGCGATGAGCCGCTTTTGATTTTAATCGTTTCTTAGTGGAATTGTTATCATTACTAATATTCCCATAGCTAAGCATACTATGACAAACGCTATGCTTGCTGATGCTATGTAGGCTATTGTCCAAATGGCTGCGACTTCAGGAAATCCCCAAATGCCGTTTGATTGGAGATATTCACTGCTTCTCTGTATGTCTTTTGGGAAGTAGAAACACAGTGACAGAAAGACTAGTAATGATACCATTAATACCCGGTCACAGAAGTCATCGCAATTACCAATAATTCTGCTCCTTACCTTTTTAAATGTGCGCATACTCATATTGATCGATTAGAATTGTAATTATATATGTTATTTTGTCAATGGTTGAGATAAGATGGAAATAAGATTAAAATGATTAAATATGACAAATCGCTTCCGGCCGATTTCTATATCTTTATCGCCAAATGTTCAGTCCGATGATATTGGGTTGGTTTTTGAGGTATCGCGTAATAAAGGCAGTTGGCAATCCGGGCCGGAAATTTATAAACTTCAAGAAGAATTCAAACAATACCTGGGGGTAAGGTACGCATATTCTTTTAATAGCGGCAGGTCGAGCCTGGTGGCGATAATGAAGGCTTTGGAGTTACCCCAGGGGTCGCAAGTTGCCTTGCAGGCGCTGACTTGTAATGCGGCGGTTAATCCAATCCGCTGGGCGGGGTATGAGCCGTTATATGTTGACTGCGACCAAAATTATAATTTGTCCATTGGGGATTTACAAAAAAAAATCACCGAAAAAACACGCGCGGTGATGGTGCAGCATACTTTTGGATTGCCGGCGGACATAGCTGAAATTAAAAGGATTTGCGATGAAAGAGGCCTTGTATTGATCGAGGATTGCGCTCATTCGCTGGGAGCATCATATGGCGGCCGAAGGGTCGGTACGTTTGGGAAGGCGGCGTTTTTTTCATTGTCGCGCGATAAAGTGATTTCGTGCGTTTATGGCGGGATTGCGGTAACCGACGATGATGAGTTGGCGCAAAAAATATCCAGATTCCAACAAGAATGCGGTTATCCCGATAATGACTGGATTGAGCAGCAACTGGCACATCCGGTATTGATGGAAAAAATGGTTTTGCCTTATTACGCGATTGGCGGAAAGTTTTTATTGAGATATTTCCAATGGGCGCGGGTTCTATCAAAAGCGATTCATTGGAAAGAAAAACGGGGATTGGTACCGTATTATTTTCCAAAGAGGATGCCAAACGCCTTAGCGATTTTGGCGTTAAACCAATTCAAAAAATTGGATGAATTTAACGCACACCGGCAAAAGATTGCGCATTTTTACTTTGAAGCGTTGAATAAATCGGGATTTATTTTGCCGCCAACACCCGTCGCCCGAGATCAAGTTTTTTTACGATTTACTATGCGGCACAATGATGCCGCAAAAATCTTGAAAAAAGCTTGGTCGAAAAACTTGCTTTTGGGCGACTGGTATAGGACACCGATTGATCCGTTTGATACCCTTCCCGAAGCTGTGGGTTATAAAAAGGGTAGTTGTCCCAATGCGGAGGAGTTTAGCGGCAAAATGAT
>CAYYEP010000008.1:51676-56286 GCA_964470995.1 uncultured Candidatus Saccharibacteria bacterium
TTTTTGGCAAAATGCAGCCGGAAGAGTTTTTTGAGCTCTTGGCAATGGGGTGAATTTTGGCTTTCGCAGGGTAATAAAATAAAAAGGCTGGGAATGGTGGAAAACTCGAGGTTGATTGCAGTTTGTTTAGCGGTTAAAATAAGAGCAAGGAGAGGCACTTACATTCTCATACAGCATGGCCCGAACATAATCGAAGAAGCTTTAAATGACACGAAAAAAATTCTACGGGAATTTATTTTTGAGTTGAAAAATTGGGCCAAAAAAGAAAGAGCGGCATTTATCCGGGCAGCACCGCTGATGGAGAGAAATAACAATAACTTAGAAATATTCAGAAAGCTGGGTTTTATTGTGGCGCCGATGCACGCTAATGCTTACGAAGCGACATGGAAACTGGATATTGCGCCCTCCGAAGAGGACTTGATGAAGGCGATGCGCAAAACGACAAGGTATTTGATCCGGCAAGTTCAAAGGAATCCGGATGTGGCGATTGAGAAAAGCGATGATCCCGAGAAGATAAAAATTTATTCGGGATTAAACGAAGCAGTGGCCAAACGGCAAAAATTCGTGGCGTTTAAGGAAGATTATATCAGGCGGGAATTCGCATCTTTTGATGTCGATGGGCAGGCGATGTGGTTTATCGGCAGTTATAAGGGAAAACCGGCGGCGGCGGCATTGGTAATATTTTGGTCGGGGATCGGTTTTTACCATCAGGCCGCGTCACTGGGGGAATATTCAAAGTATTCCATACCTTATCTTTTGCAGTGGGAAGCAATCAACGAAGCGAAGCGGCGAGGATGCGAGTTGTATGATTTTTGGGGCTATACCGATCCGAAAGCCTATCCGAAGCATCCCTGGGCGGGTCCAACGTTATTCAAGATGGGGTTTGGTGGCGAGGCATACGAATACGTAAAAACACAGGATTTGCCGCTGGATTGGAAGTACTGGCCTATTTATTTGTTTGAAAAAATTAGAGGTTTTAGGCGCGGATTTTAATATTTTGATGGCTAAACGAAGTTATAAAAAACCATACCGGGCAAAAAAGAAAAAGCCGTTGCTGGCCAAGGCGTCTTTCTGGCGCTCTGTGGGTGGGTTTGCATTCGCGGGCGGTGCGGTGTGGCTGGTTTGTTTTTGCCCGGCCTTGGAAGTAAAGGAAGTTAATGTTGACGGTGCGCAGAAAGTGAGCGGCCAAGATTGTGCCAATTTGCTTGAAGCCGAGATTACCAAAAAGATTGCTTTCTTCGATTCCAAGAGTATCTTGCTGTTTAATCTCGAACAGGCCAAGAAGGAAATGCTGGCCAAATATCCGCAGATTCAGGACATAAAGATCGAGCGTAAATTTCCGTCGATGATATATGCTTCGGTTGAGGAGCGGCGGGGCGTGGCGGTATATTCCGATGCGTCCGGCGCGCGTTATTCACTGGATATGGAGGGGTTTGCGTTTGAGCCGGCTGGGAAAGATGATCATGTGATCGAAATTGTCGATAGCAGTTCAAGCCAGGGACAAATAGGAGTGGCGGCAATATCAAAGGATTTGTTGGCGGCGATTCTAAGGATGAAGGGGGAGATCGACGGGGCGGGGCAGATAACCGTCCTTCGAGCCGAGATCGCCACGCCGGAACGGATTAATCTGATGACATCGGAAGGGTGGTATATTTTTTTTAATCCCCTGAAGGATATCAACGAACAGCTGGTAAAACTGAACGCGGTTCTTGTTGATGAAACATTTAATACTAAACGTGATGTTTTGGAATATCTTGATATAAGATTTACCCGGGTATATTTGAAATCAAAAGATGCTCCGGGTGAAATCCAGACCGGAAACGAGGGGGCGGAAGCGCAATCAGGGGCCGCGGAGACGATTAAAGTCCAGTCTCAAAATATTAGCGAATCGCAATAAAATTCTCGCAAAAAAGAGGCGGTGAGCCTCCTTGAATATTCCGTTTCGTATCCAATATCTTATTAGGTATTTTTTGTTTTACTTGATGCGGTAGATAAAGATTGAATAGCCGATTTTTGCGACAGGCGGTTCATGGGCATTTAGCCAATCGTATTTGTTTGTGGGTTGGTCATAGCCATCCGCGGCCTTGGCGCGCTGGCCCATCATTTGATTGGCCGAAATTGCCAAATAACTGCCGGCGGAAATTGTTGCTGGATTCATATCGCCGGTCCATTTGATATATTTGTTACCCAAATAATATTCTGGGTCACCGCCGCCAAAATAATCCAAATATATTCTATTGATTGGCGGCAACCGGCTGCCTAAAGGGACGTCGGAAAGGTTAGCGCCTTCGGTTTTAATCCATTCGTCCAATCTTCTAAGATCTTGGCCCCAGTCAAGATTGGAATCGACGGCAATTTTATAGCCGTTATCGGGGCCGCCGGCAAGTTCGTTGTAATAGGGAAGATAGTGGGGGAATATTGCCAGTGATGATACTGCGTACCAACCCAATAGGATTCCCAGGGTAATTTTAAGGGTTCGAGCGGTTGTGTTGCGTCTGGCCGCGGCAAGGAGGTTTTTCAGACCAATAACGACCAGCATATAAGTAATGGCGAATGTGGGCAGAATGTGCCGTAGGCCAATATTCAGGCTGCCAATAAGGCTGGCCGACCAATAAATGACCAAAAAGACAAACATTGCAAATACTTCGTAGTGATTGCGGATGGCGGCGGCGGTTTTTGAGGCAAAGTTTTGCCAGAAACGTTTTTTAACTAGCGTTAAAATTGTCCAACCGAGAGCCAGCAGCGTCATTAAATGAAATGCTAGGGGGATTTTGAACAGATATAACGTGGGAAAGTAATCCAGCCGTCCGGCGGCGGAAACTGTGCCGTTAAAATAGGTGGTATTGCCAGTCCCGGTGCGATTAGTTGCCATTTCCAAGCCAAGCAGATATTGCGCCCAGGGGCGCAATACGGGCTGTTTGGCCATTTCGATGTTGATATTTTGCATCCAAGGCGGCAGGCTGGTGGTGCGCAAAACCGTAGCGGTATCGGATAATTGTTTTTCGTACGGATAATCGGCGATATGCCAGGCGTAAACGGGACCGATGATAAATATTGCGCCAAACATTGCCGCGGCGGCGGATTTCCAGCAGTATTCAAATATATTTGTCAATTTGTTTCCGTTTTGTAGAAGTGCCCAGACAATGGTGATTGCGCCAAAGAACGGTACCAGAAGAATGAGCGAGAATTTTATGAGCATAGCAAAACCGAAAGCGGTGCCGGCGATAAGAATATTTTTTCCGCGGGGAGATTTTAGAAATTCAAGCCAAAAGAAGGTTGCCAAAAGAACACCGAAACTGGCGCCAATATCGGTCGTAACTAGGCGACCGTGGGCCATAATGTTGGGGCAGAAAACAAATATTGCTAAAATAAACAGCGCCCATTTGTTGCCGACAATTTTTTTTGCCCAAATAAAGAGAAACGCGCCCATTAGTATCAGGAGTAGGATCGGCCCGGTTCGGGCGTAAAGCATTATTTTCTCCGGATCGTTGCCGGCGTGATACAAAAGCTGGTCGCCAAAATCGAATTGCGTCCACCAGGGAGTTGGCGCGGCATTATCCCAATAATCGGCGGCGGGAAAATTCAAATTCAAGAATTGCAACGGCAAACCTGCCAGATCTTTAACGAGCGGAGGATGTTCGGGGTTGAGGCGGTAATCCCTATTATTCCAATAGGTATAACCGGCGCCAATATGAGCAACTTCGTCATAAGTCAGGGTGTCGTCGGCAATACTGGCAAACGCAAGTATACCCATTAAAAGAAGCATTAACGCGGCGGCAAGATTGGCCAGCTTGTTATTCATAGTGTTTTTGCTTTATGTAATAGGTCCAAGCGCCGCTTTCACTGTCGGAAGAATGCACTCCATTAGGATAATTGGCGGTCAAGAGATCCAGGTCGGCCTGGTTATTAGCCATAAACAAGACTACCGCCGGTGTTTTGATGTCGGTTTTGGCAATATCGGATGACTGGATGTAGTTGATGTTTTGGTTGGCCGGGTTTTGCAGGGCGATGAGCTTTACGGATTGTACTGGCATTTCGCCGCCGTAAACAATGACATATTTGTTGCTGTCAGCGGAGGTGTCTTTTAAGAAGGTGCCCATTGATACCAGGTCGGCGGTAAAGGCGGCGCGAGTTTCGGGATTATTTGTCCATTGGTTGAAGTAGCGGTAGGGCGGAAAAAAGCCAGATATAAAAAGCACTAACACCGCCAGCGCCGCCAGACTTTTTTTATCCATTTTGCGGCCAAGCCAATTATAGACAACGTCTCCGCCTTCAGCGGCTAAAATGTAGCATACCGGCAGAACGCCGATAATCCGCAAGGCATGGGGCAGTCCTTCGTACGTCAATGCGCCGGGAAGCAGCATTACGAAAAACCAAATAAAAAGCGTAAAGTGCGGTAAAATTTCTTCCCACGCGCCGCGGTTGATTCCGGTAAAGGTTTTTTTTGCCATTTGCCAAAAACCCACCAAAAAAAGAATGCCTACCGGGAAGAACAGCTGTGGGTCGCCCGAATAATTATGCCGCATATTCGGATCGCCGTAAAAATTGAACATTGCCAAATGCCGCAACAGGCTTTCCATAAAGGCGAAAAGCGGGTCGGGCTGTTCAAA
>CAYYEP010000009.1:0-51799 GCA_964470995.1 uncultured Candidatus Saccharibacteria bacterium
TCATACAAGGACACTCTACCACGGGTGTCCTGATTCATTCCGGAATCTGCGAAATGAAAGAAATACCAGAAGAATTCTTGTCCTTGGAAAAAGAAATGACCACAATAAAATTTGGTCTCTGCTTTATAACCGCAACATTATTCATTATTTTGACGCTAAGCATCGTATCTGCCGCCCTTGCCTGGGGAATCGACAGCACATTTCACATATCGGCGTATTTGGGCTTCAACCCGGCTAGCATTACCATTCTTTTTCCCCCATCGCTTATTTTCGCCGGGATAGTGGTAATAATCGGACTTATAAAAGCCCTCGAAAAATACAATCCGGTTGACTCCGATCCCGACTGGTCCATTTGACCAGTTTTTTAATGCAAAAAAAGTGCAAAAATATAAGTCCCTTATCACATCCGATACTTCGTCCCCTCCTTGGTATCGTATATCTTCACCCCCATCGCCAACAGACGGTCGCGGATCTCGTCGGACTTGGCAAAATCCTTGTTCACCCGCGCCGCATCGCGTTCTTTCAATAGTGGCTCGATGAACTCGTTGCTTTTAGCCGCATCGAATTTCATAAAATCGCAAAACGAATTTATTTGATTTAAAAATTCGAAAGTTCTGAGCCCGGATTTTTCCTTCATATTCTGCGCCCGGATGAACTCAAACAACACCGCAAACGCCTGTGGCGTATTCAAATCATTGGCCAACGCTTCGTGGAATTTATTTTTCGCATCTTCCACCGCCGCCCCATCCCCCGCATCGTCAAAATTTGCGTCTACCTTGTTGAAAATAAATTCATCAATGCGCGCCAAAGAATTCTTGGCCTGCTCCAGCGCCGCGTCGGAAAAATCAACCGCCGCGCGATAATGGTTAGAAATGAAGAAAAACCGCAAAACCCGGTAATCATATTTCGCCAAAAGATCGCGAATCGTTTTAAAATTTCCCAGACTCTTGGACATCTTCTGGCTGTTAATGTTCAAAAAGCCGGTATGCATCCAATAGCGCACCAGCGGCACTCTGCCCGACACCGATTCCATCTGGGTTATCTCGGCCTCGTGATGCGGGAAAATCAGATCTACCGCGCCCCCGTGAATATCGTATTGCGCCCCGAATTCCGCCTCGGTGATCGCCGTATCTTCAATGTGCCAGCCTGGCCGCCCCTTTCCCAGCTCCGTGTCCCAGCTGGGCTCGCCCTCTTTGGATGACTTCCACAAACAAAAATCATTCCACCCGCGCTTAAAATCGCTGTTATCTATCCGCGAAACCCCATCATTTTCTTTTAATTCGGTTCGTCCCGACAACTTACCGTAATCCCCGAATTTGGCAATCTCAAAATACCAGCTCCCGTCGGGAACCTGATATGCCAGACCCTTGTCGATCATCCTTTTTACCTGGTCAACAATCTGTGGAACGTAATCCGTGGCACGCGCGAACTTCGTCACCGCCGTATTATGCAACGCCTGCATATCCTCAAAGTATATTTTTTCGAAGTCATCGGCGAGTTGGCGCCACGAAATCTTGCGATCGGCTGCCCGTTGGATAATCTTATCATCGATATCAGTGATATTCTCCAGATAGTTCACGTCAAATCCCGTCCACCGCAGATATTTCACGATAAAATCGAACTGCGTATAGGTTTTAGCATGCCCCAAGTGCGAAAAATCATAGACCGTCGGCCCGCACACAAAAAAATTTATTTTCTTGTCCTTCATCGGTACCAACTCCGAAACCTGCCGCGACATGGTACTGAATATTTTTATTTTCCTGTCCATAGATTTAAGGGTATTAGAGTGTTAATTACATTGATTGTAACTTTGATTATCACATCTTGGCAAAAATCGCCACTACCCCTTCCGTGTTATAGTAAAGCAATAGCCAAATATATATGTTAAACTCCCGCACCAGTTACCTCCAGATCGCATTGAACAGCAATCTTCACGACGCCCAAAACATCATTCCCCGCCTGCCTCAAAACGAGCGGATCATCATCGAAGCCGGTACCCCGCTCATAAAACAGGAAGGGATCTCCGCAATCCCACGCATCCGCAATCTGTGGCAACAACGCCTTTCCGACACCACAATAAAACCATATATTGTTGCCGACCTAAAAACCATCGACCGCGGCGCCACCGAAGCCCGGATGGCCGCCTCGGCCGGCGCCAGCGCCGCCATTGCCATGGGACATGCTCCCGTCGAAACTCTTAATTCTTTTATTGCCGAGTGTTACGCCGCCGGCATCGACCCGATGATCGATATGATGAATGTCGAATATTCGCTTACCGTCTTGCGCAAATTAAAAAAACCGCCCGCGGTGGTCATTCTGCATCGCGGAGTTGACGAGGAAGAATTCAATCGGGAAAAACAAATCCCCTATCATGAAATCCAGCGTATTAAAGGTAATTACAACATTATGATTTCCATCGCCGGCGGCGACACCGCCCGCGAAGTCCGGCGCGCAATCTTCAACGGCGCCGATATCGCCGTAGTTTGGAAAAATTTCTATACTGTCGACGATCAAACGGTCAGTATCGCCAACGAATTTTTAAAAGAAATCAAATGAATCTCCCCGGGCTTACGCCAATGAAAAACTCACTTTAAAATAAAAGATAGGGATATGCCCTATCCTCTGCCCGGCCCATTTAGCCTAATGCACCCTTTGTCCTGCGGACAAGTTCCACAACAACCATCGCAACCACTCAAACGCTTTCCTTCTTTCTTTTAAGAACTTCCCATACCGATGGCGGATAATTACAAAAAATTCCACCTCCGTTCTTACTGGCCTTAAGGATCGCGCTCACACTTTTAAGAACATCCCGCTCATGGTTGTTTTGATCGCGGATATTGAATATTATCTTAATCCCCGATCTGCGAGCCAGCTTGGTCATGTTCTTTATCGCTGGCTCACCATGCTCATAAGCATAAAAAACAATGTTTGAAGTTCCCTTGGCCGCTTCTTCCTTAATTTCGTTTTGCGGATTTAAAGAATGCCCCGCAAGCCGACCGGTTTCAATCTTCAACTCGCCCGCATTGATCTCTCGGACTTCATCCAATAGCCGCGCTTCCGGCGACAAAATAACAATTTTGGGCAGTTTGCGTTCCACCCCCAAAACAATGCTTTCCCGGACACATTTTAATTGCGCTTCCTTATCTTGGTATTCGTTATCGATGTAAAGCATAGGGCATAGGCCCATATCCTCGCATCGACAAATGATCGTCTCCAAAGCATAGTGCCACGATTCGTCCCCGGCCACTACTTCGCCTAAAACGCTGTGGAATACCTTAAATACCACTCCCGAGCCATACTTATTTTCCGTCTCTGTCGGTGTCGCCCTAATGGGAAAATACGGATCCCTTATCATCAATCTGGATATATTTGCACCTTTTACCATTGATAACCTCCTTTCAGGATATCTGTCCGGATAATAGTCGTAAAAGACCACGGCGTCAATATTCAATACATCGTATGCATCCACCGTTATTCAATTTGATATTACAGGGCTTGAAATTATATCAAAATATTGTATATTCCGAATTATGACCAAAGAAACCATAAAAAGCGTGGCTCCCGCCGCTTCGATTAATCCTCCGAAAGTCGGAGAAATCGTCAAAGGAACCATAATTATACAAGAACGTTCGTCCCTCTTCGTTGATTTGGGCGCGATCGGCACGGGCATTGTTTACGGCAAGGAATTTTACGAGATCAAAGACCGCTTAAAAGACGCCAAAGAAGGCGACCCTATCTCGGCTAAAATCACCAGCCTTGAAAACGATGACGGCTACATCGAATTATCCGTCAGCGGCGCGACCCGCAAACTCGTCTGGGACGATCTCCGCGAAAGTCAGGATAACCGCACCCCGGTTACCATCAAGGTAATGGGCGCCAACAAAGGCGGCTTGATTGCCAAGGTTTCCGGACTTCCCGCTTTCCTGCCCGTATCGCAACTGGCCAGCGGCCACTATCCTAAAGTCATAGGCGGCGATCCGGAAAAAATCCTCAAAGAACTCCAAAAATTCGTCGGCACTGATCTTTCGGTCCGCATATTAAACTTAAAACCCAAAACCGGCGAAATCATTTTGTCGGAAAAAATGGCCGAAATGGAAATGCGCGAAGAACGCCTGAAAAAATATCAGACCGGGCAAGTTGTCACCGGTGATATCACCGGCGTAATGGAATTCGGTATTTTTGTGCGTTTTGGCACCGATGGTACCGACAACGTTGAAGGCCTTATTCCTGTGGCGCAAATCGACGCCGCGCGCGCCCAAAACCTTTCCGAACACTTCAAAATCGGTAACAAAATCTCGGCCAAAATCATTGAAATCAGCAACGGCAAAGTATTTCTCTCTTTAAAGGAAAGCACCGAGTAAAAATTTATCGTCGGTTCTCCGGTAAGCGCTAAAAAACACCACAATGAAGAACTTCTTCAAAAATTTCGCGCTCGCAGTTTTCTTTTTGGTCTTCATGGCTGGATTGTTTTCCCTATTCACGCAAACACCCGAAGAAACCAAACAGATCACTCTGTCTCAACTGGTAACCGATATCAACGACTCCAAGATAAAGAGCGTGACCGTAACCGACGGCACGCTTGAAGTCGTTTACAACGACGACGCCAAAGCCACTGCTGAAAAAGAAATTGATTCCTCGCTTTCGCAAACCCTGGTAAATCTGGGCGCAAAAACCGACACTCTATCCAAGGTCAACTTCGAATCCAAGGTTGATACCAGTGTCTGGAGCTGGCTGGCGCCCTTGTTGCTCTCCAGCATCTTGCCGCTGATCCTGTTTTTGATCGTATTTATGATGATCTTTCGCCAGGCAAAAGGCAACGCAATGCAGGCATTCGACTTCACAAAAGCTAAAACCCGGATACTAGGCGGCGAAAATCAAAAAGATAAAACAACCTTTAACGACGTGGCCGGGTTAAAAGAAGCCAAAGAAGAACTGGCTGAAATCATCGACTTCCTGAAAAATCCCGACAAATACTTAAAAATGGGTGCCAAAATCCCGCGGGGTGTTCTTCTAATGGGTCTTCCCGGTACCGGCAAAACCATGCTGGCCAAAGCTATCGCCAATGAAGGCAACGTACCGTTCTTTTCGATCTCCGGTTCGGAATTCATCGAACTTTTCGTAGGCGTGGGCGCCAGCCGCGTCCGCAGCCTGTTCGAACAAGCCCACAAAGTCGGCCGCGCCATTATCTTTATTGACGAAATTGACTCCATCGGCAAAGTCCGCGGCGTCGGTCTCACGGGCGGCCACGAAGAACGCGAACAAACCCTTAACCAAATTCTGGCCGAAATGGACGGCATTGAAACCGGTGAAGGCATCATTGTTCTGGGCGCCACCAACCGGCCGGAGTACCTGGATCCGGCCCTGCTTCGCCCCGGCCGTTTTGACCGCCGCATTATTTTAGACCTTCCCGACGCCAAGGACCGCGAAGCGATTCTTGCCATCCACTGCCGCAAAAAACCCTTGGCCCAAAACGTGGCCCTGCGCGAGATCGCCGAACGCACTCCTGGTTTTTCGGGTGCCGATATTGCCAATGTGGTTAACGAAGCGGCTCTACTTGCGGCACGCCAGAATAAAACTGAAATCTTTCAAACCGATTTTTTGGAATCGATCGAAAAAGTGATGCTTGGCCCGGAAAAGAAAAGCCATCTGCTTTCTAAAGAAGAAAAAAAGATCGCCGCCTATCACGAATCCGGCCATGCGCTGGTCTCCTCTTCCCTGCCCGACACCGAACCGGTTCGCAAGATATCTATTATTTCGCGCGGCATGGCGGCCGGATATACGTTGAAGACTCCTATTGAAGAGAAAAAATTGCGCACCAAAGATGATTTTATTTCCGAGATCGCCACTTTGCTGGGAGGCATGGTTGCCGAAAAAATTGTTTTTGGCCAATCGTCAACCGGCGCGTCCAACGATCTGAAAAAGGCTTCCATTTTAGCCAGAAAAATGGTAAAAGAATACGGGATGTCGTCTTTGGGCGCGATCACTTTCGGAGAAAAAGAAGAATTGGCATTCCTCGGCCAGGAATTTGAAGGCCATCGGAATTATTCCGAAGAAATTGCCGCCAAAATCGATATCGAGGTCTCCCGGATAATAAAGGATAGCCAGGAACTGGCTACCCTTACCCTGATCAAAAAACGCGATACCCTGGAAAAAATAGCATTGCGGTTGATCGAAAAGGAAACCATCGAAAAAGAAGAATACGAAAAACTGGTAGGAATTAAAAACAACAAGCCGGAAGAAAAAGAATAGATCTGTCATAAATGTATTTTTTGGGCGTGTAGCTCAGGTGGTTAGAGCACAGCTCTTATGACGGAAAAATATTAACAATCTATTTGGGCGTGTAGCTCAGGTGGTTAGAGCACAGCTCTTATAAAGCTGGGGTCGATGGTTCGAGTCCATCCACGCCCACTAACGCCCAAATAGATTGTTAATATTTTTCCGGCGGCCCCGCCTTGCGGGTCATAAAGCCGGGGTCGATGGTTCGAGTCCATCCACGCCCACAGCCCAAAAAAGCGATTATGGCTGGCAAAAACAAAAAACAAGCGCTGTCAAGAACGATCGGTACAAAAACATACCCAAATTATAAGGGAGAACGAAAAAATCGGGCAGTTGGCGCAGGGGTAGCGCACTACTTTGACATAGTAGGGGTCACAGGTTCAAATCCTGTACTGCCCACATTTCAACCGATCAAGCGCCAAAAACGCTTTACAGAACACGCTTTTTAGATTATAGTTAGTAGTTGTTACATCAAATCCAATATTTAGAATAAGAAACACCATGGAAAAGCAAATCGCAGAATTCGACAAACTTAATAAAAAACAGGATGTTTGCACCGCCAAGGCTGGCGACACCGTGCGCGTCTATCAAAAATACAAAGACAAAGACGGAAAGGACAAGATCCAGATGTTCGAGGGTTTGATATTGTGCCGCAAACACGGTAATGAAACCGGTGCCACAATAACGGTCCGCAAGATCGTTTCCGGAGTCGGCGTTGAGAAACTCTTCCCCGTCCACTCGCCGATCATAGACAAGATCGATGTGATAAAAAGCGGCCGGGTTAGGAGAGCCAAGATCGGCTACATCCGCGAGGCTCGCGGCAGAAAGGCTCGCTTGAAGCAAGTGGTGGCCAAATCCGCAGTCAAAGAAGAATCTGCAAAATAAAATCCTCCGGCCCCGCTCCCGCGGGGCCGATGTTGTACTTCCACCCCATAGCGGGGTTAATGCCCGGGTGTCGGAATCGGCAGACGAGCTAGCTTGAGGTGCTAGTGGGTTCACCCCCGTGCGAGTTCAAGTCTCGCCCCGGGCACAAAATTTTGCTCCGCAAAATTTTTCCGGAATACTAATTACTCGCACTAATTGCTATTTTGTTTTTTTGGGCGCTTAGCTCAGCTGGTAGAGCGACTCATTTACACTGAGTAGGCCAGGGGTTCGAGTCCCTTAGCGCCCACAAAGGTGAAATTTATCAACAAATGCTTTGCAATAAGTATTGTCAAAAGAACCTGATAGGCATTAGTTTTCTCCTGCCAATAACCAATACTTATCTCGCTACTGGTATTACGGCATCAACAGCATTCTCGTTTGGAGGAAAAATCCGCGAAAATTAAATACAACCAACCCTTCTTTTTTTGCTTTTTAAGGGAAAAAATGATATAAACAAGCTGTTGCCAAAACGGTTTGTTTTGTATTTTACAAATGAAGTTGGTGTGAGTAATTTGTATTTAGAAAACAAATTTCGCTTTGGGTCTCCAAGTATTTTATGTTTTTCTAATTACTAAGCACCAAATACTAAGTACTGCAAATTTTATCCGCAAAATTTGTTGGTGGGATGCCAGAGCGGCCGAATGGGGCGGTCTCGAAAACCGTTATACCTTTACCGGTATCGGAGGTTCAAATCCTCCTCCCACCGCCCGAATAGTTAATGAGCAATTAGTATTAGTGTATGAGTAATGATAAAATGCCTATCGGATCCCCGCTCATCAACTAAGAGCTCATCAACTAATATACTATTCCATGTCCATTTTCTCCAAAAAACCGGCGCCTGAACCGGAGAACATCAGCCAGCTCCTGGAAAAATTTAAAGAACTGCAAAACGAATGCGAAGAACTCAAAAAAGAAGTTCAAAGGCTGCGGCAGGAAAATACGAAAATGATCGACAAGATCAGCATTGTCCGCTACAATCCTTTCGAAGGGCTGGGCAGCAACCAAAGCTTTTCCCTGGCATTGCTTGACGGAAACAATAACGGCGTCGTCATCACTAGCCTGTTCTCCCGCGACGCCAACCGGGTTTACGGCAAGCCCATCAAACAAGGGGTCTCTGAATTCAAGCTCGCGGAAGAAGAAACCAAAGCCATCGAGATGGCCAAAAATAATAATCAATAATAACAATGGCGGACAAATCCAATAAAAATCAGGTTACGCGACCACCGATAGTAGTGGTAATGGGGCACGTCGACCACGGCAAAACCTCGATTTTGGATTACATCCGCAAAAGCCATGTGACCGCCCGCGAATCCGGCGGCATTACCCAGCACATCGGGGCCTCCGAGGTCGAATTCAACGGCAAAAAGATCACTTTCATCGACACCCCCGGACATGAAGCCTTTTCCCAAATGCGCGTCCGCGGCTCCAAAATCGCCGACATCGCAATCCTGGTAATCGCCGCCGAAGAAGGATTAAAACCCCAAACCAAAGAAGCCATCAGCGCGATCCGCAAAGCCGGTGTCCCGATGATCGTGGCGATGAACAAAATGGATCTGCCGCAAGTCAATGTGGAAAGATTAAAACGCGAACTCCAAAAAGAAGAAGTTCTCGTTGAAGATTGGGGCGGCGACATCCCTTCAATTGCCGTTTCGGCCAAAACCGGTAAGGGTATCGACGAACTGTTGGAAATGATTACTCTGGTCGCAGAAATGGAAGGGCTTAAGGCCGATACCAAAGCCCCGGCATCGGGTATTATTATCGAGTCATCTCTTGATAAACGCCGCGGTCCTAGCGCCACCATCCTTTTGCAAAACGGCTCTCTGTGTATCGGCGCGATAGTAGCAACCCCAACGGCCTTCGGCAAAGTTAAATCTTTAGAAAATTCCCGCGGGGAAAAAATCGACAACCTTTCCCCCTCCCAGCCGGCAGTCTTGATCGGCTTTGAAAACGTCCCTATTATCGGCGAAGAATTCAAAGAAATGGAAAATCTCCCGGCTGCCCAGGAATTCGTCCAAGCCGAGATTGCCCGGCTTGCCAAGGACCTCGCCGATAATAAAACTCTCCGCACGGCCAAAGAAGGCCAAAAAATCGTTAACATTGTCCTAAAAGCCGATTTTTTAGGCTCACTTGAAGTATTGCAGGAAACAATCCGCCAAATACCCCAAAACGAAGTTTTGTTGGAAATCATCCATACCGGCGTGGGCGAAATCAATCTCAATGACACCAAAATGGCGCGGTCCAGCCAAGCCATCATCATTGGTTTCAAGGTTAAAACCAGTCCCGATGCCAAAATTATGGCTGAAAACGAAAAACTTCGCGTAATGAATTTCGATGTTATCTACGAAATGATCGAATGGTTGCGCGGTTATGCCGAAAAAATCAAAATTCCCCAAATAATCCGCAAAGACTTGGGGAAAATGAAAGTTTTGCTTAGTTTTTGGGGCGAAAAAAACCGCCAAATCGTCGGCGGTAAAATTACCGAAGGCGAAGTGAGAAAAGGAGTAAAAATAGAAGTTTTCCGCAATGAACGTATGGCCAGCCAAGGACGCCTGATTAACCTTCAAAAAAATAAGCGCAATATTCCCGAGGCCAGCAAGGGCGAAGAAGTCGGTATTCTCTACGAAGGCCCGGAAAAAATCCAGGAAGGCGATTATCTTGTTTTCTACGTTCAAGAAAAAAATATCTGACCTATGGAAGATTATCGCATCAACCAGGTAAATAACCTCATGCAAAAAATCCTCGCCGAGTTTATCGAAAGGGATTTTTGCTCTTCGCGCGACATCCTTATATCACTGACCCGCGTCGAATGCAGCGGCAACCTTCAGGAAGCCAAAGTCTTCATCAGTGTCCTACCCGACCAGGAACGCCAAAACATCGTTGAAGCGCTACAAAAAAACGTCTCTCGTTTCCAACATAATTTGAACAAAAAATTAAGAATGCGTCCAGTCCCCAAGATCATTTTCGTCGGCGATCGCGCCCCCCAGGAAGCCCAAGAAGTCGAAACCATCCTGGAACAATTAAAAAAATCCGAGAAACATTGATTTTTGCTAATTTTCCTATAAACTATCTACTATTAACCATAAACTAATTTTGCCCAGCAAAATTCACGGCCGGTTAGCCAAGTAGCAAGGCGACAGTCTGCAAAACTGTTATGCGTGGGTGCGATTCCCACACCGGCCTCATTGTTTATATCTAAATATCTGCGTTGGTATAAATAATAATTGATTTATACGTTTTCCATTTGCTATAATTAGCACATGAGAAAACGATCTTGGACTCCCGAACAACTCAAAACAGCCGTAAACCAATCCACCAGTTATCGCCAAGTCTTAGTCACGCTTAAACTATATCCATCTGGCGGCAACTACGAACAACTCAAGAACTACATAAAAGAAAACTCTCTTAATATTTCACATTTTAAGGGAAAAGGATGGAATGCCGGCTTAAGAGGAATTGGTAAACCAAGAATACCCCTTGAAAAAATTCTCGTTCAAGGAATTTCTTTCCAAAGCTTCAAACTGAAAAAAAGATTATTCGCTTCGGGGTTAAAACCCCGGCACTGCGAAATATGTGGTTGGGCCCAAAAAACTAAAGATGGCTACCTCCCCCTCGAATTAGACCATATAAATGGAGATCGACATGATAATAGATTAGAAAATCTAAGAATTCTTTGTCCAAACTGCCACAGCTTGCAACCAACGCATCGCGGTAAAAATAGAAAAAAAACAAGCCCGAGTGCTGAAACTGGCATACAGACAACACTTAAAATGTTGCGGGAGTAATCCCATGTGGGTTCGACCCCCACCTCGGGCACAATTAAAATTAAAAAACTCGCATGGGAAAATATTATCTATGATAATTAGTAGTATGCTAATTATCATCGCCATCGAATTATTTTACTTAATAAAAATTCAACGAGCAGATCTTAGAAGAGAACTCCAACTAAACTCATCCGTAGATTGTTTTTCAATAAAAGACGTTGAAGAAATAATTGACATTAAAAGCGCTAGAGAAAACTGTCGTAATTCATTTTTTATTCAATCGAAAGAGAATTTGGTTGGTAAGGCGAACACACTCTAATTTAAAACCCCGCGTTCGCGGGGTTTTAAATTAGTTATACAGCCACCAGAAGACGTATTTTTTAAAGAATATCCATGGATTAAGCTCAAGATAATGCATATAGTATTCTTTGGCGATATTGGGAATTCCGACAATCAAAAGGATTATTATCAATTTTTTAACACTGTCCAGCTTGAACCTTGGGGCATATTTCTCCAACCCAGCCACCGCCAAATAAAAATATTCAAAAATATTTGGCGCCCAAAAAAGCATTGCCCTTGTATTGGTGATCTCATAAATCGCCGCACCGATCATTCTCCAGGCAAACAAGAATATTCCTGTTTTTTTAGCTAGCGGATTGGACCATTTAAGAACAACCAGAAATTCGATGAACAAATTATAAATGTCAAATAACTTATCATAACCGTTATATACCTGTCCAGTAAAAGGGCCGAATCCAAATTTTTCCATAATCATAACATCGCTGGCATCCGCCGCAATCGATAATATCACTCCCCAAAACCGCCAGCGGAAAATCACCAAAGGGACCAAAAGACGGATCAGCGCAATAATAACGAATTGGATCATATATGGATTGTTACAACTAACATAAATTATACGTAATTTCCGCCCAAAGTATAAAAACCCTCCTCCCCGATTTTACCCAACTCCCGGCCATCAGCTCTTTATTAAAACCGTTCCGATTATTGATCGGAACGGTTTTAACAAACAATAAGCAAACTAGTTTTCCAAAACCTCCACATAAGCATACTTAACGCCGAAATTTTTGGCCTGCTCATAAGTTGAAAACCATATATCGAAATGATAATCGCCTTTACGCCAATGCATCCGGTCTTCCACCGAAAATACCTTATCCCCGTAAAGCTCAGGTATCCTTATCTCGGTTCCAAACGGCAAGCCGTTATTGGCAACTATCCCGTCACGTACATAAGTTCCATTGGCGGTAATAAAAGGCGTGCTGTCAGTCTGGGCCGCGGTGCTCGAATAACCCGTTAACACCACTTTTATCCGGCTAACCGCATCTTTTGACTCATCGGTTTTCCCTTCGGAAATACAATCGGTCACCCCCAAGAGATCGGCCCGCGAAAATCCGGTCTTGCAAAACAGAACCTCCGATATATCACCAGCTTCTTCGACTGCCGCTTCTATGGCTTCAACGGCAACATTATTATTTTCCGCCTCCACGCCATTGAACCCGAATGCCAGCCACATGGTACCAAACCCCATCATAAACATAAGCAGGCTTTTGGCCCAACTGGGATATTTTAAGTTAATACTCATAAATTTGATTTTTACGGGCCGCAGACGCCCCGAGTTATCAGAATCAAGTTGGTTTCGCCCCATAATTTTAACACAATTTATAAATTTTGTCAATATAAGGGGAAAAGCCTCTTTTTAACTGCAACGCATACTATTGTATTTCAATATCAATTTTTTGTCAATACTGACACAAGCCTAAAATCCCGTTTTTAGATTGTAGTGGTTCTATACAAATATCGGCAAATCTATAACATTTTCCAAAACAAAAAAGAACCGGAAATCGACCGAATAACGGTTTCCGGTTCTTTTTTATCCTTGGTGGTTAGCCCTTACCCAAGCGCGCCAATTCTTCCCTTGTTATCCCCTTTTCGTCCCAATCAACCCGCCTTCCCTTTTCATATCTTATCGCCGCTTCACACCCCTTCCCGGTAAGAACAACCTTATCATCGGGGCCAGCCTCGGATAACGCTCTGCCAATAGCTTGTCTTCTATCACGAATTTCGCTTAAATTATCGCTCGGAAACCCCTCTTTTCTTATTCCTTCCCTTATCATGTCGATAATTTTTTGCGGATCTTCGTCATAAGGATCCTCGTCCGCTAAAATAATCCGGTCGCAATATTTGGCCGCGATTCTTCCCAAAACCGGCCTCTTCCACTTATCCCTCCCGCCACCGCAAGCCCCTAAAAGACAAATCAGTTTGTCTCCGCTCCCCATCTCTCTCCGCAAGGTCTTATAAACCTGTTCCAGCGCGTTGGGAGTGAACGCATAGTCCACCACCGCCTCCGGGCACGTCCCCACTCTCTCCATCCGTCCCGGAATCGATTTAACCCGGTCCAACCCCCGGCCGCAAACCTGCAGTCCTACCCCCTGGGAAACCGCCATTCCGATTGCCGCCAGCGCATTATAAATATTGAATTCTCCTGCTAAATTCAAAGTAATTTCCGTCCCTCCCGCCGTAAAATGCGATCCTCCTTCCGATAGGCTTATTCCGTCAGCGCAAATATCGGCGCATCCTGCTCCCCGTCCTCCCCGGTTATCGCACATTCCATAACTATACTTCTTTTTGGCCTCATAACCCAAAAAATACTTGGCATTCTCATCGTCCCGGTTAACCACATGAAATCCCTTTGCCGCTTTAAATAACTCTAATTTAGCCTCGCGGTAATTATCGAAACTGCCATGGGATTCGATATGTTCCGGCGTCAGATTTGTAAAAATTGCCCCCGTAAAATCAATGAATTTATGCCGGTATTGTTTGATGCCTTCCGATGTCACTTCGATAATCGCCCAATCGCATTTTGCCGCCACCGCTTGGGCCAGCAATTGTTGCAAAGCAAATCTTCCCGGCATTGAATTGCCCAACCCGTTCTTGCGCACGTCGCCCGCCACCTCGAATTTAATCGACGATGATAGCGCTACCCTATATCCAGCCTCCTTTAGAATCGCCGCCAACAACTCGATCGTAGTCGACTTTCCATTGGTTCCAGTCACCCCGATCACCTTGATTTTTTTCGAAGGGAAACCGTAACGCAACGCCCCTCCCAGCGCCCAAAGATAATGATACGCTCCCAATAAAAATGAAGGCGCCAGTTTTCTGGTCAATCTCTTAATTTGGTTGATAATTGCCATATTCTCCATTCTACACAACGTACAATTCGTCCGCAACTACCCCTAAATCTTGCAAAAAATAAAAAAGGGAGTATAGTCAAGATTATTGCGTCGGCAATATTTTATTAGAATGCCCGAGGCACAAGCGGAGGGAGGTTCAACCAAGACCACTGTATCGTTTGCCCCGGAAAGATACGTTTTGTCATCAAAACAACAACGATAAACCATTATTATGCCAATTATCAAATCCGCCAAGAAGGCCCTGCGCCAAAACCTTCGCCATCAGGCCAAAAATAAAACCGTTAAAAACAAACTTAAGTCTACTCTCAAAGACGCTCGAGCGCTTGTTTCCCAAAAGAAAATTGCCGAAGTCCAAACAAAGCTTCCCGCAATCTTCAAGGCCATCGACAAAGCCGCCAAACAAGGCGTCATTAAAAAGAATGCTGCTGCCCGCCGCAAATCCGGTATTAGCCGCCTTTTAGCTAAAACCAGCGCCTAAAAAACAAACAATCAAAAAAATCAAAGCGCCTCCCTAGCGGGGCGCTTTTAGTATTTTCGCAATCGCGGCAAACATCGGACAAAAAATCACACCCAAACCATACTGGCGCAATACCCTGGGAATTTCGCCTTCAACAACTCGAATGCCGCAATTTCCCAAAGGTAACATTTAAAGCCAATTTTATTTGTAAGCGCTAAAATCCGTTAAATCTGGGTCAATAACAAATCCAAACCCGCCTCGGTGTCAATCCGTCCGGTTTTAATATCTAAATCCGCCCGGCATATTAATCCGTAAATATGTTTGAGTTCTTCAATTTTAAATCTTCGCGATTGAGCCGCGCTCTTGGATAAAACATACGGATGCATTCCCAAACGCGCCGTCGGGATCCCCTCCTCGGCGCACATCTTGACTAAAAGTAAGTTGCGGAACTGGCCCGCGATCATTGCCAACAGATACAATGGATGGTCTCCTTTGGCAATATGTTCTTTTACCAGCTCCAAAGCTCGCCTCTTGTCCCTTTGCGCAATCGCCTCAACGGTCGCAAAAATATTGGCGTCGCCTGCCGCCGCTCCGCTTTTTTCAACATCGCCTGCCGCGATTTCTCCCGGCTCGGCGCAATGGCTTATTTTTTGTATCTCATTATTCAAATTCCATAGATCATCTCCCGCCCTCTGCGCCAACAATCTTGCCGTTGCTCGTTCTATCTTACGTCCAACCGCCGCAAATTCCGCCACAATCCAGGCATCAAGCTTCTCTCCCGCCAGCAAAGCAAACTCCATTACTTGAGCGTTTTTTTTTAAACTTGAAAGTAAACGATCGGTTTTTAATACTTTCCCCTCCTGGCAAAAAACTATGTTATGGCTCGATTTTACCACATCCCCCATCCGACCCAGCAAGTTTTCCTTAAAATCCTTGTTTGCAATCACGTTCTTGACCACAATGAATTTTTTCCCCTGAAAAAGGGAACTTTGGCCCAAGGCGGCAAAAAATCTATCCCCCCTCTCTTCCAAAGCGTCCACCACTAAAAAATCGCCGCTTATGCGTTTTTTATATTCTTCCACTATTTCGGCTAATTTTTTTGAAAGGCGCCAGGTATCCGGCCCGTAAAGAAATATTATCATAATTAAATTAAAATCCCGCCCAAAAGCAGGATTTATCGCTTCCCCGCAGTTTCTGTCTACTTAATTATATTTCTCACTTTTTCGATGATCTCCCCCGGAGTAAAATGCGCCTTGATCAAATAATCTGTCGCCCCCAAACCCAGCCCGCGGTCAACATCTTCTTTTTGTCCAAGATTTGAAAGCACGATCACCGGAATCGATGCCACAAAAGGATCTTCCTTTTTTTGCGCCAAGACCTCGAAACCGTCAATTCCGGGCAAAATAAGATCAAGCAATACTAAGTCTGGCTTGGTTTCTTTTATTTTTTGCACCCCCTGTTCGCCATCCACCGCCTCAACCACTTCGTAACCCTCGTTACTCAATTTTCTAACAATCAATTCTCTCAAAAATTTATCGTCTTCGACAATTAAAATTTTTTTTTCCATATGGTTTTTTTACCTTCAGCCGACATACTTCTGGATTTTCTCCACAACTTCTTTGGGATCAAACTCCGTCTTTACCAGCCAATCCACCGCCCCAAGTCTTTTAGCCTTATCAAGCTCCAATGGTTGGCCGGAATTGGAAATTATGATCACCGGCACCGAAGCCAGCACCGGATCGCGCCTCATTTCCTCCATCACGTCAAACCCCCCCTTACGGGGCATAATGATATCCAGCAATATTAAATCGGGTTTATCTTTCCTCATCTTGTCCAAACCCTCCTGGCCATCCATTGCCAATGCGACCTCATAACCAATATTTACCAGCTTTCTTCCTAAAAGCCGGATAATCAATTCTTCATCCTCGATAAGTAGTATTTTTTTGCCCGCCATGTTCTTGTTTCCTCCCAAAACGGTTTCCGCGGATCGCGCGGCCGCAACTGTTATCCAGTCTCGATTTAATTATTTTAACTCATCTAAAAAAACCCGCAAGCAAAAACTACACCGCCTGTTGAAGCGGGCCCTTCGGCGGCGCGGCTACCGGAACCGAGAAAAAGAACGACGTCCCTCTTCCCTCTTCCGAGATAAACCATATTTTACCGCCATGGGTTTCTACGATGTTTTTGGTAATAAAAAGGCCCAATCCCGTCCCCTCGGTTTCGGTTTTGAGAGCATTTGAACCGCGAAAATATTTTGTAAAAATACGGCTCTGTTGATCTTTAATAATGCCAATGCCGCTATCCTTAACCGTCACTTTCAAATTATCACCCTCGTTAACGATCGTAATCGCGACATTCCCTCCCGCCGGCGTATACTTTATGGCATTTTCGATCAGATTGGCAATAACCAGCTTTATTTTTTCAACATCAATCTTCACCTGCGGTAATTTTACTTTCGGTTTGGCAAAGTCTATCGTTAGCTTTTTCCGCTCCAATATCTGGCCATAGTTATTCACCAGCGTGTCCAAAACATCCTCCAGGCTGACCAGCGCCAAATTATACAAATGACGCCCCTCTTCTATCCGGGTTACATTAAGCAGGTCGTTAATCAAATTGATCATTCTCTCGTTAGACTTGTAAGTTTTATCAAGAAAATCCCTCTGATCCTCGGTAATTGGCCCCAAATCGCCGTCCAAGATCATCCGCAAAGTCCATTTGATCGCCGAAATCGGCGTCCGCAGCTGATGCGCCGCGATCGATACAAACTCCGTCTTCATTCTTTCCACCGATTTTTCCCGGCTCACATCGTGGGCGATTATCAGCGTTCCGACCTTGCCCCTTCCGGCGCTCTGGATCTCCAGCACGCTGACTTCGTAAACTTCGTTCTCGCTAATGTAAAGTTCTTTGCGGGTAACTTCGGTAATCACCGGCCCGATAAGATCCGCCAGCGGCCGGAATCCGTTTACCAATTGAAAGTCGTTGATTTTTTTCCCGATCAAATTTCTTCCTTCCTCTCGGGTAACGCCGAAAGCCGCCTCGATCTGCGGATTAATCAAGGTACACCTGTCGCTGGCATCAAACAATACCAGGCCATCAGCAAAATTATTGATTATCGCCAAAGTCTTTTCCTTTTCCTCTTCTTCTCTCCGCCGCAGGTCTTCCATATCTTCAAGCATATTCATTAACGCGATGCGGGAAGTTTCTGATATTTTCATTTGCTCCCGCAATTCGCGCGTCCTTTCGTCAACCTGCCATTCGACATTACTAGTATTCTGGCCGGCAACCCCTTCTTTTGTGGCAATTTGCGGATTCGCCGAACGGGTGGACACATCCCACTTATTCTTCGCGTTCATCTCCGCTGCAGTTGTCTTTTCGGAAACACCCTTCTTATCCGCGGCCGCTCCAGACAAAAAATTACCCGGTCTTGCCCCAGGCGCAAACTGAACGATTGGACTGGCAAAATTAGTTTTTTTATCCGGTTCCATTATTGTTCTTCGGGTTTATCTCCCAATTTTACGACTTGCGCGCGCAACCGTTCATTTTCCCTTTTCAGCTCGATCATTTTAAGCTCCCGGCCCACGGTAATCTTTTGAAAAGTTTCCAAGTCCTTAATCTTTTTCCAAAGGTCATTGGTACGCTCAACCACCTTTTCTTCCAGTGTTTGATTCAGGCTCTCTAATTCTACGGTACGCGCCTTAACCCGCACCTCAAGAATCGAATTCATTTCTTCCAAGTTAAGCTTGGCCCTTTCAAGCTCCTTTGTCCTTTCCGCCACCATATTTTCCAATAATTCTTTTTCCCGGTATTCCTTGATAGTGCTCTTAATCAAGGAATAACCGAAAGCGCAAAAAAGCACGAACAACACAATCAACAACGCTTGTACCCACGAATAATCAATAAAGAACGGTATCACCGCCAGACTGGCGCCCATCAGCCCCACAAAAATTTCCACCAGCACCACCTTTATCCCGAATAATCTTTCGCAAGCCACTTGATAAGCAAGATATCCCAGCATTACCAACACTGCGTAATCCAAAATCAGCGAAAAAAACCCAATATAAGCCAGCTCTCCCGTTAAAACCGAGCCAATAACACCAAAAAGCAAGTTAACAATCCCAAACCCCGCCGCCGCCAGCGCCGCCAGCTTCGCCCTTTTGCGGTTTTCCAGGTCGGCAAAACGCCGGTTCTTCGAAAGACGGTAAAATGACAAAATCAGTGTTGCCGCCGCCAGCGCCGCGTAAGGCCAGAACAACCATCCGGGAATCACCCATATAGCCAGCGGCAAAGAAGTATCAAAACCGATTTCGCGCACCACCAGCGGCGAAAACGATATCACCGCGAAAAACGTCCAAGCAAATACTTGAAAACCGTCCACCCATCGCCCCTTTTTGCTTAATGGATTCGCCGCCGGAAAATTAGTGGCAAAAAAATAAAACACCGCGAAAAAAATCGGCAGCACCGCAAAGCCCCCTCGCGCCGTCCATAAAGCCGCTTCGTAAATATAATTCCCGGTAAAAAACAATTGCGCCATCGCGCTCACCATCTCCAAATTGATCCAAAGCAGAATATAAAGCACCCCCATCAGAAACAGCGGACTGGGCTTGGAATAACGATTGGCAATATACGCCCAAAAGACAAGCTCCAACCCAACGACATTAACCAAAAAAAGCAGCAGCTTATCGACTAGCGCCACATAATTGATTATGTCGAAAAAAAATAATCCCGAGGTCATAAAATAGGAACGACTCTTACTCTTCCTTCTTTAGGAGTTGTAATTTATTATTTTAACACCAAAAAAAACAATCTCAAAAATATTTTTACTATAAACCCCTCGTTTGCGGCTCACAAAATAAAAAGAATTTAAAATAAGGTTCGGTTTCGGCTCGCCCGCTCCAAAGGTAAGCGCTTTGCCAAACTGTTCAACCCCAGAGCCAACAATGCGGCCTTGGGCTTTTCGCCGGAAAAATTATCGAATTTGCAATTGTCAAAAACCTGGCCTACATTGCCGTCCATGCGCATCGTTGCCAGTTTTTTGAACTTCAATATCTGCTCCTTATTCTCCAAAAGAATTCTCTTTAGGCGTTCGCCATTGCCGCTTCCGGCTACCGCGGCCTCCGGATTATTTTCTGTCGCCGCGTACATGTCTTCAAGGCTATCGAAATTTTTCAATATCTGCACAGCCGCTTTCGGCCCAATACCCGGCGCGCCCGGGATATTATCCGAAGCGTCTCCCGCCAATGCTTTATAATCCGGTATTTGTGCCGGCCCGACACCGAACCCTTCCCTTACTTTTGCCGCGTCAAACATCACTGCATTCTTGACTCCCCGGGTAATGATAAACGACTTAACATTATCTCCCACCAGCTGCAAACTGTCATAGTCTCCGGTCAGCACAAAAATTTCCGCGTGTCTATTCCTTGCGTCTTTTTTTGCCCCCGCAACGACCGACGCGATCAAATCATCCGCTTCAAAACCGTCCTGTGCGAAAACTTTTACCCCAATATCCGCCAGCAATTGCCGCACGATTTCAAATTGCGGAATCAAAGCATCGGGAGTTTCCGGCCGTTGAGCTTTATAAGCCTCAAACTCCTCGTGCCGGAAAGTCGGCGCCTTGGTATCGAAGCACACCGCAATATGTCCCGGACAAAAATCCTCCACCGCCTTGAACAGCGCCAGCATAAATCCATAAACCGCACCCACCGGTTCGCCCTTCTTATTGGCCAAAGGAGGCATCGCGTGAAATCCCCGGTGCAACACCGAATTACCGTCAATAATAATAAAATTATTCTTCATTTTTTTACGACTCCGAAATAATTATCCTTCTTTTGTCCTTCTCAACAGCCTCCAAATCAATCTCTATTCTCGCGCCAAGAGATAGGTCGCCCTCAACCACCATAGGCCATTCCAACGCCACAATATTTTCCTCGGCCCCCAATATTTTGGCAATCCCAAGCCCCGCCAAATCGCGTCCCGATCTTAAACGGTAACAATCAATATGATAAAAAGTTTTAAATCCCCCAATCCCGCTAAGAAGATATTTCTTAAGAATAACAAAAGTTGGGCTGTTAACAGTGTCTTTTACTCCCAATCCCCGGGCAAATCCCTGAACGAACTGGGTTTTACCCGCCCCCAACCCCCCTCTTAACGACAAAACGCGCGCCCGGTCGCCGCACCCGGTCTTTATAATGCTTCTCGCCAGCAACTCTCCCAGCCTTTTTGTTTCTGCCGCCGAATTGGTTATGTAAATTGTTTTTCTTTTCTTCCCGGCCACGGTTTTGTTTGACTTTTTAATAACTCTAGGATACTTTTAATCAATATTCTGCAGATCAATCTCACCCAATATATCACATTACTGATTTTCGCACATCATGAGTACATCTCAAAAAATCACTCAAAAAATCACCCTGCCCCAAGGCCTTGCCGAATCATTGCGCGCCTCAATGGCAGGGTTAATCGGTTTCCGCGGCGAAATTGAAAAAGTTATGGCTGTAAAAGACGCAACCGTAACCCAGATTGTCGAAATGATACTGGCCGGATCAATCGCCCTTAATGGTTCCGACATCCACATTGAAGGCCAAGAGAACAACGCCAAACTGCGCATCCGTTTGGACGGCGTTCTGCAAGACGTGATGACTTTCGATAAAAAAACCTACGACCAGCTGGTCTCCCGCGTCAAATTGCTGTCAGAGATGAAATTGAACGTCACCAACAAGCCCCAGGACGGCCGCTTCTCTATACTTGCCGGCCAGGATTCGGTAGAAATCCGCGCCTCCATACTGCCGACGGAATACGGCGATTCTATTGTAATGAGAATTTTAAATCCGAAAAGTCTTATCAGCTTGGATCAGGCCGGCCTGCGCAAAGACCTCTATGATACTTTTATACAGCAAATAAGCCGCCCCAACGGAATGATCATTGTTACCGGTCCTACCGGATCCGGCAAAACCACTACTCTTTATGCCTTCTTGAAACAAATCCAAAACCCCGAAATCAAAATCATCACAATTGAAGACCCAATCGAATATCACCTTGAAGGTATTTCACAAACCCAAGTCGAACCCGACAAGGGATACGACTTCATCTCCGGACTGCGTGCCATAGTCCGCCAGGATCCGGATGTCATTCTCGTTGGTGAAATTCGCGACCTGGAAACCGCCGACATTGCGCTTCAGGCCGCCCTCACCGGCCATATGGTATTTTCCACCCTCCACACCAACGATGCCGCCGGCACAATCGCCCGCCTCATCAGCTTAGGCGCCAAACCGTTTAACATTGGCCCGGCTCTGAATATGGCCGTCGCCCAGCGTCTTATCCGCAAGATATGCGTGGATTGCGGCGTTCTGGAAACCCCCACCTCCGACGAACTGGCCGAATTTAACGAACTGCTCGCCCCCGTCGCGGCCGGATTAGCTCAAAAGGGAATACAATTGCCCCCTATCGACGCCACCTTCAAAATTCCCCGCGCCAAGGGCTGCTCCAAATGTAACAACACTGGCTATCGCGGCCGGGTGGCCATTTACGAAGCATTCTTGATCGACAACGAAATCCAAAGTTATATTCTAGGCGAACCCACCATCCCCGGGTTGAAAGCCATGGCCCAAAAAAAAGGTATGTTAACTATGTACCAAGACGGCCTGGTGAAAATAGCCCAAAGCTTGACCACTTTAGACGAAGTCCGGCGCGTCGCCGAAAAGTAAATCCAGACCGAAGTTTATTAATCATAAAAACAGCCGATTTTTATAAATTTCTATTACTGTTAATTTCGTATTTTAAACAAAAAACCCCGAAATCGGGAGTCAAATTGGTTCTGCGCCCAATTTTTGGAATTCCCCGAGGAATATCCCAGCCTCAGCCAGAGTACCCGTCGTAAAAAATTCCAGACTCCCAATTTCGGGATTTTTTCGCTACTCTCGTATTATAGTATATTTCAATTTTCTTGTCAAGCCCCGTGGTATCGAAAGCAAATGATCATTGCCGCTCGCTTAGTCATTGACTAATCCATAATTTTAATGTAATATTACCGATATCAGCACAAAATCGACCTTTTTGTGATGATTTTTTTGTGGAAAACCGCCATAAAATAATACAAAATAAATTACTTTTTAATTTCAAAGCAGAATCAAAAACCAAAACTGCCTCAACAGTTTTCACATTTTGGTTTTGACATTTGACACATCCTATGTCCGGACATTCTCACGCAAAAACCATTGCCCACGATAAAGGTATCGCCGATCAAAAACGCGGCGCGGCCTTCTCTAAAATGGTCCGCCTTATTACCGTCGCGGTCAAAGAGGGCGGCTCCAACGTCGAAACCAACGCCCGCTTGCGTATGGCTCTCGATATGGCCAAAGGCATTAATATGCCTAAAGACAATATTGAACGCGCTATCTCCCGCGCTTCCGGCGCCGAAGAAGGCCAAATCTTTTCCGACTTCCTGTTTGAAGGCATGGGACCCGGCAACGTCGCTATTATTGTCGAGGGCATCACCGACAACAAGAACCGCGCCGTCAACGACATTAAAACCATTTTAAACCAAAATGGCGGGAAAATGGTGGGAGAAGGCGCCGTCCGCTGGATGTTCGAACGCAAAGGTATGATCATCGTTGAACTGAACCAGCAACCCTCCGAAATACAAAACAAAGAAAACCTGGAAATGGAAGCAATCGAAGCCGGCGCCGACGACATTTATTGGTTTGAAAACATCCTGGAAATCCATACCTCCCCCGAATCGACCGAGGCAACCAAAAAGGCTCTCGAATCCAAAGGAATCAAGGTAAAATCATTCTCTCTGGGATGGCTCCCCAAGGAAGAAATAGAAAGCGACGAAAAAATCAAAGAACAAAACGAAAAGTTAATGGAAAAACTCAACGACAACGACTCGGTTCAAGAAGTCTACTCCAACCTCAAAGACTAAATTAAACTGGCAATTAAAAACAGCCCGTCAAAAAGGGCTGTTTTTAATTTTTAATAAACTACCCCGAAACAGAGCCTCGAGGTATTTCTTCCGCTCCGCTTATGCTGCGCGTTAGAAAAAGTTTATATATAGCCTTCGCTATGCTACGGGCAGCCGTTTTTATCCCCGCGGCAAACCCGGCGGGGTATTCTGGCAGATAAAAAAAAGAAGAAGCGTAAGCTTCAATTGCCGGGAAAACCCATCATATCTAATACCTTCCCAAAAGACTTCCTCGACAATTGGTCGGGATTATAATTTCTTTCTTTACCATCAATAACCGCCACAATAACTATTGGCGCCATATCATCAATCACTCGCATCGCCCTTAAAGAAGAACATTTTTTAATATTCAATTCCAGCGCGACCTGCGCTCCAAACCCAGTTCCCTTAAGCTCAAGATAACCCAACATGGTTCACCTCATTTTCAATATAACCAACATTTCCCCGGTTTGTCAACGTGGCCAGCGCCACTGCACAAGCGTATAATGAAGTTAATTTGATTTAAATAATTATGCTTATTCTAGGAATTGACCCCGGCCTGGCCACTACCGGCTTTGGGCTGGTGCAGCCTGAAAAAACTGGCCCCTCAAAACTCAAATGTATTGCCTATGGGACCATCGACACCACTCCCGACCTTATCCTTCCCGACCGGCTTAAAAAAATCCACACCGACTTAAATCGCATTATCACCCAATACCAGCCCCAGGCCCTGGTCATGGAAAATGTATTTTTCTTCAAAAACGCCAAAACCATCATCCCTGTCAGCCAGGCGCAGGGAGTCATTCTTTTATCCGCGGCTAAAAAAAGGATGCCGGTCTACCGATTCACCCCCATTGAAGTAAAAAAGACTATCACCGGCTTTACCAAATCCGACAAGAAAGATGTGCAGCGCGAAATCAGAAAAATACTGCGCCTGGAGGAAATCCCCAAACCCGACGATGCCGCCGACGCCCTCTCGATCGCGTCCACCTATCTTATCCGCAGTATGAACCTGTAACCCCGCAAATTAACTTAATTTAACTAAAAAACTGTTGAAATTATCAACAGTTTTTTAGTGTTTTATCAACAGATTATCCACAGTTAATCAATCTTTGAGAATTTATTTTTACCGATCTGGATAATAGATCCTTTTTTTATCTTGGCTTTTTCTTTTAAATCGCTCACCACATTATCATCAACCCTAACCCCGCCCTGCTCAATCAACCTTCTCGCTTCAGAGGTTGAAGAAATATAACCCGTCGCCATAACCAAATCAATTATTGGTTCTTCTATAAATTCCGCTCCAGCCCAATCGTTGTCCTCCCATTTTTGCAGCTTTTTTTTAAGGGAGGGGATTTCTGATGGTAATTTCCCCCGTTGCTTTACTGAAACAAATTCCGCCATCGCTTTCTCGGCTGCCGCCGAATTATTATATGCCGCCACAATCTCTTTAGCTAATTCCATTTTCACATCCCGCGGGTGCTTCCGTTCTTCCCGCACCGCTTCTTTGTTGTTTTCTATCTCTTCTTTCGGCATATCGGTCAATAACTCGAAATAATTCCACACCAGATCGTCGCCGATCTGCATTATTTTACAAAACATTTCTATTGGTTCTTCGTTAATTTTAATATAATTGCCCACAGATTTGCTCATCTTTTTTGCCCCGTCAATACCGATCAGCAAGGGGACGGTCATTACATCCTGCTCCGGTTGTCCGAACACCCTTTGTACCTTGCGCCCGAACAAAAGATTTAACCACTGGTCATGCCCGCCCAGCTCCACATCCGCCCTGATCGCCACCGAGTCATACCCCTGCAATAACGGATATAAAAGCTCCAGCATACTCACATCAATCCCCGCTTTTAGCCGTTTCTGGAAATCGTCCCTCTCAATCAGTCGCGCCACCGTAAATCTCCCCGCCAAATCCATTAAAAATGACATCGGCTTTTGCCCAAACCATTCGCTGTTGTAGTGCACTTCGGCCGCGTCAATATCAATTACTTTGGCGGCTTGCTTTATATAATCCTTCATGTTATCCCGAATTTGTTCCGGCGTCAGCGGCGGCCGCGACGTCGTTCTCCCCGAAGGATCCCCGATTAAAGTGGTAAAATCGCCGATTATCAGCACCGCTTTATGTCCCATTTTTTGGAATTGCGCCAGTTTGCGCAACCCTACCGAATGGCCAAGATGAATGTCAGGCGCCGTCGGATCAATCCCCATCTTAATGCGCAGCTGTTTCCCGGATTTTAATTTTTCCGGCAAAGTGGCGACATCAAACACCGCGTCCACCCCTCTGTGTATCACCTCTTCGATTTTTTGCGGATCAGTGTTTATTTCCATATTGATTCATTTTACAATAAAAAAATCAGCCCATAAATAGGTTTCTTCCACTAAATTAGTAAATAATTTCCATGAAATTGTCAAAGTTAAAAATTCCCAAATTCACCTTTTTTAAAAAAAACCCCTCAAAAAAACCTGGCCGCATAGGCATTATTCTTTTCAATTTTTTTGGGATTTTATTACTCTTGGGATTGCTTGGTATCGCCTTTGTGGGTATGCTTTTTATTTATTACACGCGCGATCTGCCCCGGCCGGAAAAATTCTCCGAAAAAACCACCACCCAGTCAACTAAAATATATGACCGCTCCGGCGGAATCCTCCTATACGAAATATACGGCGAAGAAAAACGCAATTGGGTCGATTTTTCCGCGATTCCCGATACGGTCAAAAAAATGGCTGTCGCCGCGGAAGATAAAAATTTTTATGAAAATAATGTTGGTATTGATATCGAAGGTCTTGTCCGTTCGGTTTTAATTTTTTCCAAGACCGGAAAAATGACCGGCGCTTCCACTATCCCCCAACAGTTGATCCGGTCAACTTTTTTAACCAATGAACGATCGGTTGAAAGAAAAATTCGCGAGATTGTTATGGCAATTGAACTGACGCGACGTTATTCCAAAGATCAGGTACTTGAGTGGTATCTAAATCAGGTTCCTTTTGGTCAGAATACCTACGGCATTGGTGCCGCCAGCGTAAATTATTTTGGCAAGCCCGTCGCCGAAATCAACGCCGCTGAAGCCGCCACCCTAATTTCCTTAATCCAAGCCCCCTCGTACTACCCAAACCACTTCAGCGATCTAATGCTCCGCAAAGAATACGTAATAAACCGTATGGTTGAGGACGGATACATAAATTACGAACAAGCCGAAGAAGCCAAAAAAACCGAAATTAAATTTATTGAAAAAGAAAACACCATTAAAGCGCCATACTTCACCTTGTGGATCAAACAAAGCCTCGAAGAGAAATACGGCAAAGAATATCTTCAGGAAGCCGGGTTAAAAGTGATCACTTCTCTTGATTGGAACATGCAGCAACAAGCCGAACAAATCGTGCGCGATGGTGTTAAAAAAAACTACGCCTATAATTCCCATAATGGCGCCCTGATTGCCCTCGACCCCAAAAACGGCCAGATTTTAACAATGACCGTTGGTTCCGGCGATTATTACGATAAATCTTATCCCGAAGGCTGTACTCCCGGCGTCGACTGCCTTTTTGATCCGCAATACAATGTGGCGGTTCAGGAACCCGGCCGCCAGCCCGGTTCATCATTTAAGCCAATCGTATACGCCGAGGCTTTCGAAAAAGGTTACAGCGACAAAACCGTCGTCGATGATGTTTATACCTGCTTCGGCAAGTGGGGTGGAAAAGAATATTGTCCCCAGAATTACGATCTCCGCTTCCGTGGCGCAGTAACTCTGCGTTCAGCCTTGGCTTGCTCCCTTAATGTTCCAGCGGTAAAAGTCTTAAATTCGTTAGCTGGTCTTAATGACAGTATTGCCAAAGCCAAAGAAATGGGAATAACTACCCTTGATAATCCTTCCGCCTTCTACGGCCTTTCTTTGGTCCTGGGAGGCGGTGAAGTAACTTTATTGGATATGACATCGGCTTATGGTGTTTTTGCCGCCCAGGGTTATCGTATGCCCCCTACCGGCATCATAAAGATAACTAACAACCTTGGTAATACGGTTTCGGATAATAACAAAACCCCGCAAAAAGTATTAAGCTCTCGTAGCGCCAATACAATTAGCAGTATCCTTTCCGACAACAATGCCCGTGCCCCGATATTCGGCTACAGCTCCCCCCTCTACTTTTCCAACTATAGTAATGTCGCGGTAAAAACTGGAACCACAAGCGATTACCGTGATGGATGGATTATCGGATATACACCCTCGATTGTTGTTGGAATATGGGTTGGTAATAGTAATAATGAAGCAATGAGTAAAGAACCTGGCTATGTTGTCGCGGGACCCATTTGGCACCAGTTTATGGAAAAGATATTGCCTAATTATTCCAGCGATCTATTCCCGGCAATATAAATCCTTATCACAAAGCTCCGCCCTTGGCGGAGCTTTTTTAGTTTTTTATTAACCCGCTAACTATCCCCTGACCCCTGCCTCATAACAATCTATTGATCAATATTTTTTAATTGGCATCAAAATATAAATAAAATCGGCGGAATCGGCCGGCTTTAATACTCCCGGGCCGTCATCACTGGAAAATTCAAACAAACACCTGTCATCCTTAATTGAATTAAGCCCCTCGGCCAAAAAACGGTAGTTAAATGTAATCGATATGTTTTCCCCGCTCACTTTATCCAACTTCATTTCGCTTTCATATTCCCCCAACTCGGCCGACTTGCTTGTAATCGTTAAAACCCCTTCTTTTTGCGACAACTTAATCACGATTTCATTTCCCTTGCCCGCAAAAAGTCCCGCCGATTTTAAATGATTTAATAATTCTTTCTTTGAAAATTCCATACTCGCCACATAAGAAGCCGGAATAATCGCCTGATAATCGGGAAATTCTCCATCAATCAGCCGGCTGACAAACTGAATCCGGGCCTGCGCCGCGTCATCGCCAGAATCAATCCCGATCGTTATTTGGTTAACCGAAAAAAAGATATTCAGGCTCTCTTTTTTATCGCCAAATATTGATATAATTTCTTTTACTGCTCGCGCCGGCAGAATTATTGAATACCCCTTCGATAATGATTTTCCCTTAGGGGTATTTATTGTTTTTTCACCCAAGCGAAAGCTGTCCGTTGCCACTATTTTTATTTCACTGCCCGAAAAAAGCGCATAAACACCTGTTATTTCCGGTTTAACCGAAGAAGAACTCGTAAAATTAATTACTTGTGCCAAGGCTTGGCAAAAAATATCCGATTTTATAGTTAAAAATTCCCCTTCGGTATTTATCGGCAATACTGGAAACTCGTCCGCACTCAACCCCTTAAGGGTTGATTTACGCCTCTCTCCCGTAACCGTAACCGAATTAGCGTCTGAATCAATCCCGACCGAGCCGGGGGGAAACGAACCTACCAGCCCCGAAAATGTTTGCGCCGGTAACGCCACCCCTCCCTCCCCTTCGGTTTTTGATAATAACTTCCACGATATTCCCGTCTCTAAATTGGTTGCAATCACGGTTAATGAATTCTTTTCCGCTTTTAAAAGAATATTGCTCAATATTGGCAAAGTAACATCTTTTCCGGTTATCTTCTCGACTGAAGATACCGCTTGATAAAGCTTTTCTTGTAATATTTTAATTTTCATTTTTTTAAGAGTATTTATATTATTTATTTAATTATTAATTAGTATTAATAATATAGCTTGTGGATAACTCGTTATTTAAGATCAAATCCGCTTCGAATAACTTGTGGATTGATGTGGTGCGGTGATGTTTAACGGCTGTTGGTTTTTCTTTATGTTTATTGTTTGTGTTAAAGGTTTCACCTTTCTTCCTCATCTCTTACTCTGGTTGTCCCCAATTTTATCCTCTCTTTTTCAACAACTACGAGTTATATATTTTTTGCCTTAAAATGTTAATTTCTTCCTGGAAATTATCATTAGTTTTTATTTCGGAAGAAATTTTTTTGTATGCATGCATTACTGTGGTGTGGTCTTTGTCTCCCATTTTTCTTCCAATAAAGGGAAATGAAGCGTTTAATTCTTCCCTTAATAAATACATCACTACTTGGCGCGGCTTAACGATTTCTTTTTTTCTTGAATCCGACAGGATATCTTTTTCTTTGAGGTCGTAGAATTCGACCGCGCTTTGAATTATTTTTTTAAAATTGACTATTTTTTTGGGATTAATTGATGATAAAATTGATTGGCATAGATCTACTGTTGGTGTTACGTTTTTAAATTTTGTGTGGGCGGCAACTTTAGTTAGAGCTCCCTCCAATTCTCTGATATTGCTTTGAATTGAGGATGCGATCGAAGATAGGATTTCGTCAGTGAATAAAAGTCCTAGTTGTTGGCATTTGGTTTTTAATATTGCCATTCGGGTTTCAAAATCTGGCAGGCTGACATCGGCGATCATCCCCCCCTCGAAGCGCGACCTTAATCTGTCGGAAAGCTCGGGTATTGATTTTGGGGCGCGATCCGATGATAATACTATTTGTAAATTTTTATTGTATAGGCTGTTGAAGATATAAAAAAATTCATCTTGAGTCCTTTCTTTTCCGGAAATAAACTGAATGTCGTCAATAATAAATACGGTTGTATCCAGGTATTTGGCGCGCAGGGTTTCTATTGTGCCGTTGCGTATTGCGTAAATAATCTCGGATGTCAATTTTTCCGTTGGGATATAGCGAACCTTTTTTCCGGGCATATTATTTAATACTTCATTGCCCAACGCTTGAAGCAAATGGGTTTTTCCCAACCCCACCCCGCCATAAATAAACAGCGGGTTATAAATCATTCCCGGGTTTTTGGCTGCCGCCCAAGCGGCGGCGTGGGCTAGTTCGTTATATGGACCAACAATAAAACCGTTAAATGAATATTTTGGGTTAAGATTAGCGTCCCGGTTGAATTTGAGTTCGTCAAAACCTAATTGTCCTGAAGGATTGGGTTGGGGCGTGGTCGGGGCTGTTTTTTGCTTGATTGTGGTTGGGGTATCTTTTATAACCCTGAAAAGAACCTCCCGGATCGAGGTGTTGGTATCGCGTAAAAGTTTTAGAATTTGTTTGTGGTATTTTTGTTCGAGCCACTCTTTTGCGAACGCGTTTGGGGTGGCCACTACCGCCTCCCCGTTTTCAATGCAAACAATGCTCGTCGATTTAAACCAAGTAGTGAATATTGCCGGAGAAACATTTAATTGTATTTGAGCCAGAATTGAGTTCCAGGTTTCTTCGTTTGTCATGAAGTTTTTGCTATATTGTTCCTGCTGTTGTTTTCTTGGTATGAGCCGAAACTTCAACCAGAGTGGTTTTTAATGGTGGTTGGGGTTTATGTTGGGTAGTTAATAATTATAACTCCCGCAGAACATTGCCGAAAGCGGCGAAATTTGGGGTTACTTTATACAAAAAAACAACCGATATGTAATTTTTTTGTTGATTGCAGGTGATTGATATTGGCGATTACCTTTAAAAATATGCCGCCATAAAATTTTTTTTAAAAAAAGCAATATATCGGAGCTGTTTATAACTTGTGGAAAACTATGGGTATAATGTGGATAAAACCGTTTACCGATCAATTATTGAGATTATCACTAATGTTTTAAAACACAAAATTTATTTACCAGCCAGAATGCCCCGCCGGCTTTGCCGCGGAGATGAATGGCTGCCCGTAGCGTTGCGGAGGCTAAAAACTTACTTTTCCTAACGTGCAGCGTAAGCGGAGTTAAAGGAATACCGCGGGGCTCTGCCCCCTGGGTAGTTTATTGAAATTATTGTTGGTTGGGCAACCCTGGAGAATCTTTACTTTTTGAGATTTTAATGTAGAATGAAGGCGTATTGAAAGAATAAATAATTGATATGAGCGTAACGTACCAACCAAAAAAGAAAAAACGGAGTAAAACACATGGTTTTCGCAAGCGCTCCAAAACTACTGGCGGCCGCCGTGTATTGAAGGCTAGGCGTGCCAAGGGGCGGGCCAAACTCACGGTATAAATCGGTTATGTTGCCGCCCGCCTTTCGCTTGAGGAAAAAAAAAGACATCAACAGAGTGTTTGCCAATAGGAAAAATTGCAAGAGCGGTCCACTGATTTGTAAGACGGCATTAAACGATATTAACGCCGTTCGTTTTTGTTTTGTAGTTTCAAAGCGTGTTTCCAATAAAGCGGTGGTGCGTAATCGTTTAAAACGCCGCCTCCGGAATGCAGTCGCGGTATTATTGCCTCGCGCAAAAGGGAATTTTGATTGTGTGCTCATTGCTTGCCCCGGTCTCGAAAGTTGGGGGTATGGCGAATTGTGTGCGCTGGTCAAAAAGGTCCTCTTTCTTGCCGGTGTCTATAAAAATTAAAAATGAACATTTTTACGGTTTTGCTTTATCAGCCGCTTTTTAACTTGTTGGTCTTGTTTTATGAATACTTCCCCGGGCACGATTTTGGTGTCGCGGTTATTTTACTTACGATCTTTATTCGTTTGCTTCTCTACCCCCTGATGGCAGAATCTTTACGGGTACAAAAGGTTACTATGAAGATTCAGCCCCAAATGAAGGAGATTCAGGAAAAATATAAAGATGATAAAGAAAAACAGGCGATGCTGATTATGCAGCTCTGGCGGGAACACAAGATAAATCCGTTCTCCAGCTTTATGTTTCTTTTGATCCAGATACCCATTTTATGGGCCTTGTATAAGGTTTTCTTCGATGGATTTAAAGATGGGGCGCTTTCTATGGTTTATAGTTTTTTGCCCAATCCCGGCGTTATTGATCCGATGTTTTTAGGATTGGTAGATCTCTCCGCCTCTTATCCTTTATTCGCGGTAATTTCGGCGGTCCTGCAGTATTTGCAGGTCAAAATGATGACCCCGCCCAAACCAGCCGATACCGGCCGGGAGCGTACCCAGTCGGAACAATTCGCGGAAATGCTACGCGTACAGTCAATCTATGTGATGCCGGTGTTTACGGCGCTGATTTTTTGGGGGTTGCCTTCGGCGCTCGGATTGTATTGGATGGCCAGCAGCCTGTTTACTATTGGCCAGCAATATATAATCTTGAAAAGTAATCGGTAACAGCCCTTAAATATATGGATGAAAACAATAAAAAAATCGACTTAAAAGCTGCGCGCCGGGTGGCCCAAAGCCTGCTGGAAAAATTGGCCCCCGAGGTTCATATTAGTTCGGTATCTGAAAGCGACGGCACGGTGGCAATTTCTGCCAAAGTTGATGATCCCCAGTTTTTTATCGGTCAAAATATGGAAACCCTTTTGGCGGCTCAACACCTTTTGAAAGTAATGTTGCGCAAAGACGCCGGAACCCCCTGCCATATAGACATAGACATTAACGGTTATAAAAATAAACGCCGTGAGTATCTAAGGGAATTGGCGGTAAGTACCGCCAATGAAGTGGCATTAGCCAAGCGTGAAGTGGCTCTTGCGCCGATGAGTGCTTACGAAAGAAGGGTTGTTCATATGGAATTGAGTGAGCGCCGCGACATTGTTACCGAAAGCCGAGGAACTGGTTCTGACCGCCGTATTGTTGTTCGTCCTGCCTAGGGCTTTTTAAAAAAAGAACGAGTCTGCCTCAAAAATCACCCCGAAAGGTGATTTTTTGGATAATAGCCTCGCGATTTTAAGTTTTGCTTATAAGTAGTTTTAAGCGGGGTTTTGTATTTCCGCTTTCGCCCTTTTAACCTTGGCCAACTCCTCCGGGTTGGTGGTGATGATCTGATCTTCGATATACGATGCGACTACCTTCATTGCTACGTGTTTTTGCCCGGCAAAGAACAGTCCCTCCCCGATTTCTGCTTCCAATAGGAAGCTTTTTTCGCGTTCGGTCAGGTTAAATGTTTTTTGCACCACTTCAATGGTTGCCGGCGACTGTTTCATTAAGAACTGCATCGACGAGTTGGTTATAATCGGCTGTCCGTAGGTTGAACGCATAAAATCGGCCACATCCTGGGTGATTGTGGTGACTCCCAGCCAGTATTTGCGCGCGCGTTTGCAAAGCCCGTATAAAAATGACGCGCCGTCTTCGCTTTGCATCAGCACCCAGGCTTCATCCACCACCAGGATGCGCTTGCGCAGTTTTGAGCGGACCTTGTTCCAGATATAGTGCATAATGATGTACATCGCCGCCGTCCGCAGTTCGTTTTCCATATCGCGGATGCCAAATACCACCAGCGGTTTGTCCATTGCTACATTGGTTGGCTGGTTAAAGAACTCCGAGTAAGAACCCTTGATGAATTTCGAAATGCGCCGCACCAAAGAATCGGTTCCTTCCATTCCTTCCAGCACCGCCTCCAAATCCTGCATCAGCGGTATGCGTTCGGGCCACAGGCTGGGATCGGTTTCGGGGGTAATGTCTTTTGCCGCGTATACTTCGGTTAGGGCGCGGTCGATAATAGAATCTTCTTCTGGGCTCAAGCCTCCCAAAAGGATGCGGATCAGTCCTACGATGTTTAAAATATTGGAACGGATTACGTCCGCCGGATTTTCATCTTCGCGCGGTTCGGGAAGATCGAATGGATTGATATGGCACGTTGACGCCAGAGAAATGTTTAAAAACGCCCCCCCCGTGGCTTCGGCCAGGGTTTTGAACTCGTTTTCCGGATCAACGATGATCCCATCGACACCCAGCATGATGGAGCGCAAAATTTCCAATTTGACCCCATAGCTTTTACCCGAACCGGACTTGGCAAAAATTACGCTGTTGGCGTTTTCCAAGCTGAACCGGTCGAACAGCACCAGCGAATTATTGTGCAAGTTGGTTCCGTAAAGAATGCCTTCGTTGGCCGAAAGATCGAACGATACGAACGGGAATGTCGACGATAACGGCCCGGTGTTCATTGGGGTATATATTTGGATCTGATCCATGCCGTAAGCGGATGTCGATATAAACCCTTCCTTTTGCTGGTACATTGACGGCTTGATATAGACCAGTTTCGATTCCAGAATTGAGCGCAGGGTGGTTTCGATATTGCGCAGCTTGTCGAAATCATCTTCGTAGACCGTCAGATAAATTCCCAACCTGAACATGCGCTCCGTGGACGTTTGGAGTTTGTCGCGCAAGCTTTCCAAGTCCTGATAGGCGATTTCCAGCGCCGGGTCGCGCACCAGGCCCTTCTCTTCCCTATCCATTATCTCGGCCTGAACCTCGGTTAGTTTTTTGCGCAACTGTCGCAGGGTTGTGGCGGTATCGATCGGATAAACATGGAAAGAGACATCCATCGGCGTATCCAGGTTTATGACCGGCGTGAACCACCCGGAATTTAAATAGCGCGGATATGAAAAGATAAAGAACGATTTGCCGCAACGGTCGCCCAATTTAAGGTAATCAGCCGCCAGCACAATTGACGACGGCGCGATAATATCCCTGATATTGATGGTTTTCATCTGGAGCTCTTGCCCCGGCAAGGATATCTTTTTGCCCCTGGTTTTCTTTTTTTTGGAAGAAGAGAATAAACCCATGTTATTTATAAATTCCAAATCACAATCGTCAAATCTCAAACAGCATCCATTTTTAAATTAAGATTTAAAAATTAAAATATTGTTTGAATATTGATATCTGGAGCTTGATGTTTTTCGGATTACCTTTACTGAATTAATTCGGGCGGGATTTCCGGATAATAACCCCGCTCCGACTCTTCGAGATGGTGTGAGCTCCAGAAGAATTCCGCCAGCTCCAGACTGTTCAAGGGTACGCATTGCAGGCCGCAACGCCGCAATCCGAGCGCCACGAATTCCATTCTTTGCAGTAATTGCGATTTGCTTTGTGAAAATTGTTCTTGAGCCAGGCCCGTGGCTTTTGGCTGGTCGGCCTTCTTTCCCTTCTCTTTGTTCGTGGATGATCCCGGGAATATCATGGTTTGGAACGGCACAACCACGTAGAACGACTTGTTCATTATGGACCCTCCGGAAACGATTTCGTTGATGAAATTCCGGTATTCTATGATCTGCGTCCGCAAAAGGTCGTTTGACTGGTGGTTTTCCAGGTCGCGCAGTTTATCCAGGTAGCTGGTAATATTTAAGCGCCGGCTTTGGATGATTATCTGCAACGGAAAATCCAAAGAATTCAAAAAATTCTGGTATTGGCCGATCACCGCGTTCTGTTCGTCCTCCGACATCAACGCGAAATTGATCGAATTGACCATCATTATCCCCCTTAAGGATTTATTCTTGAGGATAATGATACCGTCTTTGATCTGATCGATCTCGAGGAATTGTTGGGTGGAAAGTATTGCCATATTTATTTTGTCTCCAGATAGTCGCGTATTTTTTGAACGCTATCCTTCTTCGTACTTGCCTCGATCTTAATGCTTGTTGGGGCTTTTTGGATTACAACCTTCTCTTTGGTTGTCGCCAGCTGGTTGGGTAATTCAAAATTTTTCCACAAATATATTTGCGGCGACATCGCAAACATCATATAGTGCCGCATCACGGTCGGCAAGGCGATGCCGTCCATTTTTACGAATGCCAGGGCGCATGCGATGCCCTCAATGATGGCGATCAGGGCGATTGCTAATGGCATGCTGGTTTTGCCCAAAGTAAAATAGGCCAAAAAGGATATCGTTGTACCCACACCCACGAACGAAAACTGTTTCAAGGTCAGCGGCCCGACAATCCTGGCCTCCATATCAATGAATTGGGGCAGTACGAAATTCATAGATTTTTAAATTTTTCGGCTTATCGGTCTAAATAATTATAACACCAAAAAATCCACCTCAAAAATATTAATTCGTTGCGGCTTGGGTAGTTGTATCTGTGGAATATAATTTATCCAGGGAATCCTTGTAAGGCGCGATCAAAAACTTGTCGATCTCAAAAAAAATTTGTCTTGTGCTGACTCCTTCCCCCAGCTTCTTCTCTAATTCGGTGAAAAAAACATCCGGTTTTAAGTTCCCCGTATAAACGCTTAAAATTCCGTCGATCACGTAATCAAAATGGTGGGTAATCTTATTCCGGTCGCAAATCGCTTCGACATCCTCCCCTGTTTCCTGGGCGTAAACCGCTTCCCGCAGATCCTCGGGTAGTTTCTTGAAAATTTCGGCGAATTTTTTTGAATCGGTTTCTATTGCCATAACTTTTTTTAAAGTGAACCGTTGCCGGCTTCGGTGTCGCGAGATTGCGCCCCGGATTATTTGTTTGCCGGAATGTATCGATCCTTATCGGTTCAATTATGAACCGCCCGGCAGCCGGCCTTGGGAGAATTTATTTATTCATTATAACACGCCGCACGAATATGGGCGTATATTGACAATTATAAAAAAGATGATAAAAATTTACCACGGAGGATGTGTTCGTGAAAATTAAGAGGCTTATCAAGGATGTTAAATTCTGGACTACCGTTGATGCGATCGTTCTGTTCGTGGGGTTGATAAATCTCGGTATCCGGTTTTATTACAATTTCATTCTGGGAACCGACACCGGCCAAGAGCACGCACTTTTCACCTATTCGTTCCTTGAGTGCGGGATTGTTGCTCTGTTGTTGCTGTTTGTGTCCGCGATAATGATGGGGCACCGCAATTTGTGGATATCGCGCGGCGGCGTCCTCCCGTTCGTTGCCATGCTTCTGGTCGGTTTGTGGTTCATTAATTATTTCGTCAGCGACGGGCTTGATACCGGTACCACCTTTATCGATTATGTGCTGGAGCATGGGGTCGGAGTTTCTCCCTATATGCTGGTGGTCGGCGGGATATTTATCACCATAATGGTGATTGGTTATATGCGGGCGGTGATTGCCCGTCAGAAAGTAAAGCGCGACGCGCCAAGCCGGTAACCCTTTTTGGGCCCGGCCTTTTTAATACACGTCCCTCTTTGGAAAATCAAAAATTTAGGCGTGGTATTGGATGTACGGATGTACGTTTGCTATTGACAATTATATTTTTTTTTGTATAATAACGCCAGCATTTGTCCGCGTTTGCGGCATTCACAATCTGGTTGCTGTGGTGGGAAAAAGAAATAAGAAAAAAGGAGGTTTTGGTATGGTATTGGAAAAAATTGAGGATCTGTCATCGATAGATCCCGGATCGGTATCGGTGGACCCGGTAAGTCTGCCGCAAATAAGCCTTGGTATCCCCGACTGGGTCAGTTGGTGGGGTAACACCGCTCTATTCTGGGGGAAGGTTGTGTTGGTTCCCATCGGCCTTGCCGCGTTGGGATACGGCGCAGTTCGCGGTTTCAAATACTGTGTGTCCCATAACTACGGGTTTGCCCAACCGCCGCCCGGCTATGGGATGGTGGTTTATCGCAGCTTGTCTTACAAAGATACCGAACGCCCTAAAAGACACTATGGCCGGCCCGTCACAGAAACAATCATCGTCGACGATAAAGAAAGGATGGTTGAGGTAAGGGAAACCGTTCGGATACTTAAGGGTAAACTTATCGCGGAGATAATTAACCTTAACGGTTATGTTGTCTACTCCGAAAGCGGGGATATCTGCCCCGAAAACCATTATCACGATCCGGTTTCCGGTTTGGACATCCCTATTGGAGAAAAGATCAACCCCGATTATCAAAATGAAACTGGTGGCAACGCTGCTGCGTCTGCCGCTGGTGACGCGGGTACCCCCGTTAGGGAGAAACAAAAGCTCTTTGTCGTTGATGACGACAAAGAAAGGGTGGGTCGGCTTTGGGAGGCCCACACCAGGGCCAAAGAAGGCGGCAATACGGTAAATCGGTGGTTCCGGAGGAATCTTAACGTCACCTGGATCGGCCAGGTTCCAAATATTCTTGACGTGGTTCCCGAATTGGACGTGATTTGGGAAGAACGCAAGGATATCAAAAAACCGGCCGCAGTCCGCCGCGAACGCCAAGATATGAACCGGATAACCCAGGTTGATCAGGCTATTGATGTTATGGATCCGCCCGCCATTGAGCGGGGCGGGTACCCCTGGAAATTCCAGCTCCTTGTTTTTTGGCGCCAAGCTAATTTACGCAAGAGCTGGGTTGAGATCCCCGATTCGGCCGATCAGGCGTCGGCGATGATCTTGGATGCGTTTCTGTCGTTCATTCAGGGGGTTTTTATCCTTCGCTACGAAGGGATAAACGCGAATGGAACCGGCGGCGAAACCGCTCCCAAGAGTCCCGGTGAGCTAAAGAAAAAAAAGTGCCTGTTCTCAATGGATAACAAGTTGATCAGCGAAGAATTTTTCAAATATCTTCGCCGGCATGGAAAACTTCACTACATCAGGGAAGTGCTTGGCCGCGAGATCAAAGAGGGAGGCATTGTTATCCAAAACAAGACGCTGGCTCCGCCCTACGACGACCTTATCACGGAACAGCGTACCGCCGAGATCAGATTGAATGTCGCCGAACTTGAAGCCCAAGCCGACTTTGTGCGTCAGCACAAGCGCGCGGAAGGAGCTAATGAGATCTTGGACGCATTCGAGTCGCACGAAAGGGTTGGTCCCGTGTTTGCCGCTACCGGAACTCTTCCTCTTGTCGAGGGGTCAAAAGATAGGAGTCCGGCGCCTAAAAAGGAAGCGACCGAAAGGCTTGTTGACCTGACTTCGGCCAATGTGGCAAATCAGATGTTTGGACAGGGGTCTGGTGGCAAGAAGAGCAAAAAAGAAACTGGTGGCGGACCGCAAGATCAAGGTCGCCGCAAATGGAGGAAGGGAGGCAAAAGAGCCCAAAAAAGCGAAGATCAAAACAGCGAAGATCAAAACAGAACCCAATAGAATAGCGGATCGTATGGTTCGGAGCGCAAGCTTTCGAACCTCTTTTTTTATTTTCCTCTTCCTGCCGCAACAAAAAACGTTCCGAAGAATCGAAACGTTTTTCTTTTTTAGTAGACCCCTGGCATTTGAGGCGTATTTGTCATATTGTTGACAACCTGGCGTAGCGCCTCGCGATAAGACAAGTTGTCGTTCTCGATATTGTGTGCGGAAGCTTTGACGCTGTTCGGAATATATTGGTCGTAAACGCCTTGTTTGCGCGCGATCGCTTTGACCAGTCCGGGATTGCTTTTTGCTAATTGCTCGAAATTATTATGGATCATATTCAGCATTTTCTCGTAAGCCTGTTCGTCGCTCTCCCGGGCGAATCCCAGCATATTCTCCGGTGCGTTGATCAGCATCGCTTTCAGGTTATTTTCGTCCCCCAAAACATCAGCCGAAAGCCCCTGGAACGTTTTCTTGTTCACGGTAGCTTCTTTTAAGAGCACTGCGCGTTCTACCATTTTATTATTTTCTGCCAGCTGGTCCGCTTCGCTTCCTGTTCTTGTCGTGCCTTCAAAGAATCTTTGGACTTTTCTCGCTTGTGCGTCGCCTCGGTCCTGCTTGAGCAAGTACTCGCGCAAACCCGCGGAAGCTTCGAACGCTCCCGGATTGCGGCCCAGAGACATAATTGTGCTCGGGGTCAGCATATTTTTGCCAATGGCGTAATTCAAGTATTTGCCGGTATCGGCACCAAAGGATTCCAATAGCGTCGGAATATCTTCGGACTTGGCGCTTTTCATCGCCCAGATTGCCTCATCGACTCCCAAATCGCCCTTTGTGGCCTTTTCGATAACTTTTTCGATTGTATTATCTTTCCCCGCTTCGCTGATTTTATCTTTGATCAAAGAACCGATATCCGAGGCGCTCTTGGGGTCTTTCATCATCTTGCCCAAATTGAACGACTTGGAAATTCCTTCTGTTGCCGCGGTCGTCTTGGCGCTGTCCCCGCTGAAAACACCGCGATAATTCGATAGTTGCTTTTCATCAAGCGCTTTGGCCATTATGCCTGCCCCATGCATTGCCAGATTATCCAATGTTGAAGGCGCCCTTCCTTCCAGCTTCATACTGTCGATCTCGGCCTGTTTGTTCATATAGCTCGAGATTGCTCTCTTTTGTGCCTGGTTCGCCGCCGGTTTTATCGCATGGGAAAATGCCATTGCTCCCGCACCCATCATCGCCCCCTTGAATAGTGATCCCATCCCCGATTCCTTATCGGCCATATCCTTGACTAGGGCCAGGTAGCAGATTAGGAATATGTAATAAAGCATGTAGCGGTTGACTGCGATCAGCGAGAACACCCCCTCGTCGCTGCCGGTAACGCTCGAAACATCTTCCGGCACAATAAATCCCGCCGAACCCAGTCCCAACATCAAAAAGAACAGCGTCCAAACGCCCAAAAATGTCCATTTGACCAGAGAACCCCACCATTGGTTGAAAAATCTCCGGGTTTGCGGCAGGGCGTACGCCATGATTGCCAGCGGCGAAATTACCGCCAGTATCTGCATCCAGAAAATTCTGGATACAAATAAAATGATATAAGTCAAATAAACCCCGCTTAAAATATGGCAGGTTATGATCTGGAATATCCACTTTATCAAAAAGTTGGTGGCAAAATATAACGTCGCGTTGCCCATCAAGCTGGTAGCGACATTGTCAGTCCCCATCAATACCGTAGCCGCCGAGATGATGCTGTAAATAGTCCCGCCTAAAGTAACAATATTCCCCCAAGGCAACGCATAAAGTAACGCGGTACCTCCGATTGCGAACAATGATGCCCCCGCGGTTTTAATGGTTTCCCACAAAAGTACCGAAGTTGTATCCCAAAGCAGGGTGGGGTTGGCGCTCACGATCGTATTGATCGCCACGTTGCCGATATCCACCATCATTTTAACGATCAATGAGCCGAAGCGCGTGAATATTGCTACCAGCACCAGGGTGGTAACGGTCTTTTTTGCTTCGAATTCCCGGTATTTAAAAATAATGCCAAAGCTTGCCAGCACAAACGCCAGAATCAACAGCATATCGGCCAGTCCTTGAGTTACTCCTAACCCCTTGGTTATAAAGTCGCTGTCGAAATTGATAAGAGCAGTCTGGTTGTTGATTAGCCATTGCAACGTCAGGGTGGTTATTGTCAGAGATATTAATCCTGCCAAGACCCAGAAGATCGAAGCGCTGATAACTTCGAAAAGCATAGCAATTCCCGCCCCCAGCCCGCCCTCCATATACGAACCCTCCATGGCGTGGGCCGTTCCCGCGACCGCCGCCAAAGCGCCCAGTAACCCGATCGCAAGGATTTTTTTTCTTGGCCCGGTTATTTTTTTTAATATGTTGGCCATAATTTGTATTAGTAAACGCTCGGTTGCTTGGATAAAGTCACGCAGACGACGCGTTTGCCTTGAACATAAGATTTAAGAGTGGTGTTGTCGGCCGCGAATTGGATATCGGTATTGTTTTCGCACGTGTTTGTCAGTTCTCCGCCGGTACTGGTGGTTGATTTCTTGGTAAAAAGCTGGATGCCGCAGTTGCAAACCGGGTTTTTTGTGTCTTTGGCTTCGTCATCGGCCGGATCATAGCACCGCAAATAATTATTGCTATCGTCTTTTTCCATGCTGTACAATTTCATTGACGCGACCGTTACGTCCGATGGCAATTCTATCTGATTATCCAGTTGTGAATTGCCGATAGTCTTGCTACCCCCTTCGGCGTAAATTATTTCCACCTTGCTACAGTCGGTTTTATTCAAGTTTGGTTGGCAGGTTCCCTCCACGCATTTGTAAAATTTCGGAAAGCATCCGGCTATTGCCGATCCGTCGCTGTTTTTACAGCAGTCGGCCGCGCCCGCCGGATCCGTCTCCGATTGTGAGCAGGTGGAAACCGGATTGTCGAACTCCGGTTCAAACATATTCATTTTAAGCGCGCCCAAATTAAGACCTACCAGGTTTAATATGGCATACGATGAAAGCAGGATTAAAAGACCTACTACCGCCTCTTCGATCCGCTTAAACGCTTCTTTCATTTTTGTAGGGTCGCCCACCGAGGTAATGTACTGGAACCCCGCCATCACCAGCACAATGAAAACCGCCACACCTCCCAGCCCGATCCCCCATTCATAAACATATTTGACCCCCTCGGCCAATGTTGGATCGGCATCCATCGACGTATTCATCGGTGATTTCGGCCAGTCGGCCTGGTATACGAAATCCGCCGCAATTATTGTCGAGGCCGTTAATAATATCAATGCCGCGGCCGATAGCAATAAAGTTTTTTTAATTATCGGGTTCATTGTTTTGAAATTGGTTATCTTGCTCCGCGCTCTCGGTTTCTTCGTCCGCCGGGGTTGAGAAATAAGCGTTTACTGACATTGAATTAAATATGGAATTTATTTCCAATGCGGCATTATCCCAATTCTTGTTGATGGTTGCCGCGGTCACTGTGTAAAAAATATTCCCGTTTTGGGCAATTGCCGTTTGGGCGCGCCAATAGCTTAGGCCTCCGTCATCGCCGCATTTATACGAAGAATCGTAAATATCCCAAGACTCATCGCTTTTTATATCGCTTTTTCCGATATCGAACTGGCATCGCTGCTCCTTAAAAACCCTCTCAATTTGGCCAATCACCTCCTCGGTTGTGGTGGCATTATATTTGGCCACCGTCAGGGTTACCGGATTAATATCGGTCATACTGGTTTTGTAAGCGACCAGCAGGGTATTCTCCATTGTTCCGTCATCCCCGGTGATCTTTTTAACGGTTTCTTGTCCGTCGGTATAGGCCGAAGGGTAATCCAGGCTCAAATATCCATCCGGGGTCGTAAAATGCCGATAAGGATCGATTTTACCATTTTGAGCTTGCGACTGGAGTGCCCCCAGCGGGACTTCGATTCCCTGGGTCAGGTCGGGGACCCGTATTGGCGTGCCAAAAAAATCTTTCACACCGGTAAGCTGGCAGTAAACCGATACTGCCAGCATTATTACCGCCCCCGCCGCGATCTGCAAAATCGTGTTCTTCCAGATCGTAGTTTTCTTTTTTTGCTCTAAAGTATTTTCCACCATAGTCCGGAGAATCCAACAATTGATAATATGACGCCCACGATCACCCAAGCGCAGAACAGCAGTGCGTAGCCGATGCCGATCGCTTTCCAGGCTGTTTTGACCTTATCGATCACGTCCGGCGTCTTGAATGGCGAATAGTATAGGAACGCGGTTGCCGCAATCAAAAACGGCATCAGGAATACCGATAATTTAAAGAGTAAAAAGTCCAAAATAACTTTAACCATAATCGCCGCATGTTTGGGCTCGCAGGCCGCTCTTTCGTTCCAGCCGGTATCCGGATTGTCATAACTCGCCCCGCAAACCGCGAAACTGCTCTTGGTCTGCGGCTCGTGCTGGTCCAGTGTAAAATTCCACTCCCCTTTCGGGCTTACGCTCTGGCATTGCGAGTCAACACACGCCTCCACTGCCAGAGTGTATTCGCCCAAGCAATTCATTTTCACTGTCGCCGATGTTTTGTTTGTTGTTCCTTCGATTGTATCCTGGTCGCAATCCGAAGCATCTGTCGAATTGGCCAGTGTCAATATATAATGATAAGCCTTTGCGTTCGACATTTCACTCCAAGAAAGTTCCTGGGTTAGCTGGTCGGCATAAATCGTGTCGCCTGCCGTCGGCGAATTTCCAACCGGCATATCCAGTTCGCCGGTTGCGAATGAATTCTCCGCGCTCCAATCACCGCAAACCGTGCCGTCATCATGGGCGCAGGTTTGCACTTTCCAATAATAGGTTCTCCCTTGGTCGATTACCGGGTAATTTATGGCGTATTCCGGCGCGGCCATCATTTCGTCCCCCTTCAGCAAAATTATCTTGGCATCTGATCCGGCTTCCTGTAGGGATAAATTGTATGATTTTGCATCATCGATTGATTCCCACGATAAAGTTATCGGAATATTCCCTTCCGAAACCAAGGATCCGGCTTTGGGCGGCCGGCCCGTAGTGCGGAAAGAGAACCATTCCGACCATCCGTCGCAGTTGGAAGAATCATAATTGGAACAAGCTTTCACCCGCCACTGGTAGACGGTATCTGCCGCCATCGTATCGGCATCAAACAAAGCTTTTTCGTCTTCGCCCGTTTTGGCGTTTGGCACCGTGCTTGAGCCGCTGTTTTTGGCGCCACCCGAAAAAGAAGTCTCGTACACAAATGAATTGGCGCCGTTGGGCATTGTCCATGACAGGCTTAACGGCAAGGGTGCCAGATCATTTCCGGCAGTATTATTCTTCGGGGAGGTTGCTGTCGGCACCCCAATCGGGTCATGTTTTGTCGAAAATGTCCATTTCTGTCCATAATCGCTGCAATCTCGGGCGATTTCATCGTAACAGGTCCTTAATTTCCATGTATAGGTACGGTCGCGCGTAAATAGCGCGTGGTCTTGCCGTCCTTGGTTAGTGGTTGGGAACGGAATCTTGGAAATTCCGTCAGTATCAATGATGCTGTGAACCTTGCCGGTTATCGCGTCGGCAAAAATATCGTCATCCTTGCACTGGCCGTTCAATTCCAAAAGCGGATGGCAAGCCTGCGATCCCGACTCGTCCGAAGTTACATTAAGTTTGTAGGACGTCGCGTACTTCTTTGTCTTTTGAAAATAAACCTTACACCACTTTATCTGCATACCGTCGTACGACAAACTTGCAGCGCCGCCACTGCCGTTCCAGTCCGGGTCATCGGGGTCGATTGGTTCGGGTGCGGCACTGGTCGTAAATGTCCACCAAGTTGCATTATCCTCTAGTTGGCAGTTGGAACCGTCTGCGTTGCAACACGGACGGACGCGCCACTTGTATGTGGTCGCGGAATTGAAAAAGCAGGGATAAAAAAGTTCTTGCGGATTGAATTCGTTGGTTGTTAAAATCTTGCGGTATATTCCCCCCGCGCTTTTTGAATCGTTGATATCGTTGTTGGTATTGTCGATCTCTAAAAGGTAGGATCTTACGGCAAAAATATCCGCCGTAGCGCTTTCCTTTCCGCTTGCTCCCGGATATGCCGGCCAATCCCATATATAATCGCCGCTGGTTATTTTCCATCCGGGGACTTCGTCCCAAGCCAGTACCACCGGCAATTTAACATTGCCTTCTTCTTGTTTGGTTTTATTGACCGGATCGTCATAATAATAATGGTTTGCCGGTGTGGTTAAGCACGTGTTGACGCAAATGCAGGTGGCCACATCAATGCCTTTATAATTTGTTTTTGATCCCCTTTGCCACGATGAGCAATCGACGCTTCCTCCGGATCCGCTAACGCTTGCGTCGCACGTGTCGCTCATATTAAAAGTATCCGCCATACAGAGTGCGGGCGCGCCGGCAATTCCGGCAAATGCAAAAAACACAAAAAAGATTAATATTTTTTTAACGTCCATGGGCTGTTAAAAATTTTAAGATGTAATTTATTAAAGATGGTCTGCCTTTTTTGGCGGCCCATTCCATTTAGTAATTATACGATTTTATGTTCGATTGTGAAATGGCTTTATTTATCTGCCAGAATACCCCGCCGGCTTTGTGCGGAAATCGTAGCGTAGCGGAGGCTATAAACAAACTTTTCCTAGCATGTAGTGTAAGAGGAGCGGAAGGAAAACCTCGGGGCCTTGCCCGGGGTAGTTTTTTAGGCGTGGTTCTAAAGAATAACCCTCGAAGGTTTAATTGCGAATTTGGCATTCAAATTAATAACATTTGCCGGGTTTAGAAGACCTGATACCAGGCGATCCCTTCATATCCCGTTGCCGCGATTAGCCATGAAACCAAAAGCCAAGCCATGAACATGATTCCGTACCCCCATCCGGCGTATTTCCACATATTCTTGATCGTGGGGATGGTATCTTTGCCCTTCATTCCCAAATAGAACATCCCGCCGCTAATCATCGCCAGCACCGGCAGCAAAAGAAATGCAACCTTGAACAACAAGAAATTAATTATTAATTTCACCACCAAAAAGAATGACCCGATACTGCATTCGGCGGTTTCGTCGTAGCCGGTGTCCAGATTGTCCGAATTCTGGCCGCAGACCCTGAAATTTGCTATTGTCTCCGAGCTTCCGGTTGCTTTTATTAAAAACGTTCCTTGTATAGCTTCTCCTCTATCGGAACAATTGGTATCCACACATGGATATATCATATAAGTGTAAGTTCCTGCGCACGAGAGTTTCGAATTTTGATCAATGCATCCGTTGAAAAACGTGCAGGCTTTATCGGTGGATTTAAAATTCGTGATCGAATTGCCGGTGGAGCAACCATCTTGGGTTGACCCTCCCGCGTAGGTGATTGTGATCAAATTATTTTTCGTTTGGCTTTCCCACTCCAGCTTCAGTTCGCGGAGTGATCCGAATTCGTTCTTTTCGCTGGTTAATATCGGTGCGGCAACTCGGTAAACGGTAAAATTCTGGTATTCGCTTTGACCCCCGCAATACTTAATTTCCTCATCGGCGCAGGTTTTAACCCGCCAGTGATAAGTTGTATTGGCGGTACCCTTCGCGGGCTGGGTAATGTTGGGGTAGTCAAATTGCGTGCTTGGCTGCCCGTCGTTTTCGTCGTTGAACTTAACGGTTTGTGTGGTGAGTAATTGGTAATTGGCGTCGTACAGTTCGACCGCGTATGCCCTGGCTCCGCCCACGTGTTCCCAAAAAAAATTCTGCGGATAGTTTATCGTGCTTCCCAAGTCGGGCTTCATTGTATTGGTTCCAGGCGGCCGTCCCGTCGTAATGAATGAATAATCCTTGGACCATTCATCGCAATCGGTAGAATTAAATTCCGCGCACGACCTTACCTTCCAATGGTAAACGGTATCCAGCTTTATCGCCGCGTCGTTTAATGTTAGCGCGTCCGGGTCGGTTTCTGCAGTTTCTTTATTTGGGATTGTGTTCCAAGTGGTATTGCGTTCGCGTGTCAGGTTGCCGATATCGGTATTATATTGATACGAATTGGCGCCCGCTGGGGTAGACCAGACGATGCTTATCGGGAGCCCGACCGGATTATCGCCGCTGGGATCATCTTTTGGGTCTATTGGCTCCGGGGCCGGTATATCTTCGTCTTTTGTAACTATTCGCCATTTCTGACTGCTGTCTTCGTAACAATCATTATTGTCTTCTCTATCTTCAAATTCATCGCGGGTATCGTTGTTGGGACAGCTTTTTAATGTCCAGGAGTAGGCGCGATTGCGCGTAAAATACGCTAAATCTCCCCGGCTTTGCGCCGGATACCATGTTTCGACCTCTCCGGTTACCGGATTCGGGAATACGTCCGAAATAATCTGGCCGTTAATCACCGACAGCGCGTGAGTTTTTTGTTTTTCGGCGGGGGTTTGCGGATCCGAATTCCCGGTTAGCCAGCTAACAAGATTGTGATATGCCGAAGTAACGGTATCAATTGCGTTCTGGATGCCGTTGACAATATCATTGTTCTCGTCGGAAGTAATATAAAGCTGGTATGATTCCGCGTATCGTGTCGGTCTTTCTTTCTCTTGCAACTCGTCCGGCAATTTTGCCGAGCACCATTTAAGCGGATCGACGCCCTCCCTTATATCTTTAAATGATTTTTGCGCGGCCTCGTTGCCCATCGCCGGTCCTTCGCCGTTCCAGTCCGCATCTGTCGGGCCGATCAATTCTGGCGCGGTATTCACCGAAAAATACCACCATCCCTCGTTGTCGCCGTATTCTTTGCAATTTTCGCCGAAAGTGTCGCAACATGGCTTTACCCGCCAGCGGTATTTGCCGCTCGAATTGAAAAAACACGGCCAGGCGTCGGTTACGGAATTGAATATATTGGTATCTAATACTTTATAGAACGCTTTTTTGCCGCCGATAGTTTTGATTCTGCCGGAACTTCTTGGCTTTGCGTATTCGGTATTTGGGTTTGTATCGTCATCGCTAAGCGGTGCGAAATTAAAATTATCAATGCCGTTTTCACTGGTCGTGTCTTGGATTTCAATAAGGTAGCTTTGCGGCCCAAAATTATTTGCGCCCTCGATTTTTGAAAAGTTTCCGGCGTACCCTTTTGAATGCTCGCAATAAGAGTCTTTGCCGGTGCAGGTTGCTATGTTTTTCCCCAGATTCTTCCAGCCGGGAACATTGTTCCAGCTAAGAGCGACCGGCAGGGTGATCTTTGCGGTATCGTTGTTCGCGTGGTTCTGGGGGCTTGGATCATCGTTATATCTGGGGTTGGTTGGCATATCCAGGCACGCAATGTCGCAATAACAGCGGGCATACCAGGTTGTTTTGTTGTCGCCGTCTTTTTCTTTCCAGGAGATCGAAGAAGCTTCGCTTTTTTGCCATTTCCCGCAAGTAAAATCCGACCATGTGTCACAATCTTTATTTCCGCAATCCATATGGTATTCAATTTTCCCGCACCCGTTTGCGTATCCCGACTGGAACCAATATTTTTCGTGAGACGCCAAAGCAGTATCTGATTTTAAAACAAAAAAAACCAAAATTAAAAATAAAAACGAAATCAATTGCTTGAAATTTTTTTTAAAAGCTTTCTTTGGTGCTGTGGATGCCATCCCTTTTATTTACCGCCGGAATACCTTGTGGTTCGTCCCCAGAGTAGTTTATTCCCTATTTGAATTATAGTTGATTGAAGTTTTTTTGCCACGATAATGCCGGATTGTTTCTCTGAAAAAAAATTATGAATCTGCTGGTTTGATTCTTTTACCCCGATTATTTTTAATTTGCTCGGGTAGTTTTTCGGTTAATTTTTTCCAGTCTGTTAAGAAAAGCGTTTCCGCCCGTGCTCCCGGGTCGACATTATTGAGTTCCAGCCATTCGGATACGGTTTTTTTATCTGCCTCCAATCCGGCAGACAGATTCCCGGTTATTTTTTTTCGCGGGTGGGAAAAACCGGCTTTAACTAGCCCAAAAAAACGTCTGGCGAATTCTTTGTCGCTCCGCTCCCCCTCTTTGGCAAAGAGTGTCAGTTTTAATATCGCGCAGTCAACTTTGGGCACGGGCCAAAAGCATCCTTTTGATACGTAGCTTATGATATCGGGTTTGGCGTAAAATTGTGTTGAAACCGCCAGTAGGTTCATTTTCGGCGGTTTGGCGCAAACGCGCTGGGCCACCTCCTTTTGTACTATTACCGTCAAAGATAAGGGAGGGTTCTTGCTTTCCAGAAATTTGCGAATCAGCGCCCCCGTCAAATAGAATGGCAGATTGGCCGCGACCTTGTACGGGGCCGCAATCTTTGCCTCATCAAATTTCAGGATATCCCCCCGCCGCAGTTCGAAATTTACCTTGTTGCTGAACCTGGTTTCCAGTGCCGTGATCATCTCGGGGTCTTTTTCTATAGCCAAGACTTTATTGCCGGTTTCCAGCAGCCTTTCGGTTAGGTTGCCGGTTCCCGGTCCGATCTCCAGAATGGTTTGGCCGGGTTCGATTTGCGCCGCCGCCACCAGCTTATCAATGATGGCCGCTTCGGTAAGGAAATTTTGCCCCAGCCGTTTTTTTGGTTTGATTTTTTTTTGCTCTTTTTTGGTGTTTTTTGAGGCTTTTTCCATAATATTGATGTCCTTATTTTACCATGGAAAATGTTAATAAAAACATTGACAAATTAATAGGTTTTAATAGGATATAAGTGTTGGGCCAGATTGATTTTTGCCCCGGGCTTAAGCCGAGTTTCGCATCCGCCCTGGATATCTAGTTGGAAGTTACGATGTATATTAAGACTCAAATTAAAAATTTTGTCAAACTACTCTTTATCGGAGCGGTTTTATTTACTATCGGTTCGGCGGTCTCGCGCCAGGCATTAAGCCGGGTTTCAGCTAAAACCAGCAATGTTGTTCCTCCGTCCGCCGCCGAAAATATGTTCGCCCAAGCCGAAGACCTTGCCGTGCCCGAATCCCCCGATTACCATTTTATCGATGCCGCTTGTATCGAAGCCGCGATTCCCCCGATTGAAATTACCCCCAAAGTTTTGGGAGCGATCGTGGGAGAGAGCCAGGATATTGATGATAGCGAACAGAAATCTATTACCGAGCACGAAGTTCAAAACGGCGACACCGTTGCCGGATTGGCTGAAAAGTTTGGCGTCAGCGTCAACACCATTCTTTGGGCCAACGATCTTTCAAAGAATGCGTCGCTCAAAGAAGGGCAAAAACTTATTATTTCTCCTGCTACCGGCGTAATCCACTACGTGGTTTCCGGGAATACGATCGCGCAGATCGCGGAAAAATATAAAGCCAATATCGACGACATCATCGCTTACAACGGCCTGTCCGGTGAGAACGACATTTTCATCGGTGATGTATTAGTGGTTCCCAATGGACAGATCGTTCCGGTGGCGGCTCCTAAAAAAACCGCCAATCTTGCGTCCGGCCAAAGCGTATCGCAAAGTTCGTCCGGAGTTTCCCTGCCCAACAATTATTTTCTTTGCCCGGTCGGTTCGGCTTGTAAGCGCACCCAGGGACTGCACTTCCGCAACGCTGTCGACCTGACCGCTTATTGCGGCGCGCCGATCTATGCCGCCGCGTCCGGAACCGTCATTAAAGCGGCAACCGGCGGCTGGAATGGCGGCGCCGGCAATAATATTACCATTTCCCATATGAATGGTACCATTATTACCCATTACTATCATTTGCAATCGCTTACGGTTTCCGCCGGGCGGGAGGTCAAGAAGGGCGATATTATCGGTTATGAAGGTTCAACTGGCCGTTCAACCGGTTGTCATCTTCACTTCGAAGTTATTGGTGCCGCCCAGCCGTTCTAACTGCAGGATCAATTTTCTAATAAAAATCCGCCTGCCGCGGATTTTTTGTTTTTAAAACCGATCCTTTGCCCCAAAAATAAGGCTAATTGCCTCTAGAATGCCATATAAGCCCCGATTTGCCCTCTTGCCGAGCCGATAGTCGTCCCAAATCAGTGGTTTATGTCTCAAAAATGCCTTGCGGGCGGTAGGCTAGCGCTTCCGACACATGGGCTATTCCGACGTCCTCTGCCCCATCGAGGTCCGCGATCGTCCGCGCTACCTTTAGTACGCGGTGGTATCCCCTTGCTGAAAGTTTTCCTGAATCCACCGCGGTCTTCAAAAGTTTCTCCGAAAGCTCGTCAATTTTGCAAAATTTTTTTACCTGGGCGACTCCCATTTCCGCGTTGGTCATTGCCTTGCCGAACCTTTGCTTCTGCTGTGCTCGCGCCTGTACCACTGTTTTTCGGATCACGGTACTGCTGTTTTTTTCGTCAAAATCCGCATGCGCCAGTTTTTCATATTTTATCGCCGGTACATTGATAAAAAGATCGATCCGGTCCATTAACGGACCGGAAAGTTTTTTGCGGTACATTGATATCTGCGAATTTGAGCACGAACATCTTTTTTCCGGGTTGCCGAAATTTCCGCACGGGCAGGGGTTCGATGCCAGTACCAGCATAAAACGCGCGGGAAGATTTAGTGCGTGTTTAGCGCGCAGTACATTAACTCTTCCCTCTTCTATCGGTTGGCGCATCGCTTCCAGGGTATCGCGCCGGAATTCCGGGAATTCATCTAAAAACAATACGCCGCGGTGCGCCAAAGTGATCTCGCCGGGTTTAGGCGGATTTCCTCCGCCAATCAGTGCGACTCC
>CAYYEP010000010.1:0-47841 GCA_964470995.1 uncultured Candidatus Saccharibacteria bacterium
TCTTCATACAAGGACACTCTACCACGGGTGTCCTGATTCATTCCGGAATCTGCGGAGGGCAGCCTTGCTCCTTCTGGATATTAGATTAAGGGCAAGATCCGATGAAGATGCAGATACTGTCGCCAAGTACTGCATAAAATATGGGATTGCTGGCGAGGGCTTTGAGAAAATAGTTTCTTTTATCCTGGGACTTAAAAAATTTGAGCAGAAAGAGCGGATTATTTCTTTGACAAGAACCGCTTGCTTATTGCGCACTGACTGCGAAAAACTCATGACTATTTTGCTGGATGAAAGGTTGTATCAATATAATCTTTTAACGGCAAGATATGAACTGATGCAAGCGGTCGTCACCCTGGCCGATAAACAGCGGGCCAGGTCGATATTCGAGCAGGTTAAAGAAAGATCTGAGAGGATCGAATATCCGCGAAACGAATTTCTATATACGCCCGCCCTAAACCGGGCGTATATGAAAATTATCGAAAAGCAATTGGTGAGCGCGTAAGCTAGAATTAGTTCTCTTTTTCAAAGCGAAAGCATGAAATTCTCGATAGCGAGGCGCGGGCTGGCGTTGGTGGTTTGCAGAACCACCCCCAGCTCGTGGATTTTTTTTAAAATCAAGGCGATATTTTGGGGCGATGCCGGAGAGGCGTTTTTTATTTGGGAAAAGACGAATTGGGTTTTGGCAGTGGCTTGTGACTCAGACTGATCTTTGCCATTCAAGGCATCGATCATTTTGTCGCGGAAGTGCGCCTGCCAAACTTCCAACAATTCATCAATATCCTGACCTTCGGCCACCTTGGCTGCGTAGGCGAAACGCTCGAACAGGCCGGCAGATACCGCGCGGGAAAATTCGGCGGCTTTGACCTGCCAGGCCTTGAGGCGCGCCGGATCGGCGGCAAAATGGATCATCCGGCCGGGACGGCCAAAAGACAAACGCACAATTTCAGCGCCATCCTGGCCTTTTAACCCGGCATAGTTTCGCATAATATTCGGGGAGACAAAATTGAATTGGAGCGTCTGGCAGCGGGAACGAATTGTTTCCAATAGACGATTAGAATTTTGCGCCACCAAAACGATGACCGCGCGGCCGGGGGGTTCTTCCAGGGTCTTCAACAGCGCGTTTTGCGCTTCGGCGTTCATCAAATGGGCGTCATCGATAAGGGCGGCTTTTACCACCGCAACCGCGGGCGTGAGCGATAATTTCCAGATTAAGTTGCGGATCTGGGCCACAGTGATCTCGGAAGCAATTTTTTTGGTTTTGGGGTCGGTCAGCGGTCCAATAAAAACAAAATCCGGATGAACTGCGGCCGCGTCCAAACGCAAACCTATAATTTCCGAAAGCCATTCAAGCGCAACCGTTTTTTTTCCGATCCGGGAAGGACCGCTCAAAATGTAAGCATGCGAAAAACGGCCGCTTTGACGGGCGGCGTTCAGTATATCAAGCTGTTTTTGATGGCCGATAATCACAATTCAAGAATCACAATTCAAGAATCGCGATTTATGAATAAATTCGTTTTTTGGATCCATTCATAAATCATAAATCTTAAATCACGAATCGTTTACTTGCTATTTTTTGGCCATAATGGACTTCTTGTAGAACTCCAAGTTTTCCAAAACCGCACCTGTGCCTTTAGCCACGCACAGGAGGGCGTTATCGGCAACGGCACAGGGCACGCCAATGGAGTTGGTTACGAGTTCGGCAAGGTTATTCATCAGGCTGGAGCCGCCGGCCAGGACCATGCCCTTGTCCATAATATCGGCGGAAAGTTCAGGCGGAGTTTCGCGCAAAACCGCCTTAATTGTCTGCATTATTTCGGCAAGGGAATCATGCACCGCTTCGCTAACCTCATTAGAATCGATCTTTACGTTGCGAGGCAGTCCCGAAACCAAGTCGCGGCCTTTGATCTCCATTACTTTGGGTTCTTTTTCAGGGATAGCAGTACCAATATTGATCTTGATATCTTCGGTGGTTTGGTCGCCGATGGCAAGGTTATGTTTTCTCTTGACGTAATCAGCAATAGCCGCGTCCATTTTATCTCCGGCTACGCGCAAGGATTGAAAATTAACGATCCCGCCCAACGAGATCACGGCCACCTCGGAAGTGCCGCCGCCGATATCTACGATCATATTCCCCGAACAGGAATGAATCGGGATTCCCGCACCAATGGCCGAAAGGATCGGCTCCTTGCATAAATAAACAGCTTTCGCTCCCGCGTTAATACCGGCCTCAATGACGGCGCGGCGTTCGGTGGAAGTGATCCCGGCCGGGACGCTGATTACCAGCTCGGGCTTGAAAAAGCGGAATTTGCCGGAAACCTTATCGATAAAATAACGGATCATTGCCTGAGTTACAACAAAATCGGCGATTACGCCGTCTTTCATAGGCCGGTAAACCCGGATGGTATCCGGAGTACGGCCAATCATTTCATTGGCATCGCGGCCGACTGCAAGGATCTTATTATCGTCAAGATCGACGGCGACTACCGATGGCTCCTGCATAACCACTCCCTTTTTGGGAATGAATACCAGCGAATTCCTGGTTCCCAGATCAATTCCTATTTTCATATTATTTCCAATAATTTCCAGTTACCATTTTTTAATTTCCGTTGAATTTTCAATGAATCATTTTTTAAAAAAATGCCTAAAAATTAACATTCGCTTGGCTATTGATAATTCGCTTTGTTATTGAAAACCGAAAACTCAAAAAATGGCAATTGTTCCGGTTTTCGTGGTTTCACTCTAGCCCATTTCATAAATTTAATCAATTTCAAAATATGCCAGGGCTTAGTCTGAATATACTCGTCCGGATAACATCGATACAGCCAATCGAAAAAAGTAATTTAAAAAAAGAGCGATAAATTCGCTCCAAGGCAGTAATATCAGCTTGCAAATCCGATCTGCGGTTCCCCTTCGATACTTGCTTCGGCCAAGGCGCGAAAAAGAGGGCAAAAAGAGCAATCTTGGCATTTCTCGCAAAAGCATCCGGGGTGAAAGCATATCAAATCATTAGCCACTTTAGCCATTAGTAATCACCTCTTTGCGATATTTATATTAATATACAATTAATCCTGGCCGTTTTCAACAAGTGCCGCCAAACTCACAACAAATATAATCACGGCGCCGCCGGTATAAAAAAGCCAGCTGTATCCCAGAGGCGCGATCAGAAGGCCGGCGGTAAATGAACCCAGTGCCGTGCCCAAAGGAGAAAAGATGGTATCAAATGCCGCGGCTTCTTCGGGTTCATCGCTGAATTTACGCGCGATTAGAGACGAGCGGCCGGCGTTGCACAGAAACGATCCCGCGCTCTTAAAAAAATCGAATGCAAACACCGCCGGGATGGCCAACCAGGCCGCGGGAACTCCCAAAAATCCGGAAAAAAGTCCCGCGGCGGCGGCTCCTTTGATGATGCTGGCCTTGCCGTTGTTCTTTTGCCGCCCGCGAATAAAAGCGACATAGATGATCGAAAAGAGCGCTGAAGAAACCGCAGTATAGAGAATTACCATTTCGCGGCTCCAAGACAAAGAGTCTTTAAGAAAAAGCACAAAAAACGCCGCGTAAAGACCGCCCATCCAAAGCACCGCCAGGGATACGGCCAGATAAGGCATCATTTTTATATCGGCTACCCGAATAAATAGGTTTTTCCAGCGGCGGGCCCAGGCGGCCACGGATATTTTGCGGCCATTGAGCCGAGCCGACACGCCCCAAAGGCGCGCCGCGGCCACAGCCAGCGCGGATAAAGTGATTGCCACGCTTAATGAAAAAACCGTATTAAATCCCGACTGCCAAATAAGGAATCCGCCCAGTACCGGCGCGAGCACGTCGGCCCAAATGGGGGCGTTATAAAACCAGGAAAATCCGTGCTCGATATTGCGCAACGGATAAGCCATTAAAAAAATGCGGCAGGAAGTGAAAAACAGCGATGCCGAAACTCCCAGCGCTACCTGCCAATAATAGAAGTAGCCTTCCCGGGCGCCAAAGACCATCGCCAGCGCGTAGGCGCCGTAGCCCAATATCCCCAGCATCATTGTTACCGCCGGGCCGGTCTTGCGGGAAATAAATCCGGCCAGCGGCGCACACAGGGCAATGGGCAAATACACCAAAAGATAGGAATAGCCGATTTGCGGCAAGCTTAAACCTTCGACGGCCAGAAACAGCGGGAAATAAGCCGAAAACAGCTTGTAGCCGAACATCAGCAAAAAATGAACCGCGGTAACATCGCGGACAACCGAGCCGTTATTTTTCATATTTTATAAAACACTTATTATTGTAACATAAGCAAAACAATTGAATTAAAATAAAAAAGCACTTTCAAACAATCCATCATTTTCCCGGATATCCGGTAAAAATTATTGATTGTTGAAAATGCATTATTTTTCGATACCAAGGGCGCCCTTGAAATAACTACTTATTGGGATAATCCGCGCGGGTTAAAAAATAAGTTTGCCAAGGTCACACCCCAGCGATTACACCGAGGTGTGACCTTAGTTACAAAATACCTAGTGATTAATCGCGAATCACCCGGCGGGCGGGCATTGAAAAATATCTTGTTTGATATAAGCTCAAATCAAGGTAAGTTACCTCAAAATAGAAGCCCCCTACGGGCCGGTTGTTTGTTTGTGCCAACCAATATCCTCCATGAATTATATCATCCGCAAAACACTGTTCATTTTTTTTGTTCTGTTATTCGTTATAGCGGCGCCAGCTCTTATTCTTTACGCGCAGGGATACCGGCTTAACCTCCCCTACGCTAGCGGCACTAAGCTGGTCGTCAAAACCGGCGGAGTTTTCGTGAACGCGAGTCCGAAACAGGCCGATATTTATATCAACGGCAGCCTGTCTAAACAAACCGATTTTATCTTTGGCCGGGCGCTGATAGAAAACCTGCTTCCCCGCAAATATAATATTGAAGTCAAAAAAAACGGCTACCAGACTTGGTCCAAAAGTCTGGAAGTAAAAGAAAAGGAAGTTACTGCGGTGCGCAATATCCTGCTCGTTCCGGAAAATATCATCTTTACTTTGGCGGAAGAAAATATCGACGACATACTGGAATCGCCGGATAAAACAAAACTGGCCCTGCGGGGCCGGGGCGCCGACGGATGGAATCTGCGGGTTTACGACTTGGCGGCCGGAATCACCATCAAATTGGCCGACCAGGGTGATTTTTCCGCCAAGGACGCGGCCTTGACCGGGTGGGAATGGACCGACGACTCCGCGAGCCTCAACGTACCGGTTGCCGCCGATGGAAAAACCGTCAATTATTACATCGCCACCGATAAAACTCCGGCCGTGATCACAAAGATTAATGAAGAAGAAAGAGATGAAGCGGAAAAAAATACGCCCCCGATCAGCGAGTTAGCCAAAGACACCGCCGGAAACGCGGGATATAGCCTGATGGCGGACGGATATATTTACAGAAAAGCGGATCGGGGCGAACCGGCCAAAGCGTCGGAGGCCAAAATGGAGATTGATGCGGCAGCGGCCTATAAGTTACGGGTCTTCCAGGATTATTATTTTGTCGAAAAGGGAAACGAACTTTACGTTTTAGCACCGGGAACGGATCGGTTCAAGAAGATTTTTGACGGGTTGGCGGCGGATATTGAGTTATCCCCGGATGGCCAGAAAGTGGTTTATGCGTCGGATTCCGAAGTTTGGGTATTTTTCCTGGATGATAAAACCGACCCGCCGGCGGCGCGGGCGGGCGAAGAAGAGTTTATAATCCGACTTTCAGAAAAGATCTCTGACTGCCACTGGCTAAATACCGACCACTTGATATTCATCGCGGGGCAAACTCTGAAAACCGCGGAGACAGATAACCGCGATCGCGTAAATATTTTTGATCTGGCAAAGATCGGCGATGTTGCCGGAAGCGACCAGGCACGGGATGGCGCGCGGCTTTTTTGGGATGGCCGAAACGGCGCGGCTTATATTTTTGCCGGCACTAAGCTTTTCCGATCCGTGCCCATCGAATAACGGCCGGAGGGTTTAAAGATTAAAAAACGATTAAAATGTTGCCACTGCCAGCAGTGGCATTCTTGTAATTGTTCTGTTATATTAAATTAATAATTTCGAAAGCCTCTTTTTTTGATTTTTGCGCGGATCCGTAAGAAAGGTCGACGGATGCGGCGGTTCAATTTTTAAATCAATAAAATAATGGATGCTTTCATCAAAGCGTTTCTGACGAGCAAAAAAGCTCGGAACGGCGCGGCGCTGACCGCCCTGGTCGCCGCGGCGGCAACGGCAGGAATGCCGTGGTCGGCTAACGGCTAGGTTTTGTATAAGAGCATCTTTTGCACCTTGATGGATAGATTATTGTCGCGTTTTACGGAGATGGCACGCAAGGGTGCTCTTTTTTTGGTTGGGCTGATACAGCCAAGAATGGCGGACCGCGACGAACGGCGGCGGGAATTTATTTTAAATACAATTTTGATAGGCGCGATCCTGCTTTTATCCGCCGCCACCGCCAATAACGCAGTGAAATTGATATTGGATGGATACGGCGCCGAATACAGCAATAATTCATTCACGATTACCGATCTTTTATCCGCGCTGGCTATTTTTTCCTTTCTTTATTTTATTTCGCGTAAAGGTTTTCCCAAGATAGCGGCATTCCTGCTGGTGGCAATGTTCTTTTGTCTGTCTTTGAATTTGATGTGGCGCTGGAGCATCGAATTGCCGGCGGCTTCTCTTTCCTTCGTAATCACAATAATCATTGCCGGGATCATATTCAGCAGCCGCACGGCCTATATTGTCACCATTCTGGCGGCGGCAAGCGTTATTGGCATTGAGTGTTTGCATTTGAAGCAAATCGTCAAACCCAATCTTTACTGGAAATATAACGAAACCAGCGATTTGAGCGACGCGATCGTGATGGCGTTCGTTTTTTTGCTGGTCGCCACAATATCTTGGCTGTCAAACCGCGAAACGGAAAAATCGCTTGAACGCGCGCGGAGATCGGAGGCGGATTTGCGGCGCGAAAAAGATTCCCTGAAAATAAGAGTTGAAGAAAAAACCCATGAATTGCGGCGCGCGCAAAAAGAAAAAATGATGCAAATCCACCATTTTGCCGAATTCGGCCGCGTATCCAGCGGCCTGCTGCACGATTTGGCCAATCCGATCACCGCCCTCTCTCTTTATCTGGAAATAATTAAGAGCGGAAGCGATAACGGCCTTTATAAAGAGATCGAAAACCATTTAAACAGCATAAATACGGCGGCCGCGCGCATTAAAAAGTTATTCGAAAATAATAAAAAAATAATTTCCAGGGAAGAGATTTCGGAAAATTTCTGCCCAAACAACGAGATTTTTGAAGCTATACAATTACTAGCGTTCAAGGCAAAGAAAAACAAGGTCAATATTAACTTCGAACCAAAGGAAGAGATACGCGTTACCGGCAATCCGGTTCAATTCAACCAAATTGTCACCAATCTGACGGCCAACGCCATCGATGCGTATCCGGCGCCGCGAACCGGAGAAGGCATTGCCGAACGGCGAGTTTTAATCGAATTGTTTCGGCGGGACGGCAAAATTATTCTAAGAGTAGCTGATTGGGGTTCCGGGATCCCCGCCAGCGAGATGAAAATGATCTTTGACCCGTTCTATACCACCAAACAGCGCGAAGGGCTAGGCATCGGCCTGCCGCTAGTGAAAGAAATGGCGGAAAAAGGATTCGGGGGTACGATAGCGGCCAGCAGCAACAAACAAGAAGGCACGGTGTTTTCTTTTGAATTTGCGCCAAAAAAATGAACCGGATACTGATCGGCCAGCTGGCCGATAAACAAAAAAACCTTACGGAGCAATGGATAAAAAGCGATAATTTGCTTTTTGTTTTTTTGAACGCGGCCGAAACCGCAGAACGGTATCCCAACACGATCACCGGAGCGGACCTTGCCCGGCTGCTTAATATTCTTGCCCGAGCTGAAATCAAAGAAGGAGGCCCATACCGCTCATTCACCGATTCGAGAGATGGAGATGTCGATATCGGCGCCAATATTGCCATCGCTTATTTCCTGTCGCTCCAAGGGGTAGATTTACCGGCATTAAATAAGCTGATCGAAAAAGCAATTGTGAATAATGATTTTAAATCAAAATTCTTTGCCAGCGAACAGCCGGTGGTTTATCTGCTTGCCAAGTTTTACAATGGCAAACAAAAACAGTCCGTTATCGACTCTCTTTCCGGTATTTCTTGTAATGACGACCTTGATCGCAAGCTTGCGTCCGCAAGCCTTGCGCTTCTGAAACGCAATCAAGAGAAAGTTTCCGATGGATTCAATAGCGAGGAAGAGCGAATAATCGGCATGATCAGGAAAATGGCGCGGGAAAAATTTTCGAGATTGGGCAAAGATTTCCGCGAGACCGCGATGCGGGAGTTTGAAAATACAATCGAAGGCAACCCCGACAAGCAAATGTCGTTGATGGCTTATTATATGAAATTGGCGCTTGGCGCAAAGGGGCGGGAGATTCCCGATGAGATGGCGGCAAAAATGGGCCTGGCGAACATCTTTTTCTGGTCCGCATTTATTATCTACGACAACTTTTGGGATTGCGACGAGGAAGCGAAGCCCTCGGTTTTGCCGGTGGCGAATTTGTTTGCCCGCCATTATACTGATTTTTTCGGCTCGCTTTGCGATAAAGAATTCAACGGTTTATTCCACCAGCTGATGGATAAGCTGGACGCGGCGAATAATTGGGAAACTCTTTATTGCCGGACTAAGGTTGAGAATAGCGTATTCACCATTCCCGAGACTCTGCCGGTTTATGGCGATTACGCATTAAAATATCAGCCATCTTCGGGCCATATTCTTGGACCGGTAGCAATGCTCTTTATGATTGGCTTTCATGCCGATTCGGCAGAAGTACACCATTTAACCGAATATTTCCGCAATTATCTGATCGCCATGCAAATAAACGACGACGCGCACGATTGGCTTGAAGATATGCAACGCGGGCACTTGAGCACCGTGGTCATGATGTTGCTGGAAGATTGGCGCCAAGATTATCCGGGAATCAAAAAAATAGACCTGCAAGCAGACCTTGAAAAGCTTCAGCGATTATTCTGGTTTAAAACCATCAAGCGGGCCAGCCAAACCGTTCTTGATTATACCGGCAAATCACGGCATGCATTGCGGTCATTAAAAATAATTGAGAATTTCGAGCCGCTTGAACGTTATACTGTCCTCAACGAAAATGTGGCCAAGAAGGCGCTGGCCGAACAGGAAATGAGCATTGAATTTCTCAAAGAATTCAATTAGCGACTTCAAGAGATTTAGCGGTTTCGCGCGACAAATCATCCGCGGGCAATGGTATCACATTCTCTCCACCAACAATAATGCCCATTTTCTTGCATCTTTTGCATTTTATCTCAATGTAGGCCGTTTGAATATTGCCCTTGAAAAAACATCTTGTTGCATCCAGAACAGCGATATTCTTTTAAGGGTGATTTTTGCATTGGTTTTCGTAATCATATCATTGTACAATTTCCGAGCTTGCGATTTCCTTACGAAAACCTTAAGCAAATTATATCTGAATAAAAAAAGAGTGACGGTGCATGTTATGCTTTTCCGTCAATTTCTAATGAGCTTCTTTCTGAGCCATCTTGAATAGAGAGTTTCTCCATTCTTCATCTTCACCGAATCGTTTGGGGTCCCTTTGATGATCTATGATCGCTTGATACTCATTTGGCGTCATAACTTCTTCGAGAGTGGAAAGATATTCATCGAATGAGATAACGAAATTAACTCTCAATGATGCCGGCCATAGGTCTTTGTTTTGATGATTGGCGAAGTTTAAGCCAGTTTTCTTGCTTTCCTTTCCTCTATCCAGGAAATAGAAAACCGTATTGCAGGTCAAATCAACGCCGCGTTCCTCAGCTTGGTAAAGCAATATAGCGCGGGCGATTATCTTAGAATCCAATGTCGTTGCCATATCATCAAAAACAGCAAACCTGTCCCCATCTTTCATTCTGCCTTCGATGAGATCTTTTTGACCATAGTTGTCAACATTTGCCTGACCCAAGACAGCTCTTAGCTCGTCGGGATTGCGGACTTTTGTTTTCAGTGGTCGCGTATAGGCGAACCTCTTTGGCGATCCCATGCTCAAAAGCTGAGCTGAGACGCCGCCGACAAGTGGAACCCCTGCCATTTCTACAGCAAGCAGATTATTAATGTCTTCAAACTGAGAAATCATGCAGGCCATTTCACCGCAAGCATTGTAGAATGTTTCTGGATCATCGCCGAGATCCCTCATGTCGAAGAACCAAGGCACCCATAGTTTGCTTTTGATCCTCCAGCCATTTATCCTGTTCCGTTGATCATATGCGTTCCATAGGGTCTGAGTAAATCGGCCTAAATAGAGAGCACGGAATAACTCTTTTAACCCATCTTCCATCATTTCGCCATCCTCCATTCTGGTCGCGTTCATGCCGTGATCTGCGACACAAGATTATCAATCGCATTCTTCATGGCAGATACTGTATCATGTTTGGTTATGTCACGGCCAACGATGGCATCCCAGTTGTCGCCAGCGACCCTTCCAGTGTCCGAGATAACCCCACCCTGAGCCAGAAATCCAGGTGCCGATAGTCTGAAACGGCCCCCAGGAATCTTGCCTCGAAGGAATGCGTGGTATGTACTTACGAATTCCACTTTGTTTCCTGGAACTATGAAGTGTCGGATGCCCATATCCACTGCAATGGCATATATCAACTTCGGATCGTTGATAAATCCGCCTTCTGTGGCCAAGAACTTTTTCTGGGTCATGTGGCCGCCAACAATCACACCAAGGCCTTCATCCAAGCAAGCCTGTATCCATACCTGCTCAGTTTCTGCACCACCGAAGGGGAAGATTATTACTTCGTCTACACCAGCCGCCTTTACCGCACCGGCAAATTGTTTCCCAAGGTCTGGGATATCGTTGCCGGCTTTCTGATAATCAAAAACTATCGTTATGTCCGTATACTCTCTGATAGTTTCGACTACTTTAGAAAGACCGTGAGTCAAAGTTGGCGTTATCCCCCTACCTTCAGTGCCCTTATTCTCGGCTTACCGTTGCTTGCTTCTGCGATTAACCCCAATTTTTCAAGAGGAACATCGCATGCGGGCATTATTCCCTTCGGGTCTTCTATCCCGATGATTTTCATCTCTCATTCACCTCTTCCGCTGATTAACTATAGTCATTAAGGTTGATTCGGTTCTTAATGTGCTAAAAGATGCGTACAAAGCGACGATCTATAGCCATAGCTCTCGCCGTGAGTACTTGGATTGATATTACTCAAATCCCTTGAATTTGCAAGCATTATTAAGGTTTTTTTATAGAAAAAAGCAGTTTGCCCCTGGCGGCTACTGCTTTGAGAATCTGCTTTGTTTTTGCAGATCCATGCGGATATACTTTGTTACCAGCCAAGGAGCGATTAGAGACAGAGCTCCAAAACTGAATGCATCAGCTTTATACATGCCACGCAACCAAGCGATATCTTCGTATTTCCATATGCTTGGAGCGATAACTGGGACTTTGGTCATTGATTTTAATTTGGCCACAAGCCCCCATGTATAGGTTTGGGCATCCAATCCCGAGACTCCTCCTCCGCCCGGACCCAGATGTAAAAGCGGGCTTTTCTTACCCGGGAACACAACTGGATATGGCACGCTGTTTATAGCAAAGGCTTCACAGATCGATTCTACCCGAGGAATAATCCGGTTAGCGCCATGGACAACCGACACTTTCAGGATTATCGGAAAATCAGTAACTTCAGCCACCGCCTTGCATCCCTCAATCACTCTTGCGGCATTGCTCAAGATGTCGCAATCATTAGTATTGGGACACGAAGCGTTGATCTCTAACGCAGGAATCTTAAAATCATTAAGATCGTCTGCCATTTTCGAGAATCTTATCACGATTTTTCACCCCCTATTTTGTTGATAAGGTTCACGCTAAATTGAGCATCTTCAATGCTAAACAAATAGTAGCCAAATAAATCAAAAAGGCAAGTGGCTTTGGATTTATTACTTGCCTGCGGACAGCTGGGCATTATCCCATTTTATCAAAATAATCAAACGATGCTTTCCTGGCTTTATCCGTCGATTCGGAAATCTCGACAACGGCTCCGTCCATCTTTTTATCATACCCCCCTCTTTTCTGATCCTGGCGTTTGCCCACCAACCCGAATACGCGCAAAGTAATTACATTTTCCATAAAATTTTTCCAATTTTTATCTGCGCGAGACGAGCCGAATGAATAATATGCAACATCGACACTCATAGTATTAATGATTATTTTTCTGTTTTATCATTTTAGCAAATAGACTCCACGCCTTAGTAAATTAAAAACCGGTCTTAAAAAGGTGCCGGCAAAACCTTAATTTATGGGCATCTGCAATCATTTGCATAATGCCAGCATCCTGGGCATCGTTTATCGTCAGAAGAAAAATCGTCGAAATACTCATGGACGGATCTTCCTTCCTCAACCGCCCTCAATGCCTCGAGTAAATCTTCCGCTTCTTCCCGGGCCATTGTTCCGGACGTTATCTTTGCGGTGTTAATATCTCCTTCCTCAGGACATCCATTTGATATTTCCATGAGGATGCACCAATAACATCTCGGTTTCTCTTCTGCGGGGATTGTGCTTTCGAAAGTCTTTCCGCAATCAGGACAAACTGTTTGCTTTATCTCTTTTGCCGTCTATATCACCCACCATTATTTGATTTATTTATTATACACCTTTTTTATAATTGTCAAGTCTTTTCACCGTAAAACAAAGCCGCCCATTGCCGGACGGCTTTGTGAATTTACTATTAACTAGTGCGTTAGCACTTGGCACATTCGCTCTGTTGGGCTCGGTACCAAACATTCCCTACCGCTTCGCCCATTGTGGAGCTCGGCGAGCTTTTTTCAGACCTGGCTTCTTTCTTTCTTTCATGCGCGGATCGCGAGTCAGGTAACCGGATTTCTTCAACCGCTTCTTGAAATCGGCGTTGAAGAGTACCAGAGCGCGGGTAATACCGTGACGAATCGCCTCGGCTTGCGAAATAATACCCCCTCCCTTAACCACAACGCTGATTCGAAAACGATCGGTACAATTCATTTTCACCAGTGGCGCTTCAACGATATTTTTAAACTCGGCCGGGACAAAATATTTATTGAAAGCTTTGCCATTGACGGCGAAATTTTTATCACCGCGGGTGTAAAGACGGACGCGCGCGATTGCGGTCTTACGGCGACCAACCGCTTCGTAATACTTATCGGCCCTCTTCTTACCCGAAGCATCTGTCTCCTGGGTATCATCCTCAACCGCTTCAACCGCAACGTTTTCCGCTATGGGAGCCGCTACGGTTTCTTCATCTTTTTTGACAACCTTGGCCGGGCGGGCTGCCGGTTTGGCAGCGGCCGCGGTTTCGGGCTTTAAATTTTGCGTGGTTTTTGCCATATGATTTCGTTTACATCTGGACGCTTAAGCGCTTGATCATCCGGTCGCGTAATTTATTGTCCGGCAACATCCGGTAAACCGCGCGGCGCAGCAGCTTGGCCGGTTCTTTGGCCATCACGTCTTCCCATATCTCTTCTTTTAACCCGCCCATATAGCCCGAATAATGGTAATCGGCTTCGCTTTCCATTTTATTACCGGTAATCTTGACGTCCTTGAAGTTTTTAACCGTCACGAAATCGCCCGCATCCACGTTGGGTGCATAGCCGGGCTTGTCCTTACCACGCAATAATACCGCAATCCGGACGGCAAGTTTGCCCAAGACTATCCCGGAAGCATCAATCGTATGTGTGTCTCTTTTTATCGTAATCATGTTGTTTAGGCGTTTGCTTTTTCTTTTTTGTCCGCTTTTTTGGCAACCTTTTTGTCCTTAGCAGCAACCGCTACGACCGCGACGGGGCGATCCAAAATTTCAATAACCGCCATCGGGGCGCCATCTTTCATGCGCGGCCCCAGTTTGACGATGCGCGTATAGCCGCCGTTGCGTTCCTTGAAGCGAGGCGCGATATCGCTCACAAGCTTACGGACAGCCACCATTGGCAGGAACGCGGCCAGCTTTTTTTGGGCGGCCAGATCATTTTTTTTGGCCTTGGTGATCAATTTCTCAACCAGCGATGCCGCGGCCTTTGCACGAACTTTGGTGGTCGCGATCTTTTCCTGCAATATCAGGTTCACCGCCAGCGAACGCATAAAGGCTTTGCGCTGATCGGTTTTCCGGCTGAATTTTTTTCCTTTAATTCTCTTATACATAATAATAATGTCAAATCTCGATTGCCAAAGCCATTATGCCTCGAAAGCATTTTTCAGCATTGTGAAATGGTTAACAAGTATTTCGGACGAACGGGCAAATGCCGTTTCGGCGGTAATAGTGCCGTCGGTTTCGATGTCAAAAATTACTTTATCGAAATCCGTGCGATCGCCGACGCGCATATTCTGCACTTTGAAGCCGACTTTTTTGACCGGAGTAAACATTGCATCCATGGAAATCATGCCTATCTCCAGCTTGTTTTTCGTTGTCTGCGCGTCTTTGGATTTGTAGCCGGTTCCCTTTTCCACCTTAATCTCTATCTCTAATTTTGAGCTTTTGGCGGTCAGATTGGCGATATGCTGGTCGGCATTAATCAGTTCCAGCTGGCTGGGAACTTCCAGGTCCTTGCCGGTAACATCCTTTTCCCCCTTAACTTTCAAAACACAAGTCTGCGCTTCATCGCCGGTTATCTTGAACCGCAACTGGCGCACGTTGATCATAATCGTAATCACGTCCTCCATAACCCCGGGAATCACCGAAAACTCATGAGGCACTCCCTTGATGTTAATCTGGGTTACCGCCGCGCCTTCAAGAGACGACAGCATAACGCGTCGAAGCGCATTGCCAACCGTAACCCCGTAACCGGGGTACAAGGCCTCGATCTCGATCAAAGCTTGGTTGCCTTTCTTTTCGATAACTTTTGGGGTCAATGGTAACGGTATCATACGAACGTTTATCGTGAATCCTCGAGCTCTCTTCCTCTCCCTGCTTTTGTTTGGGATCGGGAGGCGCCCAGGAAACCAACGATGATTATTTATTGGTTATTTATTGGATTTAAAATCGATTAGCGAGCATAGAATTCGAACACCGATCCAATCTCGGCAACAGGCTGCAGTTCCTCCATAGCCACATCGCCGGTCTTCTTTCCTTCCATTTTTTCCGCGTCTACCACTATCCAGGCAGGAGCTTTGTAATTTTTCAGGGTTGCCTGCAGTTTGGTAAAATAAGCGTTCTTTATCTTGCGAGGCGCGACACTGATAATATCACCGGTTTTAATCTGACGGGAAGGCAGGTTCACCGGATTTCCATTCACCAAGAAGTTATTGTGGCTCACCAGCTGGCGGGCGGTAATCCGCGATGTGGCATATCCCATGCGGAAAACCACATTATCCAAACGGTACTCCAGTTTCTTCATCAAGGCCAGCGGCAAGTTATCGGCACTCCCCTTCTTGGCAAGAATCCCTTTCACATAGTTCTTGAACTGTTGCTCGCGCAGATTATACCAGATCTTGAGGTTCTGTTTTTCGCGCAGTTCGCGTCCGTATTCGGACAACTGTTTAGTCCTTCTCTTTCCTCTTTTTCCGGGCGCGGTCGGGCGGCGCACCATAGCGCATTTCTGCCCATAGCATCGATCCCCCTTCAGGAACAGTTTTACTCCGGCTCTTCGACAATTTTTGCATTTGATGTTCGTATCCATTGAATAAAATTAGAAATTTATCGAAATCGTTTTTATACGCGACGCGTTTTGCGGGGGCGGCAGCCGTTATGCGGAACCGGCGTCGTATCCTTGATTGAGGCGATATCCACCCCGCGGGCAGCCAGCGAGCGAACGGCGGAATCGCGGCCAGATCCGATTCCCCTAACTTTAACCTGGACCTTTTCGATCGCAAGCTTTTTTACCACCTCCGCCACAGTTTCGGCGACCTTGGAAGCCGCGAATGCGGTTCCCTTTTTGGTTCCCTTAAAGCCGATGCTTCCAGCGGATTTCCAGCACAAAACATTCCCGCCCTCATCGGCAAGCGAAACGATCGTATTATTGTAGGAGGAGGATATATAAACTACTCCCTGACGGGTGCGAAGCGAAGATTTTACGGTAACATCCTTTTTAACCTTGGCTTCGACCGCGTCGCGCTCTTTCAAAAGCTCTTCCTTATTTTGAGTGGCAACATGCTTCTTACCCATGGAATTCAATGATTAAAGATTTATAATTTATGATCCGGAATCCAGGAATTAGAGATATTTCTATTTTTTTCTTTAATTCCAAATCGGCGTTTTTACCCCGTTTTTTATGTCGGCGAAGCGGCGGGTTTGCGGCCAGAACCCACAGTCTTACGGACGTTGCCGCGCACGGTACGGGTATTAGTCCGGGTACGTTGGCCGCGGGCCGGCAGGTTGCGCGAATGGCGCATCCCCCTCCAAGCCACGATATCCTTCAGGCGCTTAATATTCATCATAATATCGCGTTTCAAATCACCTTCGACGCGATAGTGTTTTTTAACCACTTCTTCAATCAGTTTCATCTGTTCGGGAGTCAGATCCTTGGCCTTGACCTTAGAATCAATCTTGGCTTCCGCAAGCACTCTCTTGGCCGACGAAAAACCGATACCGTAGATGTACCCGAGCGCGATCCCTATTTGCTTGTTGTCCGGTATATTTACACCGATAATACGTGGCATATGCGTTAAAATGTCAAATCCCAAATATCAAATTTCAAATAGAATTCAATCCCCGTTGCTACTGTCTCCGATTTACATTCGGAAGTGAACGCAATAAATCTGTGTCAAACGGAATTCCATTTGACATTTGAAATTTGGAATTGTTTATTTTTATTAATTAACCTTGGCGTTGCTTATGTTTGGGATTCTTCTTGCATATAACATAAACTTTCCCGCCCCGCTTCACAATCTGGCAATTCTTACAAATTTTTCTTATCGAAGCTCTGATTTTCATATTGTTGAATTTACCTGCCGCGGTACACAATGCGGCCGCGTGTTTCGTCATAGGGACTCATTTCTACCGTAACTTGATCTCCCGGCAATATCTTTATTCGAAACATACGCAATTTCCCTGCCAAATGACAGAGGATTTCCCTTCCGTCGGAAAGTTTGACGCGAAAGTTCGCGTCCGGGAGCGACTCGAATACTTGTCCTTGGAATCTTAGTGGTTTTTGGTTTGACATGAAACAATTTAAAAGTATATCAGAGTTTCCTTCTTAAGTCAATATTGACCGAATAAATGCGTCTATCTGTTCAAAAAAATACCATTAATCTGCCATAAATTCATTCAACATTCGCCCAATTCATCTCGCGAAACAATAAGTAAGAACGAGTTTTGCGGATTCCCTTTGCCGTTGACGTCGTCATCATTCGATAATGGTTTGAACTTCAATTCGGTCAAGGTCACGCGGGATAAATGTGCGCCAGAATGGAGCGAATTTTATTTGGACCTTCATTCCTTGATCTTCCAGGAACATCTTGGCTTCATTGGCGCTTTTCTCCGACAAGCCCTTTTTAATCTCATTATCTTCCATTCCGGGGTAAACCAACACCCGTGCCGAAACTTCGATAATCGAATTTTGGGTTGCCGGATCCGGCCCTTCATAGGCCCCGCTGATTTCCAGCCGAGGCTGATAAGCCACCGAGCCCTGGGGAACCTTTTTCAGTATAAAATCTTTCCCCAAATTATCAAGATCGCTTTTTTTGTATGCAACGGCAGTCGCCTTGCCATCCATCGAGCAATCAATGCGGCCCAGACTATCGCCGACTTTAGCCTGTATATCGGGATCGCCAAACTCGTATTCCTGGCTTTCCGCGACCAAAACATATCCTTCCGGCAATTGCGCGAGGAGCTTTTTCTCCATTTCGTCCTTGGCAAGCTGATCGATCATAGTCTTGGCATTATCGAGGTCGACCTGGGTTACCGAAGGAGCACTGCCCGTCGAGCCGCCTTGGAATTTTTCGTACGATTGGGCGTAAACAAATGTATATTGCGCCGTTCCGGCAAGACCGGGAACCGAGAATACCGACGGTTCGATATTGTATTTTTCCCCCGATCCGTCGGCAATGACGGTAACCGTCGCCGAGGTTTTTGGTTCCAATACCACATCTTCGGTCGTCCTAAACCAAGGTGTTTCGTCGCTGGCCAGCGAAGGCTGGAATTTTTCCGCGGGTGCCTGAAGGCGGGTGCCTTTTACCAGCCGCTGTTGGGCCGTGTAGTTATTAAATATTTTGACCGCGCCAGTGGATTTACCCTGGGTATCTTTTTTGCCGGTAACTTCGGCTTGCCCGCCAATAGTATCTTCGGCGGAAAGCACCAGGCCGGGAATAATGCCTTTTTCGGTATTAACCGCCTGCGCAGAAGGATCGATGACCGCCCGCGTGGCATCATTCAATTCCGAGGTCGCGGGCCATATTTTAACCACTGCGTAGGCCATTTTCCAATCGACGGCAAACATCACGGCAGCAATAACCGCGCAAACCAAAAGCAATTTTACCAACCATCCTTTGATTTTGACACCAAATGAGTCTTCATCATCTTCTTCCAAGCTTAAGCCGTCCGGGCGGCCCATGAAAGTCACGCGAGGTTTTGCCCGTGGCGGGATTTGGGGTTTTAACGGCTGTAATCCGGGCTCGACGGAAACGAGCGGTTCGGGTACGGGTTCGGATTTGAATTCGGCCCGTTCCAGAGCCGATTCGGGCTCCAAGCGAGAAAGCGGTTCCGACGCGGAGAAATTGATGCCAGTAAGTTCAGTATCTTCGGCCGGCGCAACAGAGGCTTTAACACCGGCGGCGCGATCGCGCGGCGGAATTATATCGATAACTTTTTTTGCCATGTTTAAAAAAACTTTATGACCCGCATTGGCGGGTTAATTTTTTATTGGTATTGCTGTTATTTATTATACTACAAAACAACGGCGAAGTGAAAATTGCGAATTGATTTTCCTGGACTCACGCCACAGGTTATCTTTATGGAGTAGCTGCGATCCGCAAAGCGCCGCTATCGCCGCAAAAGGCGGAAAGGGCTCGAACCGTGCAAAATAATTTCTTGCTTGCCGTTTATTCACGCTATAATATCGCGCAATTGGCAATAAGTTGGGAAAAATCAGCGGGTTTCAATGAGACGCCGCCAACAAGCAGGCCGCTGTAACCGGCTTCTTTGAGATAGGACGCGCCATTGTCCGTGCTAACGCTGCCGCCGTAAAGCAAAGGGATTCTGTCACTGGAGATATTGCCGATAAACCTGGAAACCACCGCGGCTTCCTGGGGGCTGCAAGCTTGACCAGTGCCAATAGCCCAAACCGGTTCATAGGCAATAAGCAATTTAGCGGCGTTGGTATCGATATCCCGCAAACCATCTTTCACCTGCGCCTCGATAACTTCGATCAGCTTACCGTCGATCCGCTCCTCGCGGGTTTCTCCAACACAAACAATTGGAGTCAATCCTGCGGCCAAGGCGGCTTTTACTTTTTTATTTACACCCTCATTCGTTTCATTAAAATATTTGCGGCGCTCGGAGTGGCCAATAATGACGTACTCGCAACCCATATCAGCAAGCTGTATCGCCGAGACGGCCCCAGTGAAGGCGCCGCCATTTTCCCAGTGGCAATCCTGGCCGCCCAAAACCGCCAGACTTTTTAACATATCCCGGACAAGACCCAAAAGATGGGCGGGCGGGCATATCCCAACAGTCACTTTTTTGCTTTTCTTAATCCCCTTTTTATATCCAACTAATATCTTTTTAGCATCTCTGGCAATTGCAGGATTGCATTTCCAGTTTCCAATAACGTAATTCATGATTTTTTATAAAAAGGACCTTGTTTCCAAAAGTCCTTTTTAATTAGTATGGTTTATTGCTGGCGCAGGTATTCGGCCGCGGCTTCGGGCACAATCGTGGAAATTTCCATGTGCGCACCCATTTCAAAACCCGCCATGGTCGCGGTTTTGGGCCGTACTGTGAAATGCCAATGATAATAACCGTAATCCTTACCGTCGGCAGGCGCGGTATGCAAATAGAAATTATACGGCGGGTCATTTAACCCCTTGTATATTTTTTTCATCACGCGCGACATAATATCAGCCAGGGTTTTTTTTTCACTTTCGGTGATTTGTTCAAAATACGGCGAGTGTTTTTTGGGAGTTATAACAACTTCAAAAGCAACCTTGGAAGCAAAGGGGCAAATCGCAATGAAGTCATTATTTTCGCAAACTACGCGCACTCCGGCCTCCAGCTCCCAGGCGTTCATTTCACACCCCAGGCACTTTTTGGTCCGCCGCCAGTATTTTTGCGAATTCGCCAAGGCCCCCCGCAGATCGACATCGATCAGCGGCGTGGTCATAATCTGCGAATGAGGATGAGGCTGGGACGCGCCAGCTTCGACGCCGTGGTTATGGAAGATTGAAATATATTTAACAAAGCGGCTACCTTTTAAAGCGATATAGCGCGAATGGTACGCATCAATAATTTCTTTTACTTGGCCGACTTCAAGAAGCGCGACGCTTTTATCGTGGTCGCGAGTGATTACTACCTCGCAGAATCCCGCCGCCTCCATAAAATGATAAACCGGGCCGACATGTATCTTGCGGATACGGGCGCTGTTGGGAGGGCAAAATGCCGGATATTTATTGGGAATCACAGCCAAACTCCAATCGGTAGACATGGTACCGTCCATTATTTTTTCCCCTTGCGACAAAACCATTATCGGCTTTGCGTTCGCGTTCAGATTGCAAAAGGCACAGTCCCGGGGAAGAATATCGGAATGAATTCTTTCCCGCTTGAAATTTTCGGGCCGTTTCCCGCGCCCGGGAGATATAACCACCCAATCCTGCGATACTTCATCATAGCGCAATTGCGACGCATTGCATTTACCGTTTAATGAGTCCTTAGGGTTTTCCATAGGCTTTGCTTGATTTCACCGCACTTATCGCTATCTTGGCTTATTTCGAGATCAAAAACGCTTGGTCTATTCCAATTACTCAACATAATCGCAAAAATCTTGGTTCCGCTGATCGCGCGGTATCCGGATTTGGTCCCGCATGGATTCAAAAGAAAGTGATTTTTGATTGTACTTGCAACTATTTTCCATATACGCCCTTAATTTGATTGGCGCGGATGCGCAAGAGATCTTTGAACATTTTAACCATCGAGCTTGCTTTTACGGTGCTGCGCGTGTCATTTTTCCAAGTGATGCCGACTTCCTTGACGCGTAATTTCTTGGCTTTGGCCAAAATTAAAATTTCCGGGTCGAAAGCGAAGCGATCAACGCGGCATTTAGGCAAAACCTCTTGGGCAGCTTTGGCGCTCATAGCTTTGAACCCGCACTGTGTGTCTTTTATTTCCCAAGTTCCCACCATAATGTTGGTCAGCAGGCGCCATCCCCATCCCAAAAATTGGCGGACTGGCGGCTGGGCTGGCTCCAGTTTAGCGCCGGAGGCGTGGCGGGAACCGATAACAACATCGTAGCCCTCCTTAAAAAACGGCAACAATTTTTCTACTTCCTCAATCGGGGTGGAGTTATCCGAGTCGGTAAACAACCGAATCTGGCCGCGGGCAGCCAGCATTCCTTGGCGCACCACGTAGCCCTTGCCATGGTTTACACGATTATCCAAAAGCTTTAATTTCCCGATCTTGCCGATCAGGGCCTCCACCGCCCGGCCGGTACCATCGCTGGAACCGTCATTAACCACAATGATCTCGGCAAGATAGGATTGTTTTTTAAGATAATCGCCGATGACTTGGAGGGTGCGGGACAAGCGATCTTCTTCGTTATACGCCGGAATAACAACCGACAAAAAAATTCCCCGATCCCGGGTCGAAAGTTGCGGACCGACAACGGGCTGGCTAAACCGCCGGCGATCGGTACCGGACGCGGGGTTCCGATTGTCGTTGCGGCGGCGGCCGCTACTCCAGCCACGATCGCCATTTTTACCGCTATCTGCATTTGCTGTACCAAGATTGCTCTTTGCCGGTTTTTTAAGCCCTTGCGGCCTCTTATTCGGTCTTGCGGGCGCCGTCATCCGGTCAATGGCGGTATCAAAAATATCGTTTTGCATTTCTTTAATTTACCATAAATTAGAACACCAAACAAAAATGCAAAAAGGCCCTTGTGCCTTTCTTGCGTTTTTTCAGCCACCGGTTTCCGTATCCGACAGAGCGGGATCTTTTGTCAGGATATGGCATCCGTCGGCGAATACCGCCAGGGTGTGTTCGCTGTGAGCGGCCCAGCTGCCGTCCTTAATTTTATAAGTTTGCTTATTAGCAGCTAATTGAATTTCAATATTGCCGGCGGTAATCATCGGTTCGATGCAAAACGTCATCCCAACTTTGATGACCGGCCCCTTGTGGCGGCGGCCGAAATTCATTATCTGGGGGTCTTCGTGCAGGCTGCGCCCAATTCCGTGGCCGCACAAGTCGCGCACAACATGGAATCCCTGGCTTTCAACATAACGTTCGATGGTCTCGCCCACGTCGCCGAATGTATTCCCCGGGCGAGCTTTTTTGATGCCATATTTAAGCGCCTTTTTGGCAACTTTCATCAGGCGGCGCATTTCAGGCGCGACATTCCCCACAGCAACCGTAGATGCCATATCGCTATGAAACCCCTTATAAACCATCCCCACATCAAGACTCACAAGGTCGCCGCTTTTGACGATCCGGCGGGCCGAAGGCACTCCGTGGACAACCTCATCATTGATGGAAATACAGGTTACTGCCGGAAACCCACCCTCGCCCAGAAATGAAGGTTTGCCGCCGCAATCGACGATCAGCTTGGCAGCCAGGACATCAATTTCCTTAGTGGCAACGCCCGCGACCGTAGCCGCTTCCATTTTTTTTAAAATGGCCGCTAAAAGTCGGCCTCCTTCGGCCATAATTTTAATCTCCTCCGGAGATTTGATGATAATCATATTTGCAACTTTATCGGTTAGGCATGGGGTTAGAATCGAAGGATTAAAAACCCTCCCCTTCTTAGGAAAACTGCCCCGAAGCGGGGCAGTTGCGGATTTTTAGATCTCATAGACCTTGAAGCTTGGTCCCAGCGCCGCCAGGATGTCGTCAAAAACATTTTCTACATACTGGTTGGCATCGATCTTTTTGATTTCGAATCCCTGCTCGCGGTAGAACTGTTCCAGCGGCGCAGTGGTTTGTTCATATTCCTCAAGCCGCAGTTTTATGGTTTCCACATTGTCCAGATCACGATGGATCAGGCGCGACCCGTCCAAGGGACAGCGTTTCAGATTAGCGTTTTCCGGAATATAAAGTATTGAGTGGCGCATCAGTTCACAGATGCGGCGGTTGGAATTGCGGAAGATTGTCTGCTCCTCGGGAAGGTTCAAAAAAAAGATAGTGATATTTTCCTTGCCGTAAAGTTCTTCCAGAACCGGAACCTCAATTGCGGCCTCCGGCATGGAACGGGGAGATCCCGAAAGAATAAGCGATTTGCCAAGACTATGAATCTCGGTAATGCGCTTGTTCATCAATGAAGCCGTAAATTCCACGGAACACAATACACCTTTATGGCGCTTGGCCGCTTCATCCTCGACGAAAAATTTCTTTCCTCCCAGTTCAACTGTTTCTCCGGACTTGGCGTTTTTGAATTTTTCTTCAAGCACGCGGCTCGTATCCAGGTTATAGAAATAGAATTTTGAAGCCAAGAGCTCTGATTGCGTGCCTTTGCCAGCACCCGGGGGGCCGAAAAGTAATATCGCTTTTTGGATATGGTTACCGTTGATGTTTTTTAAAACTGCAGAAGCCGATGCGGCAGATTCGTTGTTAAAAAGTTTCATATTCGCGCATTTGGAGCTGCGCCTTTATCTGGCGCAGAGTTTCAAGTACGACACTGACAGCGATCAGCAGCGAGGTGCCGCCAACCAGAAACGTGAACACCTGCACATTGGTAATAGTGCCGACGATCTGCGGCATAATTGCAATCAGACCAAGGAACAATGCCCCAACCAGCAATATCCGGTTTAAAATGCCGTAGAGGTAATTCGCAGTCGGGGTTCCCGGCCGGATGCCGGGAATAAACCCTCCCATTTTTTGCAAATTATTGGAAATTTGCTTGGGGTCAAAGGTTACCGCAGTGTAGAAATACGTGAACAATACCACCAAAACGAAATAACAGGCCAAATAGAACGCTCCGGTACTATCGAACAACCTTATCGTGGCCGCCGCTGCGCTCCCCACCCAGCCGGGCTGGTTCTGCAAGAAGCTGCCGATCATTGAAGGAAAAAGCAATATCGAAAGCGCAAAAATGATCGGAATCACGCCTGCCGGGTTGACGTTGAGAGGCAGATAAGTGGAAGCGCCGCCAACAGTCTTCATACCTCGAACCCTCTTGGCGTAGGTTACCGGAATATTGCGGCGCGCCTCGTTGATCAAGACCACGGCCGCAATCATCAATACCGACATCAGGAAAAACGCGGCGTATCCGGGAATCTGCGACGCATCGGTATATCCCGAAATCATCTGCTGGATATTCTTCGGAAAGTCAGCAATAATACCGGCAAAAATCAAAAGAGATACGCCATTACCAATGCCTTTCTCGGTAATTAGTTCTCCCATCCACATCAACAAGAAGGATCCGGCAGTTATCGTGAGAAGCGAAGCCGCCATTTCCAGAGGTGACACAAAAGAGATAACCCCTTGGTTTTGAAACAGCACCAGCATCGCATATCCCTGCAATATGGCCAGCGGGATCGTGGCGATACGCGCATATTGGTTAAATTTCATTCTTCCGGCCTCCCCTTCTTCCTTGTAAAGGCGTTCCAGCGTAGGAAAAATCATAGTCAGCAACTGCAGAATGATGATTGCCGTGATATAAGGACCAAGCCCAAGCATCGCGACCGACAAACGGTCAAGCGAACCTCCAGTGAAGGCGCCGAGCAACTGGAATACCTGGTAATTATTGAAAAAATTCTTGAGACTGACAGGATCTATGCCCGGAATGGGAATATTGCTCATGAAACGATAGATCACGAACACCCCAAGCACGAACAAGATCTTGCTGCGCAGATCCCTGATCTTAAAGATTTGAGCTACTGTTTGGTACCACATGGTAAAATCCAATCGAAATTTATAGAAATTTACTCGCTATGCTCGCGAAATAAATAGAAATTGGCAATCAATTTCCATTTATTCCTATCAATTTCGGATTTATTTGACGGTTCCTCCCGCTTTCTCTATTTTTTCTTTGGCGGATGCCGAAACCTGACAACCAACGATCTTGAATTTTTTGGTTACTTTACCGGTACCCAAAATCTTTACCCGCGGGCATTTCCCCGCGACGCGACAAACCATATCTCTGGCTACCAAAGCTTGAGGGGTAATGGTCTTGCCATTGTCGAATTTGGCTTCGATATATTTAATGTCAACGACTTCGGGTTTCAACTGTGCCGAGCGATTTTTGTAGCCGCGCAGTTTGGGATAGCGTTTCAGAACTTCGCGCACGATCGGCCGAAAATTGCGGCCGGCTCTGGCGGTCTGCCCCTTGCCTCCGTGCCCTGAATAAGTGCCGCGTTTCCCGCCGCGCCCCACCCTTTTTCTGGACTTGGAAGTTTTATTGATGGCAATTTGATTTATCTGCATAATATTGCGTTACTTGGTCTCTGCCGGAACAGCATCCTTGGCCTGCGCCACGGCCGCCGCAGCTTCCGGCTTCTTTAACGATTGCTGCTTCAAGTATTCAAACGCTTTCATTGTGGCACGCGCGTTATTGAGCTTATTTTTGGTCGTTCCCAGCATCTTGGATGAGATATCCTTTATGCCCGCCAGCTGGCAGATCAAGCGCACTACGCCCCCTGCCATCAATCCGCGCCCCTTTCTTTGGGGTTTGACCATTACCTGGGCCGGCCCCACTTTAGCGATTGTCTCGTGCGAGATTGTCCCATTCAGCACGGGCACAACCACCATGTTCTTTTTTGATTGAATGGTTGCTTTCTCGACAGCTTGAGCCACGTCTAATCCAGACGCAACCCCCAGCCCAACCTTGCCGGCTTTGTTGCCGCTAATCACAATCGCGCGGAACCGCAAACGGCGGCCTCCGGCGCGGGTGTGCGAAACGCGGGAAAGATCCAGCAATTTCGAATCCATATCATCCTTTGGGCGGTCCCGGTCGTCGCGGCGGCCAAACCCTTGACGGCTGCGCCCTCCGAAGCGGCTGTCACCGCTCTTATTTTTGCCATCGAATTTCCGGCCCTGGCCGTAAGGCGAAAAACCGCGATTCGACCGCAGGGACGACGGCGCGGCGCTCGATACGGCCGGCCTGGATGCCGGAGCGGTTTGGCTCGCGGCGGCCTGATTTTTAGTTGTTTCTTGTGATGCGTCCATAATTGAATGCCGAAACTTATTGAAACTTGCTCGCTAGCGCTTCGCGATATTTATAGGAATTTAGTGTTCCGTAAATTCGCGATAAATTTCAATTAATTTCTATAAATTTCCATTAATTTCTGTTAGAACTCCAGCCCCCCTTTGCGCGCGCCTTCGGCCAAGCTTTTTACTCTTCCGTGATAACGGTAGCTGCCACGGTCAAAAACGACCTGTTTGGTTTTTAGCTCCAGGGCTTTCTTGGCGATCTCTATACCAACCTCAAACGCTAGCGCCTTTTTGCCGGAGAGTTCGCCTTTCGCAGCCTGCCCTTTCGGTTTGGCGATTTTTTTGTCGTCGCAAGCTGCAATCGTTACCCCCTTTTGATCATCGATCAGTTGCACCGAAATGTGGCTGTTGGAGCGAAAAACGGAAAGCCGCGGTTTGGCCGAGGTCCTGGAAATGACGGCTCGAACACGACCTTTCCGGTTGGCTTTCATTTCCAGCTTGTGTTTAATTTGGGTTCTAATGCTCATAATTGAATACCGAAATTTATTGAAACTTGCTCGCTATACTCGCGAAATTTATTGAAATTTATTGTTTTACGAATTAACAATTAATTTCTATAAATCTCTATTAATTCCCACCGATTTCGGTTGTTATTTGGCACCGGCGGCGGCCTTCTTGCCTACTTTCTTGCGGACCTTTTCTCCGACGTAGCGAATGCCCTTCCCCTTATATGGTTCCGGCGGCCGAACGCGGCGTATTTGCGCGGCAATTTTAGTCACCAATTCCTTGTCGTAACCGGCGATGCTAACAATATTTTTCTCAACTTTATAGGTGGCTCCGGAAACGGCGTTGATGACAACCGGATGCGTAAACCCGACATTTAATACTAAATTGCCGCCTTCCACCGCGGCGCGATAACCAATACCTTCAATCTGCAATTTCGCTTCGGCCCCTTCGGTTAACCCGGTGATCATATTGGCAATATGCATACGCACCGTGCCCCAAAGAGCACGAGCGGCTTTGCTGCCATCCCTAGCGGAGACAATAACTTCATTGCCCTCTTTATTAATAACGACACCCGCACCAAAATCGCGGGTTAACTCGCCCTTGGGTCCCTTTATTATTACCTTGCCGCCTTCAATAGTAATATCGACACCGGCAGGAATTCCTATTGGTTTTTTGCCTATTCTGCTCATAACAATTAATCACTTAACCATGCAATCATTCAAACATTTTAAAATTTATTCGAATTTTGATGTTATGATTAGGTGATTTTATGATTTGATAATTTCTACCAGATGTGGCACATCATTTCTCCGCCGATCTGGGTCTTCTTGGCTTCATATTCAGTCATCAACCCCTTGGAGGTCGAAATAATGCCGAATCCCTGTCCCTGCTTGACCTTTTTAATATCGGCCGCCCCCATATATATCCTTTGTCCGGGCTTAGATATTTTCTTGAAACCGGAAATCGCCGGGATTTTTTGGGTGTATTTCAATGTTATTTCGATACAAGGCCGCACTTTGTCGTTCTTTTTCATTTTCCTATTCCTTTTCTCTACGCCCAATACAACTCTTTTTCTTTCAAGAATCTTGGCGATCTCATATTTCAGATGCGAATATGGCACCGTTACGGACGGTTTTTGAACCGCCTGGGCGTTGCATATCATAGTTAGCATGTTTGCGACTGTATCCATTTGAATTCTTTGATTTATGAATCGTGATTTATGATTTACGAATAAATTCGAATCTACTCATAAATCTTAAACCGCGATTCTTTTTTCATGAAAGCTTACCAACTGCTCTTGGTCACCCCCGGTATCAACCCCTTATTGGCCGCTTCGCGGAAGCAAATACGGCAGAGTCCGAACTTCCTCATGTAGCCGTGCTTGCGGCCGCACTTGAAGCATCTGCGGACAACCCGTGATTTGAATTTCGGGGTTCTTTTCGATTTGGCGATTTGCGCTTTTGTAGCCATGATTAAAAATTATTTTTTCTATTGGGCTGTTTTTTGCTCTTCGTTGTGGATAGGAAACCCCAATTTCTTAAAAAGGGATATACCCTGTTCACGGTTGGCCGCGGCAGTTACCACAGTGATTTCGAATCCGAAAATAAAGTTTGTCTTTTCCGGAGAAATTTCCGGGAAAGCAATATGTTCTTTGATGCCGAAAGTCAGATTGCCGTCTTGATCAATACCCTTGGAATTAATGCCCTGAAAGTCGCGGGAACGGGGTAAGGCCACCGTAATCACGCGCTCAAGCATATCCCACATCCGCTTACGGCGCAGGGTTACTTTGGCGCCAATGACCTGGCCTTCGCGCAATTTGAAACTGGAAATGGAATTACGTGCCTTTGTCACCACGGCTTTCTGGCCGCAGATAATTGTCAAATCGCGGGCCACTGCTTCCTGGATTTTTTTTTGCTCTTCCTTGGTCTTGCCCGAAACCATACGGCCAAAACCGCAGTTGACAACAACCTTATCGAGGCATGGCGCCTCCATTTCGTTGCGAAGGCCGAATTCCTTCATTAACGCCGGCAGGACTTCTATTTTATATTTTTCGTATAAGTATGCCATATCTTTTGCTTTTCTATATCTCGGCCAGGCATTTCTTGCAGACGCGGACAACCTTTTTCTCCTTGGCGCCATCTTGGGCGATGACCTTATATCCCACGCGCGCGGCCTTGCCGCATTTTGGGCAGATCAGTTTGACGTTGGATGCGCTGATTGAACGAGGCAAGGTCACTATCTGCCCCTGCTGCCCCCGTTTTTTGGGCTTCTGACTCTTCTTGGCGATATTTACGCCTTCGACTACTATGCGGCCTTCGGATGGCAGAGATCTCAAAACTTTGCCGGTTTTGGTCCGATCCTTTCCTGAAATCACAAGCACATTATCGCCTTTGATGATTTTCATATGCCTAATAATTAAACCAATTCTTCGGCTAATGCCGCGATTTTGTCGTACCCTCTTTCCTTAAGTTCTTTGGCCACGGGTCCGAAGATGCGCCCCCCTTTGGGCTCCATGCTTTTCCCTTCCAGCACCACGCAAGCATTATCGTCAAATCTTACGTACGTACCGTCGGCGCGCTTGTACTCTTTCTTTTGCCGAATAATGACCACCCGCACCTTTTCGTGTTTTTTGACCATTTTTCGCGGTTCAGCTTCCTTTACCGCGGCCATCACCACATCCCCAACGGCCGCATATCTCCTGTCAGTGCCGCCAGCAACGTGAAAAGTCTGAACGATCTTGGCGCCAGTATTATCCGCCACTTTCAGCATTGTTCGAAGTTGAATCATAGTTCTGTTGGGATTGCCGTGTCGGGCATTAAATATTCGTATCGAATCGCATTAAAAAACAAAACAAAATATATATACCACAAAATCTAATAAATTGCAACGGCTCGTTTTACGCCGCCGTTTCCGTGTTCTCGGGCGCGCTTAAAGAAATCCTCTTTACCACTTTAAAGCGCTTGTCGCGCGAAAGCGGCCGGCATTCTTCGATCACAACCACGTCGCCTTCGCGGCATTCCTTATTTTCGTCGTGGGCTTTGTACTTCCTGGAAACCTTGTACCGCTTATGGTACTTGGGATGCTCTTTCATGCGATCCACCAGCACAACCACGGTCTTTTCCATTTTGTCGGATACGACTTTTCCGGTTAATTGATGTTTCATAATTCTAAAACCAAATCTTTGGATTATTGATTGATCTCGCACTCGCGCAACAGGGTTTTTATGCGCGCGATATCGCGGCGCGCAAGGCGAATCTCTTTCAGATTCTTGACCTTACCGTCAACCAGATCGAATTTCAGCTCGGCAAACCGGCTTGAAGTTTCGGTCAGGAGCTTTTTGAGTTCATCGGTATTTTTTTGGCGCAGTTCCGAGATTTTCATGATTTTTTTACAGTTCCTTTTTCACAAACTTTGTTTTGATCGGCATCTTGTCGCCGGCTTTTTCCAGAGCTTCCCGGGCCATCTCTTCCTTGATTCCGTCCAGCTCAAACATTATCCGGCCGGGCTTGACGACAAATGCGTAATGATCAACTCCGCCCTTGCCTCCACCCAGCGGCACTTCTTCTCCCTTACTGGTAACCGGCTTGTCCGGAAAGATGCGGATCCACAGCTTGCCGCCCTTCCTCAAATATCTCAAAATCGCGCGGCGTCCGGCTTCAATCTGGCGGGACGATATCCAACACTCTTCCATCGCCTTCAATCCGAAATTACCGTAGTTCAGTTCGGCCCCTCGATAAGAAAGTCCCATTCCGCGGCGGCGGCCCTTCTGCCATTTCCGGTGTTTAACTTTTTTTGGCATCAACATACGAAGTCAACAATTGTTATTGTTTAGCTTAGATTTTCTCTCCCTTAAATATCCAGACCTTGATTCCAATGGCGCCATACGTGCAGTGCGCTTCACTCAAAGCGTAATCGATATCGGCACGAATCGTCTGGCGCGGCATTCTACCCTTGCCGAGCCACGCGGTACGCGCAATCTCCACCCCGTTTAACCTTCCCGAAACCTGGATGCGAACACCCTGTACATCCTTGGAACCCATCGCTTTTTCGATAGATTGTTTCAAGACTTTCAAATAGGGCATGCGTTTCTCAATCTGGGATGCGATATTCTGGCCGATATATGCCGCCGACGCCCAAGGATTAGTAATCTCACGGATCTCTACCCGCAATTCGGCGGCCTTACTCTTGCCATTGACTTGGCGAAGCTTGTTAATAATACCCTCAAGCCTCTTACGCAACTCTTCAATCCCCTGCCCCTGCCGGCCGATAATCAAACCGGGCCGCACGCAAGATATTACTACATTCATTTTTCCGGGGTAGCGCTCGATTTGCACCTCTTCAATGCCGATACCAGCAAGGCGTTTATGCAGGAATTCGCGGATCTGAAAATCCTCTTCCAGCAATTTGGGGAATCTGTTCTCGTAATAGCCTCGCGAATACCAGCCCGAGCTATCTTTTATTCTGAATGCTTTAGGGTGAACCTTGTGTGCCATGGAAATAGTTTATGAGTAATATGCTTGATCAGCAAAAATGAATTATCCTTAAATGGGATCCGGTTGTTTTTTTGACCTTTTTGCGACTGTTTCGACAGCCTTCTTTGGCGCGGCCTTAGCATCAAGTACCAGCGTTATATGAGAAGTTCTTTTGGATATTTTGTCTGCGCGGCCACGCGATCTCGGAAATACCCTTTCCGACATCGGCCCGTCATCAACCGTAAGTTTTGCCAAATAGTAATCGACAGGATCAGCTTTATAGGTATTTTTCACGCTAGCCATTGCGGATTGCAAAAGCTTTAACATTGGAAGGCTGGCCTTTTTCGGGGTAAATCTTAAAATTGCCTCTGCCTCGCTAACCGATTTATTGCGCACCAGATTTGCCACCAAGCGCACTTTCCGGGCCGTAATCTTCAAGTTTCTTAATTTAGCCGTGATTACCATATGAATTCAGGAAATTAATTAAAATTTGCTTCGCAAAATCAGTAGAAATTGATCGTGAATGATTGACGCTTAATTTCTATCAATTTAGATTAATTTCCATTAAGTTCGGTTCTTGATTATTTCTTCGCACCTGCGACCGGAGCAGAGCCCGCCGAAGCCTTGGCTTCCAGATCCTTCTGCATCTTGCCGCCGTGGCGATGGAATTTGGTCGTCGGGGAAAATTCGCCAAGCTTATGTCCTACCATTTCTTCGTTAGGCTTGACCGTTATGAATTCCTTGCCGTTGTGCACCGCGAACGCCAATCCAATCATTTCCGGAACGATCGTACTGCGGCGCGACCAAGTCTTAATGACAACCGAGCCGCCCTTCTTGACTTTTTCCATTAATTTTTCGTCCACGAAAGGACCTTTTTTCAGACTTCTTGCCATAATTTTAATTCTTGAAATTTATTGAAGCTTGCTCGCTATTATCGCGAAATTTGTTGAATTTAATTTTTTAGTATAATTAATTTCTATAAATTTCAATTAATTTCTATTTTTTTCGCCTTTTAACAATTAATTTGCTTGTCCATTTGCGGGGATTGCGGGTTCTAACTCCCATTGCCGGCTTGCCCCATGGAGTTTTGGCCTTCCTTAAACCAATGCCGGTACGTCCCTCGCCGCCGCCATGCGGATGATCCGGAGGATTCATTGCAGATCCTCGTACCGTAGGCCGCCAGCCCTTTTTGCGGCGCGCCCCGGCTTTGCCGAAATTTTCAAAGCGGTATTCCGGATGGGAAGCTTGGCCGACCGTAGCAAAGCAATTTGCATAAATCTTACGCACCTCTTTGGATGGCATCTGCAACTGCACAAAATTACCTTCAACCGCCGTAACCGTGGCAACTCCGCCGGCAGATCTTACCATTTTGCCCCCCTTGCCCGGTTCGAGCTCAATATTGAAAACTTCGGTGCCCACGGGAATATTTTTGAGCATCACGCGATTGCCAAGTTTGGCCGGAGCGTCCGCGGCGCACACGATCTCATCGCCGATGTGCAAATTGTGGGCCGCGAGAACATAGCGCTTGTCGCCGTCAGAATAGTCCACCAGCGCCAGATAAGCGGTGCGGTTGGGATCATATTCAAAAGCAACAATCTTACCGGTCAGTCCCAATTTTTCCTGTCCAAAATCAACCACGCGGTACATCTTCTTCACCCCCCCGCCCCGATGGCGAACAGTAATGACGCCCGAAAAATTCCTTCCGGCCTTGCTTTTCAACGGCCTAAGCAAATGCTTTTCCGGCCTTTTTTTGGTTAATTGGGTTTTCATATTTTCACTCCGAATTTATTGAAATTCTGTTCGCGTAATTGATGGAAGTTTTATGGATCAACAATCAATACCATAATTTCAATCAATTTTCATCAATTTCTGTTTTTTTATTTAGGCAATATTTCGATAGATTGCCCTTCTTTGACCGACACGATAGCTTTGCGGTATCCGGCTTTAACCATGATACCCCGCCCGCGGCGATGGCTTTTTTGGGGGATATTAACAATATTAACTCCGGTAACTTTGACTTTGTAACTACCCTCAATAGCTTTGGCAATCTCAATCTTCGTTGCGTGCGCGGCAACCTTGAAAACATACTTGTTCTCCTGGGCCAAACGGGCCGCTTTCTCGGTTACGTGCGCTCCGCGCAAAACCCGCGCGGCATTTTCAGTAAGCCCCTGTTTGGATGCGCCTTTTTGAGCCTCTTCGGGCGTTTTTTTTGTCTTTTTGGTATCGGAAGCCGCCGTTTTCTTTTCCGTGACCGCGGCGCCTTCGTCTTTTTTGAAAATATTAATAGCCATACTTATTTAGCGCTTTTATCGGATTTAGCCGTCTTTTTTTCCGAAATCGCGATTCCGGCCTCGTTGCGGACAATGCTGTCAATCGCTTTTACGGGCATCAAAAGATATTTGGAATTCAAGAGATCCAAAACATTAAGCTTAGCCGCTTCGATGGTTTGAACTCCCTCGATGTTGCGACTGGCAAGCACCAGGTTTTTTTCGTTTCCCGGAAGAGCAATCAGCACGGTGCCCTTTTTGAAGCTTTCCAAGTTTTTCCGAACGCTGGCCAGGATATTGACCATTTCTTTGGTTTTGGGTTGGTTCAGATTCAAGTCGTCCATCATGATCAGCGCGCTATCCGCCAGCTTGGCCGATAAAATCATGGCTAAGGCTTTACGGCGCATTTTCTTATTTATTTTGCCGCCATAAACCTTCTCGTTGGTGGGACCAAAAACCACTCCGCCATGCCTCCAGATCGGCGAACGGTTAGACGCGTGGCGCGCCCGGCCAGTACCCTTTTGCCGCCAAGGCTTTTTGCCACCGCCGCTAACTTCGCCGCGGCCCTTTGTGTGGGCATTACTCTGGCGACGGTTGCCCATTTGGGTCACCGCTACCTGATAAACCAAATCCGGGTTAATTTTAACCTCGAATAAATCCTTGGGCAATTCGATCTGCCCGGCGACTTCGCCTTTTTGATTGTAAGTTTTGGCCAACATAATCTTGGTGTCCTAGGTTAATTTAGATTCCGCGGATCTCCATTAGCGTCCCCTTTCTTCCCGGAACCGCTCCCCGAATGGCAATAATGTTATTTTGTAAATCGACTTTGGCAATCTTTAAATTTTTAACAGTAATTCTGTCAGCACCCATACGCCCCGGCATCCTGCGGCCCTTGCGGATCGAAGCGCCGCCCATACCCACGGAACCGACGTTACGAAGCTCGTGTTTCTGCCCGTGCGTGCATGATTTGCGGCCGCCAAATCCATGACGCTTGACTGCGCCTTGAAACCCCTTGCCTTTGGAAATACCGGCAACCTTTACTACGTCGCCTTCTTTAAAAATGGCCACATCGATATTGTCGCCCAAATTGGCGGCGGTGTCTTTTTCCCCCAGGCGGTATTCTTTCAGCGTTTCGAACGGTTTTTTAACTTGGCTTTTTTTGACCCGTTTTTCGGCAACCTTGCCGTAACCCAACTGCACCGCGGCGTAGCCATCGCTTTCCTTGGTTTTAATTTGCGTTACCTGGCAAGGACCAGCCTCAACCAGCGTAACGGGCATTCTTCTGCCGTTAGCGGCGAACATTTCGGTCATGCCGATTTTTTTTCCTAAAATAAATTTCATATTTGGGTCAAAAGCTCAAATACCGTCCTTGAGACGAGCCATTAAGAAAACCGGGCATAGCCCGGTCTTGCCATGACTATTTTAACAGTAATAATTGCTTTTTTATTATAAGCCAAACTGAGCAATTTGTAAACCCCTCGCACCAATTATAAGAGGTTTACTCCAAGATTTACATCTTGATCTCAATATCCACCCCCGCCGGCAACGTCAGGTTGCGCAACGAATCAATGACTTTCGGGCTGGGATTCACAATGTCCAGCAAGCGCTTGTGTACACGAATCTCAAACTGCTCGCGCGCGTCCTTATGAACGAACGTAGAACGGTTTACCGTGTACTTGTGAATTTCGATCGGCAAAGGTATCGGTCCGAGGATTTCGGCTCCGTAACGATAAATCGTTTCGATTATCTGCTTGGTGCAGTTATCGATTACCTTGTGATCATAGGCCCTAAGCTTGATCCGCAATTTCGGCTTGGCTTCAGCTTTAGCATCCAAATTTTTCTTTTTCGTTGTCGCTGCCATTTTGCTCTTCTTCCTTTTTAGACTCCATTTTTAGAGCCCGCTGCCCAATTAGCTTCAGTTGCTATTTTAATCAGTTGGCTTTGATCAATTAATCGGTATGCGGCAAATTTACTGCAAGCTTGCCTGCCACCTCTTCATTTCTCTCGCGGAAACACTGAAACTTTCGCGCTGATGCCAATTGGGCAACGGGCCCATATGGTGCTTTTTGGAATTTAATGGGTTATTTGACGATCTTGGTTACAACTCCGGCGCCCACGGTCTTGCCACCCTCGCGGATAGCAAACTTAGACTTCTCTTCCAAAGCAATCGGGCTGATCAATTTAACATTGAAGGTCACAGTGTCGCCAGGCATAACCATTTCCACTCCGGGGTTCAGGGTCACTTCGCCGGTAACGTCGCACGTACGAACGTAAAACTGCGGTTTGTAGCCTGTGAAAAACGGAGTGTGCCTGCCGCCTTCTTCCTTGGTCAAAATATAAACTTCAGATTGAAATTCGGTGTGCGGAGTGATCGAACCGGGCTTGGCCAACACCTGGCCGCGTTCCACGTCTTCTTTTTTCAAACCGCGCAACAGAATTCCCACATTGTCGCCTGCGCGTCCTTCATCCAGAATTTTCTGGAACATTTCAATCGAAACCGCAGTGGTTTTCCCTGTTGGCTTTATTCCTACCAATTCAACTTCCTCGTTTGATTTTACAATACCTCTCTCAATGCGGCCGGTAGCAACCGTACCACGGCCAGCAATAGAGAATACATCTTCCACGGCCATCAAGAAAGGCTTTTCGGTTTCGCGAACCGGCTCAGGAATGTATTCATCAACCTTGTCGAGCAGTTCGAGGATCGCTTTCACATTGGGATCATCCAAGGAAGTGGCTTCCAAAGCCTTAAGCGAGGAGCCGCGGACGAACGGAATCTCATCGCCGGGGAAATGATATTTTTTCAGAAGCTCGCGCACCTCGGATTCAACCAAATCGATCATTTCCGGGTCGTCAACCATATCGCACTTGTTCAAAAACACAACCATTGCCGGAAGTCCTACCTGATAGGCCAGCAGTATGTGTTCACGAGTCTGGGGCATTGCGCCATCGGCGGCGGATACCACCAAAATACCGCCATCCATCTGGGCTGCTCCGGTGATCATGTTTTTGATATAATCGGCATGTCCCGGGCAATCGATGTGGGCATAGTGGCGCTTCTCGGTTCCATACTCCAAATGCGCAATGTTAATGGTGACGCCGCGTTGTTTCTCTTCCGGAGCGGAATCGATCTGTTCCATAGTTCTCTCAACCACGGAAGGATTTTTCAAATGCAATGAGTGCAAGATAGCCGCGCTGGTCGTGGTCTTGCCATGATCAACGTGGCCAATGGTACCAATATTCAGGTGGGCCTTGCCTCTGACGAATTTTTCTTTTTCTGCCATATTTTTTTAGAGTTTATTTTTTGAGTTAATAGACTGAAATGATTTTTCCAATAAAAATGTTCGCAAATCAAAAAAACACAAATTCACGCGACAATTCTATATTACTCATTTTTTTCTAAAAGTCAAATCCCCTGGTCAGAATCGTGCGTTCTCGAATTAACTCGCAAAATTCGGAGGTCGAAGCCCTCGAGTATTGCCTCTCGATTTCTTCACGCATTGCTCTTTTAAATGCCGCAAACCCGGATGACGCCGCTTTTTTTCGGTTTAAAATCCGGCAAATTATTTTCGCGGTTATTTGCGTTTCCCTTGTGCAATTTCGGCGGCAACATTGCTTGGAACTTCTTCGTAATGATCGAATTCCATCGTGAATGTGCCGCGTCCCTGCGTTAACGAGCGAAGATTGGTCGCATAACCGAACATTTCTGCCAGCGGTACTTTGGTATCGATGATTTTGGATTCCATCTGGTCTTCGGTATTTTCGATCCGTCCCCGACGCGAAGAAATATCGCCGATAACATCGCCGAAAAATTCCTGCGGAATGGTAATTTCCAATTTCATAATAGGTTCCAGCAAAATAGGATCGGCTTTACGGGCCGCGGCCTGCAAGGCCATGGAACCCGCGATCTTAAACGCCATTTCCGAAGAATCAACATCATGGAAAGAACCGTCGTACATGGTCGCTTTCATATCAACCATCGGATAGCCGGCAACGACACCCTTGGCCATCGCCTCTTCAATACCCTTGGCCGCGGGCTTGATGAATTCCTTGGGGACCACGCCACCCTTGATTTCGTCGACAAATTCAAAGCCTTCTCCGCGGCCCTTGGGCTCCAGACGGATCCAAACGTCACCGTATTGGCCGCGTCCGCCGGACTGCTTGACGAATTTGCCTTGGGCTTCAGAATTCCCCTTGATGGTTTCCTTGTAAGCCACTTGCGGCCGCCCAACATTAGCCTCGACTTTAAACTCGCGCCTCATACGGTCAACAAGAATATCCAAGTGAAGTTCGCCCATGCCGCGGATAATGGTTTCATTGGTCTCCGTGTCAGTCTCGACACGGAAGGTTGGATCCTCTTCAGATAGTTTTTTAAGAGCCAGTCCCATTTTTTCCTGGTCTGCCTTGGTCTTGGGCTCGATACGGATCGAAATGACCGGTTCAGGGAAGGTGATCTTTTCCAGAACTACCGGACTTGCTTCATCGCACAGAGTATGCCCGGTTGAAGTGTTCTTCAAACCAACCGTAGCGGCGATGTCCCCGGCAAGCACTTCGTCAATCTCCTTGCGGTCATTAGAATACATGCGCAAAATACGGCCGATGCGCTCCTTCTCGCCGGTAGTTGTATTCAAAAGATAAGAACCCTTCTTCAAAGCTCCCGAATAAGCCCGGAAGAAGGTTAGCGTTCCCACATAGGGATCGGTTGCAACCTTGAACGCCAGCGCGGTAAACGGTTCGTTATCGTCGGGATGGCGTTCGACTTCGGTTTCAGTGCGAGGGTCAGTACCCTTTACCGGGGGCAGATCGATCGGGCTGGGCAAATAATAGCAAACCGCGTCCAGCATAGGCTGTACGCCAGTGTTTTTCAAGGAAGACCCGTAAAGCACCGGAATGATCGTTCCCTTGATGGTGGCTAAGCGCAAGGTTGCCCGCAATTCATCGATGGAAATTTCCTCTCCGCCCAAATATTTGTTCATCAGGTTTTCGTCTTCGGCAACGATCTTTTCTACCATCTTGGCGCGCCAATCGGCGGCCATCTGCGCCATATCGGCCGGTACCTCTTCCTCAACCACCTCCTGGCCATTATCGCCCTTGAAACGCAGAGCCTTCATTTTGATAAGGTCAACGACGCCGTCCAGCGCGGCCTCTTCGCCGATCGGGATATTGATCGCAATAGCATTTTTGTTCAGTTTCTTCCAGATAGACTGCAGGCTCCGCTCAAAGCTGGCGCCGGTACGATCCATTTTATTAATAAAGCAAACCCGGGGCACGTTGTATTTGTCAGCTTGGCGCCAAACGGTTTCCGACTGGGGCTGTACGCCGGCGACACCGTCGAATACCGCAACCGCGCCGTCCAAAACACGCAAAGCGCGCTGAACTTCAGCGGTAAAATCGATGTGTCCGGGAGTATCGATAATATTGAATTGGTGCTGATTGGATTTCTGCTTGGACAGATATTCGCCGGGAGACCAAAAACAGGTAGTCGCCGCGGACGTAATGGTGATACCGCGTTCACGCTCTTGCGCCATCCAGTCCATAATGGCCGCGCCTTCATGCACTTCGCCGATTCTATGAGACAGGCCGGTATAGAACAAAATACGCTCGGAAGTGGTAGTTTTGCCGGCATCGATATGGGCGATAACGCCAAAATTACGGTATTTTTCAATGGGAGCTGTGCGGGCCATAGGTCAATTTTTAATTTTCAATTTTCAATTTTCAAACAAAAATGCTTAAAAATCGAAATTGGAAACCAAATAGTATTTATAAGTTAGTTATTTAGGTTAGGCTTGCAAATTAAAATGCTAAAGGGTTTGGCACACCTTTAGCATTTTAAGATCTTTTCGTGAATATGATCGGTTTAGAATTTGAAGTGTGCGAATGCCCGGTTTGCTTCGGCCATCCGGTGGGTATCTTCTTTTTTCTTAACCGCGATACCGGTATTATTGGCCGCATTTATCAGCTCCTCGGCAAGTTTATCTTTCATCGGGCTGCCCTTCTTCTTGCGCGCCGATTCCAGAAGCCAACGCACTGCGAGCGCCACCCCCCTTTCCTTTACTACCGGTCTGGGAACCTGATAGGTCGCGCCACCGATGCGCTGGGATTTTACTTCCAGCAACGGACGGGCGTTATTGAGAGCCAGATCGAAAACTTCGATCGGATCCTTGCCGGTCTTTTCCTTCATAATATCGAGGGCGCCGTATACGATTTTCTTGGCGGCGTTCTTCTTCCCCTTTTTCATTATATGGTTTATCACCTGGGACACGACCACGCTGTTGTAGATCGGATCCGGAGCAACCTCTTTTTTGATATTTTTCTTAGCAGCCATAATAAATTCGTTGATTTATGATTTATGAATCGCGATTTATGATCGGGATACTGAATCCGCATTAATCTTAAATCGTAAATCTTAAATCGCGGTTCAGTGTTTTATTTGGGTTTCTTGACGCCGTATTTCGAACGTTCCTGGCGGCGCTTCTCCACCCCGGTGCAATCCAGCTTGCCCCTTACGATATGATAGCGCACACCCGGAAGATCCTTTACGCGGCCGCCGCGGATCAGAACGATCGAGTGTTCCTGTAATTTGTGGCCTTCGCCTGGAATATAGGCAGTAACTTCCATACCGTTAGTGAGCTTCACGCGGGCAACTTTCCGGAGAGCCGAATTAGGCTTCTTGGGGGTCGCGGTGAACACTTTTGTGCAGATGCCCCGTTTTAAAGGCGACTTATAATTGCGCGGGCGGTTCTTCAAAGCGTTAAATCCGAAAGCCAAAGCCGGCGCCTTCGTTTTGTGGGCGCGCTTGGGTCTTTTGTGCTTGATCAATTGATGGATAGTTGCCATAAATAGCGAATTAGTAATGGGTAATGAGTTTATGTGAAACTCGGAGCCGGAATTGCGAATTAGCCGCGAATTAATGGGTTTATGATAAAATTCCAAAATTAAAACTCTGATGAGCCACTTGGACTCAAACAAATTTATAAATACCACACTTGAAAATTAAAGTCAATTTTCTTAGAGCTGGCCGGAGCCGCAACTTAAGGGGCTAGACAAGCGGCACGCCAACGATAAGCCGGTAAAAGAATTCCAATATCGGGCCAATAATACCGGTGAAGAAATAAAACACCAGCAAAAGGAACCAAAATCCGTAACGTTGCAGAAAAACCTTGAAATCTTCCTGGGATTTCGGCAGAAAGGCAAACAGGATGCGTGAACCGTCCAGCGGCGGGATCGGAATCAGGTTAAAAACCGCAAGAACGAGATTTACCACTACAACCACCTGGCAAAGCGCGTAAAACCCGGCGCTGACCGGGTTGGAAACTGCCGGCCAGAAACGTAATAACATCCCAAAAACCAAGGCCAGCGCGAAATTTGCTGCCGCTCCCGCGGCCGCCACTTTGGCCTCGCCGTATTTACGGTCGCGGAAATTATAAGGATTGACCGGAACCGGTTTGGCATACCCGAAAACAAACATGCCCCGGGTAAGAATATAAAGCGCGAGCGGCAAAATGAACGAGCCAACCGGATCCAGATGCTTGAAAGGATTTAAACTCAAGCGGCCGGCATACCTGGCGGTCATATCCCCTTGCGAGGCTGCCGCCGCGCCGTGAGCCACTTCGTGGATAACCACCGAGATTATCAGCACAATGATCGTAAAAACTATCGAGATATCGAACATAGGTTTTTGATTGGCCGCGGCAGCGCAAAAGCCGCCGAAGGGCAAGATAAAATCTATTGAAACAAACGATGTTTGTCAATATGCCTCGCCGAACGGAAAAAGAGTTTTTGACTAAAATGTATATTAACACGGCGCGCAAATCTTGCCAATTTCGGAAAAATGGATTATTATACCTATTGTTGCTTTAAGCAACGATTATTCGTAATCAAAATTATATGTCGAAAGTCTGCCAACTCTGCGAAAAGAAAGGGATGATGACTTGGACCCGCGTGCGTTTGCGCGCGACCAAGTATAACCCGACCGCTAAAAGGAAACAACAGCCAAACCTGCAATCGGTAACTCTTGCCAGCGGAGAAAAAGTGACCGCCTGCACCAAATGCATAAAGGCGATGAACAAAACCCGCGCCAAGTAAAGCATCCTGCCGGAGACGGTTTTTGTACTTATCGCGACCCGCTTCAACGCGGGTTGTTTAGTAGATTTTTTAAATTCCAAGCAACTAGTATTTAATTATTTAATTTTTTAATATTTAGACTTGCTTGAGGCTTGGTAATTAGAACTTGGTATTTACTAAAATTTTTATTAAAATTTTGGGTATCGGAGTGTATTACAACGGCAGTATTTACCCTTGGGGTGGGTAAGACCCGGGTTCAATTCCCGGCACTCCGACTGCAGAACAGCGAATTAGTTGATGAGCAAACCAACGGTGAGTAAAATACAGACCTCAAACAAAAAACACCTCGAGAAACGTGTTTTTTGCAAATGGTTCGGCCATTGCTCACCATACTCACCATCACTAAAAAAATCCTTTGTTTGAAGGATTTTTTTAGTGACCCTGCGAAAGAAAAGTATTCCTGAATAACTGGTGGGTGCCGTAGGTTTGGCCCACGGGCCAAATCCATTTCCGGCTCCCGTGGAATGATTGTTGGAAAACTTTTAGCCACAGGGTTATTCTAAGTATAGTCCCTCCCCTATTCTTGTCAAATAACGATATCCACAATCATTAATACTGGTTAAACCAAAGCTTCGCGTAAAGCCGGGTTAATGTTTTATCAATTAAAACTGCATGAATTATAGCCCCAACACACCCGCCAATTGCTTAATCAGGGAAACCGCCACGGCCGGGGCTTGCAGGCTTACTGAATCGCGGCCCTCATCGTCCTTGACTACCCATGCTCTTTCGGCGACATTCACCTTTTGGGCGGCCGCATCCCAGGCGTAATCGTAACCTGAAGTCAATTCATAATCATCAACATAATCTTTAGCGTCGGCCACGGGAATTGCGTTGCGCAGGAATATCTGGGGAATACCGTGCAACTCCATCGCTTTTTCCATCAGCTTCTGATCGGTTTCAAGGCGTTTCCGAATCGGCTCGATACCCAATTCATCGCCTTCCTTGCCCACCATTCTTTGTTTGTTAAACCCGCCACATTCGGGATTGTCGCAAAGCAAGTGGAATTGTTTGGCCGATTCGTCATATTCTACCTTTGTGGTTGGCAGCAACGCAAGATTGCGCGAAGTATTGCAGATCGGGCAGATGCGGCGGCCGGCGATGCGTCCGGCGATAACATTAGTCGGCACGTCGATAAATGCCATAACATCCGGGTCATCGCGGAAGCCGATCAAGTCGCGGAAAAACAACGAATAGGAAACCTGATCCATATCGCGCGGAAATCCGTCAATAAAAATGGTTTTTTTGGGACGCTTGGCGATCTCGCGCTTGATAAGAGCCAGGATCAGTTCGGTCGGTAAAAGAGTGGAAGTGTCGCGGCCCTCAATAACCGGGATTAGCTTTTCAAGCGGCAGCCAACCGCGGTAGTTTTTATTAAGATATTCAGCCAATTCCTGTTTTTTTGCGGGATCCTGGATTTCCTTAGAGATTGCGCGGATCATATCTCCCACCGAAAAATGCTCTAGCTTGTCGGCGCCAAGCAATTCTGCCAGCATTTTTGAGTATGTTCCTTTACCGGAATTTTTTTTACCCAAAAGATAGACGATGAATGTATTTCCGTCCACATATTCTCTCAATTTTTCGATCTCTTCACCGGCCTTATAGTAAAAATAGTCTCGGCGTTGGGCCGGATCGGTCAAGTTGAAGACGCGGTCCTTGTTTTCCATTTTGGTTTTAAAGACTGGATAATCCATAAAAATTTTGAAACTTATTGAAATAAGCTCGCTTTGCTTGCGAAATTATTGAAATTCATTGTTTTAAACAATCAATTTCCATTATTTTTCCAATTAGTTTCTATTAGTTTCGTTTTTTGAGTCTTAAGAAAAATTTGATTGCCGTCCGTGCGAAATAAAATATCGCCGTTTTGGTCGGTTCTCAAGATTTTAATATCATATTTTGCCAGCATTTCCAATACTTCAGCACTCGGATGGCCATAGGAATTGGCCGCGCCCACCGAAATAACGGCCGCCGCCGGTAAAAGATCTTCAAAGAATCCTTCGTTGGCAGAATATTTACTGCCGTGATGGGCGATTTTTAAAACGTCGGCGCGCAAATTCGGATTGGACGCCGCTATTACCCGCTCCTCGCCATCGGCGGCATCGCCGGTAAAAACGAAGTACCGGCCGCCGAAAATTACGCGCACCACTACCGACGCTTCATTGGAGTCGTCCGCGGTTTTGGCGGCAGATTCGCCGGGAGCCAGAATCTCCAATGCGAAGCGCGGGTTCTGCCCCAATTCAACCAAATTGCCTGCCCTCGCCATCACAATTTTGGAGCCTTCTTTGGCAATCATATCAAGCCATTTGTCGCTTTCAGCGGTCTTTTTGGGAATGCCTGACCAAAGGATATTATGGACGCGATAATTTTTCAGAACCGCCAGTAATCCGGCCAGATGATCGCGATCCGGATGCGACAGCACGATCCAGTCAATGTCGCGGTCATAGAAAGGCATAGTTTGCCCCATTTTTTCTAAAATTCCAGAATCCGGACCGCCGTCAATAAGTATCTGGATACCGTTAGGCGCCTGGATGAACGCGGCATCTCCCTGCCCCACGTCGAAAAAACTCGCTTCCAGATATTTATTTTGGGAATTTTGAGCCGCGGCGAGCCAGACAAACAAGTTGGCCAAAACCAAACCAAAAACCAGCCCAACGGCAAATTTATCATGGTTTTTCGCGGCCTGTTTCATGAAATTTGCTTTATTCTATCAAATCAAGATTTAAAACGAAAACGCGGTATCAACCGCGTTTCGGAGAATTCACTCTTTAGGTTTAATTGGCTTGTTTTTCCGCGTCGGCCTTGCCAAGGATCTTAAACATCTTGGTGCCGCAAACCGGGCATTCGCCGGTCATTGCGCGGCGCACCGTACCGCCTTTGCCTTTCATTTCCACTGGAGCTTCGTTTTTCATTTCCTGCTTGGCTTTGCACTTAACACAATATCCGATTGTTGCCATATAAGTTTTGCTTAGTTATATAATTACCGGTTTTGCAAACTTGGGAATGCCGATCTTATTTTCCGACCTTTGCCGGCAATCCCGCTTTGATGACAGTTCTTAATATAGGGTAGTTTAGCTTAAAAATTAAGTCAAGGGAACTCCAGGCGCCAGACCGACCGGTAAACTGCCTTACATAAGAAATTCCAATCCGGCGCCAATAAAACATAAAACGGCAAACCCCAGCGCGAATTTGGCAAAATTTATCTTTTCACTGGCTTTAGTCAAAACTTCCAAAAACAGCAATCCGATAATAAATGCCGCGACTAACGCCGGCCAGGCGGATAATAGCGCGCTTTCCCCTTTGAATATCAATGTATATCCAGTGGAAGCGGCTACGGCGGGCACGGACATCATATAGGACAAGCGCAGAATCTGGGCGGGAGGCAAATCGCCCAGCGATAATCCAAAAATCGTTGATCCCGACCGGGAGAATCCGGGCAAAGCGGCTAATCCCTGCAGAAGACCGCTCACGACCGCCATTTTTTTTTGGCTCAAATGAAGATTGATTTTTTTGGCCTGAAAATAAGCGGTAAACAACAAACAAACCCCAGTCAGCAAGAGCAACCCCGCGCCAATCGCGTTTTCGGCGGTAAGATCATTGATAATGAAACCCACCGGCAAGGAAATTACCGTGGTGATTATCAGAAATTTAATAAGCGGCCAGTCTTTGAAGGCCAACACTCTGGCCCAATCGCGCCAGTAATAGCACAGCGCGGCCAGCAGGGTTCCGGCATGCAAAAACAACGCGAAATCCACCGGATTGACCCCGGCCTTTAAATACTGGGCCGCGATCGCCACCACTCCTTCGGAAGAAATCGGTATCCATTCAAAAATTCCCTGCAAAAATCCCAGAATAATGTAATTTATTATATCTGTCATTGATATTTTGATTTACAACAATAATTCTTTATTTTAATATGAAAACAATCGAAATTAAATATACTTAATTGTTATGGCTAAAAAAACGGTTTTTGTGATCGGACATTTGTCGCCCGACACGGATACGGTAGTTTCCTCGATCGCCTATGCCGAACTTTTAAAGAAGCAAAAGATCGACGCGGCCGCGGCGGCTTGCGGCGAACTAAACCCGGAAACTAAATACGTCTTAAAAACATTCGGTTTTAAACCCCCCAGAAAATTGGACAACGCGGCTGGCAAAAATCTGGTTTTAGTGGATCATAACGAAAAAAGCCAAATGGTCCCGGGAGCGGATCAGGCAAATATTATTGAGGTTGTGGATCACCACAAGATTATTTTTGATAATCCGTGCCCGATAAAATTCCATACCGAGCCGCTTGGTTCCACAGCAACCATTGTGGCCAAGGTAATGATGGCCAATAAATTCAAGATTGCCAAACCCATGGCGGGAATCCTGGTTTCGGCGATCTTGTCGGACACAGTGGTATTCAAATCGACAACAACCACGGAAACCGATATCAAGATCGCCAAAGCTTTGGGCAAGATTGCCAAGATCGACAATCTTAAAAAAATCGGCATCGAAATCAAAAAACAAAAAGCAAGCTTAAAAGGGTTGAAAGCTTCACAGGTGTTAAAATCGGATTACAAAACCTTTGAAACCGGCGACCGTAAATTCGGGGTAGGACAGATCGAGGTGGTGGAATTGACAGAGGCTAAATCCCGCGTACCCGAACTAATGAAAGAGATGGAAGATACCTGCCAAAAAGACGGCTTGGTCTTCGCGGCTTTAATGATCACCGACATTATCAATGAAGGGTCGCTGGTAATCGTGGCCGGGGACGCGAGTACGATCGAAAAAGCTTTCGGCAAAACCTATGCCAATACCGGAATTTATATCGAAAAAATGATGTCCCGCAAAAAAGATTTCTTGCCGCCGGTAATGAAGGCTTTGGAATAACGATATGTTCACTGGAATTATTAAAAATTTAGGCAAGGCAACCCAGATTACCGGGACACAATTAGTAATCGCGGCCGATCCCGGTTTTACAGATAAGCTGGAGAACGGCGCCAGCGTGGCAGTCAATGGAATTTGCCTGACGGTCGTGGATTGGGATGGAGGGCATTTTACGGTTGAAGTAATGCCGGAAACCGTGAACCGGACAAACCTTAAATATCTGGTATCGGGAGACACGGTAAACTTGGAAATGCCCGCAACGCCGGAAACATTTTTGGCCGGCCATATCGTGCAGGGCCATATCGACGGCACCGCAAGGTTGGAAAGCATAACCGATCAAGGCAACAGCCGCATCCTGAATTTTTCAGTACCGGCAGCGTTGGCAAAATATATTGTTGAAAAAGGTTCGATCGCGGTAAACGGTGTTTCATTGACGGTTATCGAGGCTGGGGACAGCCACTTTACGGCCGGTATAATCCCCCACACCTGGGATGCGACTATGTTCAATAAATTTAAAATCGGCGACTTTGCCAATATTGAGGCCGATGTGCTCGCCAAGTATCTTGAAAAGATAATGAAAAACAAATAAATGAAAGATATTAAAGAAATAAGGATCGCGATAATTAGCGCCACTTTCCATAAACAGATTACCGACAACCTGGAAAAGCATTGTGTTGATACCCTAAAATCAAAAGGCGCGGACGAAGGCCAGATAGATATTGTTCGAATTCCCGGCGCCCTGGAAATACCGCTGACGGCAAAATTATTGGCAAAGAAAAAGATTTATGACGCGGTTATTGCGTTTGGCGCGATACATAAAGGAAAAACCACGCATTTCGAACTGATCTCGCAAGAATGCGCGCGCGGCTGTATGGATGTATCGCTTGAATTCGAGATTCCGGTGATCTTCGAGGTGCTCACGGTAATGGATATCGCCGACGCAATGGAACGCGCGACGCGCGAAAAAGAAAACAAGGGCGACGAAGCCGCCCTGACCGCGCTGGAAATGATAAAATTGCTTTCATGATATCAAGAAACGCCTTCTCCGGAAACGGAGAAGGTGTTTTATATAAGAGGTTAGCGGACAATCGTTATTTTGCCGGTTTTTATCTGTTCTTTAATGCTATCGGAAGCGGTCGAGTTTTCCGAAAGGCGGTCCAGGAATTTTTGCGAAGTTTCGGCGGCGGCAAGGCTGACCTGCATTTTGTTCATTTTGGTAATATACAGGCCGTATTCAGTGGAATTCTCATTGAAGGCAATATCAACCGCCAAGCCATGCGTAACCTCCTCCGAAAATATC
>CAYYEP010000011.1:0-22403 GCA_964470995.1 uncultured Candidatus Saccharibacteria bacterium
TTTGCGCGGAACATTTCCAACGCCCTTTGGCGCTGGCTCTGCCGCTTGTTGCCGTGGATTGATTCGGCTTTATAGCCGTCGCGGACCAAGTCTTTGGTGAGTTTTTCCACGCCGTGTTTGGTTTCGTTGAAGATGATGACTTTTTTCACTTCTGGCTTTTCAAGAAGTTTTTTTAATTCTTCGAATTTGGAAGCTCCGTTGCCGGCGCGAACCAAATTTTGTTCAACATTATCCGCGGAGCGGTTGCACTGGATTTGGACCGAGAACGGATCATTCAGGAATTGGTCGGCAAGACGGCGGGTTTTTTCCGGCATTGTGGCCGAGAAGAATAGGGTTTGGTGCCGTGCCGGAACCTGGGCCATCAGATGTTTGATGTCTTCGATGAAGCCCATATCCAACATTCGGTCAACTTCATCGAGGATTATCGTGGTGAAGTACGCGAAATTAAGCATCCGTCGTTGTTGGAAGTCCTTTAATCTTCCGGGGGTGCCGATAATGAAGTTCGGGCTTTTTCGAAGTTGCATCATTTGCGGCCGGGGCGGCATTCCGCCCACCATAATTGCCGAATCAAGCCCCATCCCGCGGGAAAAATTACGAAAGTCTTCATTTATTTGGACTGCCAGTTCCCGGGTGGGGGCGATGATCAAAACCCTTAATTTGCGGTTTTTTGAGATATTCTCGATCATCGGCAGAAGGTAGGCGCCGGTTTTGCCCGATCCGGTATTTGCCAAGCCGACGATATCACGGCCCTCCATAACTGCGTTAATAGTTTGGTCTTGTATCGGCATTGGCTGGGTGTATCCCAGTTTGACGATATTGGCCATTATTGGCGCGCAAAATCCGAAATCTTCAAACTTATGCTTGATTGGACTGCTGGCGGGAGCGGCGCTTGCTTGGGACGCCTGTTTAATGAACCGCGAAATGTCGATATTCTCCCGATTACCGAAATTTCTGCCTCCTTGACCTCCTTTTCTATTAAAGGAGGGGCGGCTGCCGGAACGCGTCCGGCCAAAATTTTGTTTCGCGCGGGGCGCGAAACGAGTTGCACTGTACATAGATCTTGCCTTTTGCGAAAAGAGAAAGAATCAAAACAAAAGGTCCGTTAATTAATATTTATTAATCGATATTCTTTGAATTGCAGTATGGCGTTTAAAGCTTTAGCCTTACGCTAATACGTTTTGCTGCGATAGCCGCGGCAATCTATAGAACATCGAAGAATCAAGTTTAAATACCAATTTTTCGGAAATCTATAGAACAATTTTTTCGCTTTTATAACTATAACACATATTTAATTATTTTGCAAGGGGTAGGCGGTATTTGGCGTTTTAACAGCTTTTTTGTAAGCATTTTAAATGCTATATTTGTTTAATAATCCAGAATATGAAAAAAACATTTACCGATCTTTTCCATTTTATTGAAAATCATTTTGGGGCAACAATAGATCCGCAGTTTTTTGAGATGATGATTATTGCAACGTCAATGCTTTTTTTGGGCACGGTTTTTTATAATGCGGTCGAGGGGTGGGGGGTTCTGGATTCTTTGTATTTTTCGGTAACCACGCTTACCACTGTTGGTTACGGGGATTTTTTTCCCAAAACCGACGCGGGAAAAATGTTTACCATTTTTTATATTTTGGCCGGGGTGGGCATCCTTTTGGGTTTTGTAAACGCGGTGGCAATACGGACCAGGAATAGAAGCCCGCTGGATAAATTATTTCAAAGGAAGAATTAGTTTGCGGGTTTGGTAAAAGGAAGCAGGCAATGATGTTGCCTGCATTTTTTATATTTTGGCGGTTGCGCCATTGGTTTACCGGATTTTTTGGCTTTATTTATGGGTATTTTTTTGTTTTGGACATCCATTTTTAGGTCAGGAGTTTTAGTGCGGCCCACATTATCATCAGATGCAGGGTATTGTCGGTCGCCGCATAGACAATGGCGTAAAATGCCGCGTCGATCTTTTCTTCGTAATACGTTATCCCGGGACGCCGGCTGCGAATTGCCGCCATCCATTTATCGGCCAGGGACCAGCGGTCGACCGGCCAATGGGAAGCGAATACGGCTAATGCTACTGTCGCGCTTGCGATCCCGGCGAACCAATAAAGAATGATGCAGACCGCGGCAGTATAAAAAAGGCAATGAAGCGTGCACCAGAGATGGCCCTCAAAACCATTCTTTGATTTGCCAATCATCATTGCCAAGTTTTGCAGCGGGAAGTCTCCGGCCAGATGGCCGAGGAGCAGCGCCGCAAAAATTTCACTCATATTATCCGCTCCCTGATTTCCATTCCTTTTTCGTACATCCGGGCGGCAATCTTCGCGTGAACTATTTGTTCAAGGCCGCCAAGATTTTTTTCGAGTGCCAGGTCTCTGGCTTTGGTGGAGGAAAAATCACGGAACATTTCGTCAGCCACGATGTAGTGGTAGTTTTTGATACCGTAATCCCGGCGGTTTTGTTCGAGGATCTTTTTCTCGAAGACAAGGTCTTCTTCGTTGCGGATGCCTCTTACCATGACGATCCTTTCGCTTTTGGCGTGCGTCCCCATGAACTCGTCAAATGTCATGACCGTGATATTTTTGCCGAGATCGCACGCTTGCCACATTTCTTTGCATTCTTCGGGGGTAAACCACCGGTCATTTTTGTCCGGATTTTCGGAGCAGACCACGGTTACCTTACCGGAGATCTGCACTATTCTTTTCGCGACGTTTTCGTGCCCGCGGTGAGGAGGGCAGAATGTTCCCGGATACGCGTAAACCGTTGCCATTTCCAAATATCTCCTTTTTGTTGTTTATGTTCTGGCATAAATATATATTAAAATCCAATTTTATGGGTTAATTTTTTGCAAAAATTGCGGCAAGGTTTTAAAATAAGCTTAAATTAGCATCAATTTTGTCGAAAAAAATCGACGACAATAATATGAATCTTAAGGAAATCAAGGGCAGTCTCCGGGAACTGGGGTTTAATCAAAATGAGATAAAGGTTTATATCGCGGTTACTCAGCTGGGGGAAGCGACGGCGGCGCTGGTAGCCAAAAAGGCCGATTTGCCGCGGACGACCGTGATCAGCCTTTTGGGGCGGCTTAAGGATCAGCATTATGTTACCGACCATATTTATAAAGGTACGACCTATTATTGGGTGGAGTCGCCGCGGGTATTAGCGCAGGTTTTTGAGCAAAAACTTAAGCTGGCCGAGGACTTAAACGGGGTTTTTTCCGAGCTATATCGATCGGAGGCGCGTTTTCCCGGCGTGCAAACTTTCGATTCCAAAACCGCGGTAAAGGGTTATATTGAAAAGTTTATCGCGGGTTTGGAAAAAAATTCGGTGATTTATTCGATTGACAGTCCCAAGGATAAAAATTATGCCCAGGTGTATTTTCGGGATATCGGCGATATGGCGCGGGTGGAAAAGCAAAAGAAAGGAGTTTTAACTCATACCTTAATACCATACGGTTCGTTTTCCAGTATCGAAGCGCATAAGTTGAAAACCCAGCCGATTAAAATCCGCGAGATGCCGGAAAGAATATCTTTTGAAACGTCGCTTTGGCTGTCCGGCGATACGGTGGTACATTTTTCCGGGCATCCGGTTTTTCTGGTTGCCATCAAGCATGGAGCGGTATACAAGAGCATAAAGAGCGTGTATGATTTTTTATGGCAGTTGTCGATACCGAAGAACTAGCGCGATAAAATTTAGTTAATTTCGCGCCGGAAGATAGGGGCGCCGCGCATTCTTGCGCGGTTTTTTGATACTGGAAAATGGAAAAAATTTTGCTATAATCTTAAAAAATCATTAATGACGGGCTGATCGAATGGACCGAATTGTCGAATTGGAAATGGGGCCGACGAAAGCAATGGATCTTTTAAAATTGGGCAATCCGCGCCAAACTCCGCAATCCGAGGTTGCCGGCCCTTTTCCGGGCGGCAATTATTTGCATAACAAGCTTGGTTACGGCGGAGGGAATTTGTTAAAGCGGCGCCGGTGGATCGACGGTTGCGGCATAAGACTGTTTTCCACCGGGGTTCCCGACAGGATCGATTACGACGAGATGGTTGTGATCGAATTAAAGACTTACCGGGATAAAGAAGAGATCCCTTATCACGTGGAGCGGGCGATATTCCAGTGTTGTTTTTATTGCTGGATGCTGGGTTTCGGCCGTTTCAACAGGTTTAGGATCCTGCTTTATAATTGTCGGAGCGGGAATATCGATATCGTGATCGAAAAAAGGGTGGATTTATTTAAGTTCTTTAAAAAGTTCAAAAAAGCGATCCGCCTGGGGATAGCCCGCATGGAAAGCGGCGAAAGAACAAACCAAAAAAAGGCCAAAATCCCCCGCGGCAAATATTGGCTTTTCAGGTTCTTTGAACCGGCAGCGGCCGTTTACGATGAATTTTTACCGGCGGACCGCGCCTCGCCGGAAGAAGAAGAGGACGGTAAAGTTTACTATTGGCTCATGAAGTATTTTGAAAAAATGCTGTCATCATGAGCTTTTTTTATAAGGAAGGATTTTTCCGCGGGGCTTGGCCGGGAAAAACGCGAGAATGGCGTTTTACGACCGGCCGGATAAACGCGTCCGGGACCGGGAACGCGATCCGGTCCGAAAGGCCGGTCGCTGACCGGCGTTCCCGGTTTTTAATCGGATTGAAATGCGCGTTAAAGTTTTTTTAATAATCTTTAGTTTAAAATGAGCGGCAAGGAGGACGATAATGACAAGGCTATCTGAAAGGGCGCAGGCGGGGGGAACATTTATACTGGGCAACCACGGATGTTGCGGGGTTCCGGGAATAAGGGACCATTCGAAGGAGGGGTTGCAGAGGTCATGGTGGCTGGGGCAGGGATCGTTGATCGATATTATCGTTAACCGGGGCGGCCAGTTGCTGCTAAGCCACGATACGGATGTCGCCCTAACGCAAGACGACGCGGTGCTTTTCGAGGAAGTCGCGGATTGGGCCAGGGGCGAAAATGCGTTCCTTTGCCTGAATTTATTGCAGACGGGCGAAACGGGATTGAAGGGCGCGACTCGTGTTTTCGAATTGGCAAAGGCGTATGGCCTTACTTTTGCCATTTGCTCGGCCGACGGCGCGTTGTTGCGGCAGATGAAAGGCGGATTGGACGGAACGGATACCGTTTATATGGGAGGGTGCGACGAAAATATCCTTAAGGAGGCGGTAAAAGCAAAATGCAGCGGTGTTATTGTCGATTGCCGGGAGCCGGATTTTGATATCGTAAAAGACCTTTTCCAAAAGAATAAAAGAAAGAAGAAGGACAAAATGGTTTTTTTGGCGCATATTGCCAGCGATTTCGAATGTGCGCCATGGTGCGCCATTCTGGGAATGCCATTTATTTGCGACGATCCGCTGGAAGCGGTAAATGCGATGATGAATTGCGGACAGTAAATTTTTACGGGAATGGCGTTGCCATTCCTTTTTTAATCGTTTTTTTAAAAAAGAAACCAAATGAATTGCGGCACAGAACCGTCGGGATAATTTTGTCATATAAATAAAAAGGCCCAAGAATGTGATCATGGGCATATCTTAAAAATTCAATTTTTTAATTTTTTTCCCGGAAGTCGTCGATTATCAACAGTTCGGTATCTTCTTTCAAGGCTTCGCAGATGGTGTCGAAAATTTTTTGCGGACTGGCTTGTCGACCTTCGTGTTTGGTGACATGAACGCGTATGAAGGGCGTTTTTTCTTCGGGACGCAATAGCGGAAAACATTTGCCTTCTTCGACGCTGATGACGGTGTTCTTCGCGGTTTTTTCCCCGAGCTCCAGCATCGCCGGCCGCAGTTTGTCGACGAGCCATTCGACTTTTTCGGAATCAAATCCGAACAACATTATGTTGGGCATCTTTAAACCTCGGTCAAAGTTTACAAAAGAATAAAGACAAGGTCAATATCGCAGCCTAAGATATGCTAAAATCGAATAAGGCGTTATTTTGGCATATAGAGATTAAAAAAATGAAAACAGAAAAAGAATTCAAGGATTTTTTGGTAAAAACGGTAACCTTTATCAAGGAAAATATCATTATCGCGTATTCGCTGCTTCTTTTGGTGCTGATACCGACGGCATTTTTTTTAAACACATATTACACGAACCAAAAATACACGGATGCGATAGAGTCCGTTACCAGCAAAAAGGTGGCGATGATCGAAGACATTTTGAACGGTTTTATCGGCGGCCGGGTAAGCGATACGGCGGGGTTGCAGATCGCGGTTGACCGCGCCATGCGCAGCGTCGGATACGACGCGGAAGGAAATTCCGAGATCATGGAAATGACGATCCTTTTGCCGTTCGGCGGAGACGGCGATTTTGAAGTGGTTGCTTCGAGCGACGCGGAATTGATTGGCAATATCCAGAAACGCGAAGACAAGGAAGGTGTTCATAACGGGTTTGCCTGGGCAAGCGCGACGCAGGCGATCGTTACTTTGGACCAGGGGGTAACCGGACGTTTTTGGAAAGCGACCCGGCTTCTTTTGGATGAATCAAACCATAAGGTGGGGCTTATCGACATGAAGCTGTCGATCGCCAACCAGGACGCGGTCATCAACAAGGTGATATCGGATTCCTACATGGTGTTGTTTTTAACCTTGTTGGTGGTGGTGCTGATGGTAGCCAACCAGGCGCGGCTTGTGGGATACGCGGTCACCGTGGTCAAGCTCCAGGAGGTGGATAAGATGAAAGATATGTTCATCTCGATGGCGAGCCATGAATTACGTTCGCCGCTGACCGCGATCAAGGGCTATATGGAATTGCTGACCGGATCCAAGAATCTTAATTTGGATGAAGAGACCGGCCGCTATGTGGCAAATATAAATTCGTCGGTCCAGCGGTTGGGCAATCTGGTCGAAGATATTCTTGATGTTTCGCGGCTTGAAGGCAATCGTTTGCCGATAGAGATAACGGCTTTCGATCCGTTGCCGCCGATTTCGAAATCCGTGGAAGAGATGCGCGCCGCGGCCATACAAAAGGGGCTGGCTTTGAATTATAAACCCGGCGAAGCGTCAATGATACGCGCCGACGAGAGCCGCGTCAAACAGGTGGTGGTGAATCTTATCGGCAATGCCGTGAAATACACCGACAAGGGCTCGGTTGACGTGACCACTTCGATTAAGGGAAACGATTTCCTGATCACGGTGGCCGATACGGGCATCGGCATGTCGGCGGACGACCAGGCTAATTTGTTCCAAAAGTTTTACCGGATAAAAAACGAAAAAACGCGCAATATTTCCGGAACCGGTTTGGGGCTCTGGATAACAAAGGAAGTTGTCGAGAAAATGGGCGGCAAGATCGTGGTGGAAAGCATTGAAGGGGTGGGTTCCCATTTTACCGTCCGTTTGCCGATCGCCGCTTCCGCGTCTAAAAAACCAAATTCATAATCCGGCCTTTTCGGGGAATCGGCAGCCGCGCAATCCCGGCCAAAAACCACCCTTAAGGGTGGTTTTGTTTTTTTAATGCCGGTAGAATTTCAGTTCACGTCGCGCAAAAGAGGGATGCCGATCCGTTTGCGCCGGGTTTCGCCCTTAAAAAGATCGCTGGCGCGGGGAGTGGGCATATTGCGTCCGTCCGGGTTTTTCGCGCCGGCCACGGCCGCGAAACTGGACCCCAGAAAGACCGCGTGTTTGCCGAATTTATCCGACAGCTTGTCGACGCTTTCATAGATCCGGGAAAATTTTTCGGCTTTGGCGGATTGCCGGAAAAGGTCCAGTTGGGCCGGTGGCTGGCCAAGGTCGGCCATGGTTATCCCCGTGGCCCGGTAAAGAGTGCCGCTGTCAAACATCCATTCAAAATATTTTCGGACGGAATTGACCATGACCTGGGGAACATTCGTGGCGTGATCAAGCTTGACCTCTCCGCCGCGGTATTGGAAATCCTGGGTTTTCAAAAAGAAAAAAAATTTTTTTGACGCCAGGCCGTGCCGCCGCGCTTTGATGCAGGCGTTTTCGATGTTTTTCGAAAGTTGTGAAAAAACGAATTCCCGGTCGCGCGTGGCCGGAGTGAAAGTTTTGGTTTTGCTGATGGATTTATAATTATTTTTTGTTCCCGGCGCGACCGGATAAATACTGATGCCGCGCAGTTCCTGCCAGATCTCGTAGTGGGGTTTGGTCAGGTTTTGTTTTATCCATTGTTCGTCTTTTTTTGCCAGATCCAAAGAATTTTTCAGCCCGCATTTGTAAAGATAGGCCGAAGTTGCCGGACCGATGCCCCAGATTTTTTCCAGTGGGAGTTTTTCCAAAAAAATGTGGGCGGCGTTGGCGGGGATTATCGTCAGACCGGAAGGTTTTTTCCATTTCGAGCCGACTTTGGCCAGGACTTTGGTGGGCGCCAGGCCGACGGAAAAGGTCATTCCCAGTTCTTGGTCCAATTCGTTTTTGATCCGTTGCGCCATGGTTTCGTAGGGAAGATTGAGGGGGCGCTGCAGGCCGGTAAGGTCGGCAAAACATTCATCAATGCTGTATTCCTCGACCTGGGGCGTCCAGCGGCGCACGATATCGAACATCCGCACCGAGAATAGGGAATAGGTTTCGTAGTCCGACGGCAGGATGACGGCATCCGGGCAGACTTTTTTTATGTCGCGTAAATTCATACCGCGGGTGACTCCCGCGGCTTTGGCTTCGTAACTCATCGAAGAGGCGATGCCGCGCTCTTTGCCGGTAACTACGGGGCGGCCCTTGAGTTTGGGATTAAGCGCGATTTCGCAGGACGCAAAAAAACAATCGCCGTCGATATGCAGGATCGCTTGCGGGAAACCACCAAGATTTAACGGTGAGTTGTTTTTTTGCATTTATCTTGAAAAAATTAAAAAATATGCTAAATAATATCCATTAAAATTTATCAAACTGACCGGCTTGGTTGTTTTCAGCGGCATGGGATTATTTGAATGTTGGTAGCATTCGGAAAATCCATAGATTGCCGTTTCCGCGATCGTTCATTTTTTTTGCGGCTGGTGTTCCCACGGCCGCCGGAGAACGATCAGGACCAAGCGGAAACGCCAAGTCGGTTGTAAGATGTCCAGAAATATTTCTGGACCTTTGTTTTTTTAGATCCATTTTCATTGACTCAATATTTTCGGATGACCGCTTTGACGACCGCGGCGATTTTCAGTTCTTCTTCGGGGTAGATCGGTTGGTATTTCTTGTTAGCCGGTTCTAACCAAGTTCGATTATTTTTTTTGCGCAGATATTTCATTGTCCATTCCGAGTCGACTTCGGCGATGACGATGTCGCCGGGCCGCGGCGTGGCGGAACGGTCGGCAAGTACCAGGTCGTTTTCCATAATTCCGGCGCCAATCATTGAGTCGCCGGAAACCCGGAGCATAAATGTTGCGGCTTTGTTTTCGATAAGGTATTCGTCCAACGAGATTGTATCTACGAGCTCTTCTTCGGCAGGGGTAGGGAAGCCGGCTTGTATTAGTCCCAAAACTTTTAACGGGGAGAAAATGTCTTGCGGAATAAGGCGGCCGGAATTATCTTTGGTTAAAAAATTCTCTCTAATTAGTTTGGCAACCAGTTTAAATACCGAGTTCTTGGATTTGAATTTTAACATGGTAGCAATTTCGGAGTATGTTGGCATCCGTTTGTTGCTGCGATAGAACGATGAGATTTTTTCTTTGGCAATTTGAGTGTTCATTTTTTAGGGTTATCTTTCATTTTAGGTGAACGGCTGTTCACTTGTCAACTTTGCAGAGAAAATCCGGTTGTCCCGTTAAAAGCGGAATAGAAACGGGAGGTGCCGGCCAAATTTTTTTATAGGGCCAATCCGGCCGGATGGCGCAATTCCCGCAGATTATGTTGCGAATGGCGGGGGCGGGTATGTTACAATAAAATTGGTAAAAGCATTTCATCGTGAAATTGATATGTTTGGCAGAAAAAAATCCAAAATTATTTTTTTGGCGATAATTTGTTCGGCCTTAGCGGTTGCGTCGGCTGGCGTTGCGTTGGCCGATACTTTCAATACCGATAATTATCCGGGCTGGTGCGCGAATCGTGTTATTAATAACAACGGATCATTGGCCGTATTTTTTGATTGTTGTACCGGTAACGCGCCTTATTATAATATTACTTACACTAGTTTGAGTATCACCTATAATCCCTGCGATTTGTGCGTTTATACTTATGATTGCGGCGCTTGCCAGCCGGATAATACCAAAGCCTGCGTAAAAATGGCACAATCGCCGGCGAACGCCGATTGCAGGAACCAGCCAGTATTAACGCAGGCTTGTGTTTACGATGCGACCGCGCCAACGGTGACTATTACCGCGCCGTCAGATAACCAAACGGTGAACGGGGCGGCAGTGCCGGTGGCATTTTCTTTCCAAGATGACACGGGGGCCAGTTTTGCGAATATTATCGTTGACGGTACCGTGGCGGATACTATCTCGCTTAGCGGTGTGCCGGGGTCAATATCTTATAATTGGAATTCAACGTCGGTTGGCGATGGTATTCACGATATTAAAGTCAAAGTATCTGATGCATTCGATAATTATGGTTATGATACTGTTAGCGTTAACGTGGATAATATCAGAGACGCGCCGCCGGTGGAATTTACTTATCCTTTGGATGGAAACAAGGTTGGCGGCGTAATAACGATGACGGCGGTTGTCAGCGGCGATGCCAGCGCGTATAAAGTTGAATTTTATGTTGACGGTGCTTTAAAATACACGGATACGTCATTCCCTTATGCATATACGTGGGATACGACTTCGTGGGCCGATGGAGAACATATCTTAAGAGTTAAGGCTTATGATGCGGCGGAAAAATCGTCTTATCAGGAAATTACGGTTGAAGTCGATAATACGGATGGCGTTAACACGATAGTGCCAACGGTAAGTATTACTAACCCTCTTGACGGCAATGAAGTTGACGGGACAGTAACAGTAAGCGCGGTGATTAACGGGTCGGCGGCGGTATCCAGTGCTGGCGGGGCATACCAGGTTAAGTTCTATATTGACGGCATATTTGCGGTTTCCGATGCTTCCTTGCCTTATTCGTATGCTTGGAATACAACTGCGGTTACAAATGGCGTCCATACGATTAAAGCGGAAGTTTATAATACAACGAGCTATTTAACCCACGATACGGTGACGGTAATCGTGGATAATGCCGATTCCGGCAGTTCTGACAGGTTGAGTGTTGATAATACTGATCCGGATGTAGAAATAACCAGTCCGGCCAGCGGAGATATTGTTGGTGGCGAGGTTATTGTTAAGGCGGCCGCGACGGATGCCGGGGGAATTTATAAGGTAAAATTTTACATTGATGGCGCCTATATAGCTTCGGATACTTCGTTTCCCTATATGTATAGCTGGAAAACAGCAAGCTTTACGGAAGGGGCGCATAATTTGACGGTCCAGGCATTTGATGAGTCCGGCAACAGCGCAAAGGATCATATTGGTGTTACAGTCAGTAATTCCGCTAATGTTACGGTTAAAACGGGCACGTTAATTGTTAAAAACAACGTCGTTAATAATGGCGGCGGCGTTTTAAATAACGCGGATTTTTCATTTTATACCGATGGAACGGCGGTTGTTTTTGAGCCGGACGGAGAAAATGTTTTGTCAAAAGTTCCGGGAACTTATTCGGTTATTGGGATAAAGAAGGATCATTATGATGTTTCGTATGCTGGTATGTGTTCCGGTATAACTTTAGCCGCGGGAGAAACTGCTACTTGTGCCATTACCAATACTTTCCATTGTGATTTTAAATGCAATAAGCTGGGTGTTTGTATTGGCGGAAAGGCGTTGTGCGCGGAATGGGTACCCGATCCGGCGGTTTGTTCTAATGCGGCGCCGCCGGGCAAGTTATTTGATTGTGCCGCGGAAACCATGCCGGTCGCAAATAACGATATAAACCAAGCAACGGTTGCGTTGGTTGCGACTGATCAAAAAACGGTAATTATCGATAAAGACAGCGTGACGCCGGAATCGCCATTGGAAAGCCATAAAAGCGAAGCCCCAAGACAAAAAGATGATAAGCCTAAAAATTTGGTTGAATGCGTGTATACTTATAGCGCATTTGGTGCTTGTATTGAGGGAGGGCGTACTAGAATAATCTTATCGAAAGACCCCAATGATTGCGATACGGCGGTATTATCGCCGATTCTGGAAGAGGAATGCGAAATTTCCGGGGAGGTGCCGGTTCGACCGGAAGATGCGCCAGCGCCGGTACCGGAAGCGGTGACTGCCATGGGTGCGGCGCAGGATCAGAAAAATCGACAGTTAAATAATTTTAACGGCCGTACCGGAAGTGAATGGCAGAAATATTATTTTGGGTTGGAATTTTGCGCGGCGGCGGATATTTGCGGAGGCGATGCTGATCCGGATAACGACGGATTAACCAATAACGAAGAATATCGTTTTGGTACCGATCCGAAGAATGCCGATACGGATAGCGATGGTTATATCGATGGCGGGGAGATCAGGGAACGGCGCGATCCATTGACTATGTCGACAGATGCCACGGGCGACCGGATGGCGGTTGAAGATCCGAAAGCCAGCGAGGCGGATAGCCAAGGTATATATCAGGTGGAAAACGTGGAAACTGTCGGCGGCGATAAGGGGACTAAGATTGTTAAATTTAGCGGCAAAGCGATACCAAATGCTTATGTAAATCTGGTTGTTTTTAGCGATCCGATTGTGATGACCGTAGAGACCAACGATGACGGCAGTTGGTCGTATGTCCTGGACCGACCATTGAAACAAGGGAATCATGAGGTTTATGTGGTGGTAACCAATAACACCGGCAAGATTGTGGCTAAAAGCGATTGGTTTGGATTTGCCCAGACCGCAGAAGCGGCAGTGGCTTTGCCGATTCCGGGAGCGACCGCAGAAGCGGCCCCGGCGCCAACAAAGTCGCGTGCGGGAGAGGGTTATTTGTTGTTGGGACTGTTTAGTGTATTGGGGGTGGTTTTGGCGGTGGTAGCGATAGGTTTGGTAAGGGGAAAAACCAAAGTTGAATAATAGGTTATTTCGACGCCGGGACGGATTTGCAAATTCTAAAAATCGGGTTTAATTATAATGTTATAATTACGGATTATATGGAAAATCAAAATATGGAAAAGATCGAGACGCTTGATTATTATGCGACGAGAGCCGCGCGTGAATTAAGCCAATGGAAATATCCGAATATTAATATCAAAAAAACGAGCCGCAATATTTTTGTCGGCTCGGGCGATGCCGACAATACCGGCCGGATACTGGCGCAAAATTTCGGCGGCTGCGGATTTTCAGTGGCGGATTATAAACGATTTTTCGATAATAATCCGGAAAAAGATCAGGATATTTATATTGTGAACGCTTCGGGAGCCAAGGACGGGGTTAAGATGGCGCAGTGGCTGACTGAGAACGGCTACCAGCCAAAGCTCATCACTTCTAACCCCGAACCGCTGGCGGGTAAGTTTTTGAAACCCGAAGATGTATTTGTTTTCCCGGCGATCAAGGAACCGCCGACATACAATGTTAGTACTTACGCGGCGATGCTGTATGGGATATTAAAAGAGGATGTGCCGGGATTGGCGGATAAGCTGGCCAGTTTGAGGGTGCCTGATTTGCGAAAATATAAATTTGTTTTTTTTGTTACCGATGATAAATACGAGATCGTGGGGCGGATGGCCAAGCGCAAGGTTGCTGAAACCCTGGCGGGATTGGGTGCGGATGCGGGCGGGTATTCCAACGCGGCGCACGGAATGCTTTTACAGCCCAACCCCGATCGGTTGGTGGTGGCGGTCAATTGCGAATATGACGGTCCGGGAGATGTTTGCAGATTAAGCGGAAATTCTTATTTGGAATTGGTGCTTTTTATGCATTATATTATCGGCAAAAACCAGACTGACCGTGATTCGGAAACGATATTGCGCAATTATTTTGAGAATGCCAAAAAACAGGGTTGGGAATTCAATAAAGTTTGGTAACGTTTTTAAAATAAAGACCGGTGCGGATCAACCGTACCGGTTTTTAGTTTTTTAAAAAAGCTTGGAGAAACTGGTGTTCCGGGTATTCGATTCTGTTCGCGGCAGGAAATTTAAAGACCCATTGCCATAATGACAGTTAGATTTTTGGGACGCAGGGCGTATTTGCTCTGGCGGAGGATTCGGACGTTATCGCGCCGTTTCAAGTGCCGGCAGCCAACTTCTTTGCAGTAGCCGATGGCTTTGCCGTTTCTTTGGCAGGGGAGTTTCTCGCGATGGTCACAATAGAATGGGGCTTGGTCCATTGCCGAAAACATGTTGTTTAGGATGTCTGTTAAACTTGCCATAAACTTCTTACTCCTTGTTTTGCTAAAGATCTGCGTTCGGCGACCGGTTTTGGTCGTGCCATTAAGGTAATTTTATATTAATATATTATAATTATATTTTGATTTTAATCAAGGGCCAATGCCGAAAACTTGCTTTTTCGGGGGTATTTGCTAAAAAATGATGGGTAAAATGAATATTCGGCGCCACGCTAATTAGTGCGGTGCTAACACGGGTGCAATGTACTGCTGTTATATCTTGAGGAGTATAAAATCGGGAATGTTTTATATCGACACGGCCAATGAATTGGAGCGCGCGGTTTTGATGCATAACGGGGCGCGTTTTATTTCGACCAAGCCTTTTATGCCGTGGGAGTTGGCGTGGTACGAGGTTTTTGAAACCGAAAAAGAGGCGTGTGATTGCGCCCGATATTTGAAGTCGAGCAACGGACGGGAATTCGCATATAAAAGATTGATGCCGATAATTCTTAACGGAAATTATGCTGTTGGCAGGCATCGAATATATGAAGTTTGATGTTTATAATAAAAAATAGTGGCGATGCCAAAAGATTTGGACATCACCACAAGAGCTTAAGGGAAGTTTTGTTTTATAAGGTGCAAAGGATGGGGGCAAATCATGGAGGAGGAGAGGATAAAAAAAGAAAAATCATGACTTGCCGTATATATTTATTATTATGTATATCGGGATTTGTCAAGGGTGTGTGCTGCGGCTAAAAGTTATAAAGAGCAACGATAATCATTATTTAAGAAGGGCGGCCGCGCTTGCGATCATTCATCTTGTGCCGGGGCAGTATTGGCGCACTTTTGTTGCTGTTCCGGCAATGCCGGTATCGGTTTAAATTTTACTTGTTTTTGGTTTTATTGATTATCATTTTACTTGGTTTTTATTGATTTGCCGCGAAATAACGCGATCGCGCCGGGCTTTTTGCTTGATATGCCAAGCCATCTTTTTTTAGCGAGCAAATATTTTTTGGGCTGATATCGGGTTAATGGCCAGCAAACCGTATTTCTCGGCTTCCTGAAGCAATCCATACTGAAGGGCTGGCGGGGATATTTTGGCGGTTGAATAAAAAGCCGTTTCGCGAATCGCAAAACGGCAACTATTTGCTTAATTTTCAGCCAAGTGAAAAATTTTGGCTAATTTTTGTTGTATTAGAAACGGGAGCCGTGCGGATCGAGGTTGTTTCGGAGATGTCATACGGAGTCGTAACGGACTGATTGTTTTTACCGGCGGCAATCGTTTGCCAGCCGATAGTGCCGGCGATATTTTTCGTGGCCAATATATTATCCATTGATGCTTGTGCTGTTATTCCGATCATCGGGATGACGGCAGGGTTTGTCGATGCCGGTTCGCCGGGATCGATTCCTGGCGGCGCGATTACGATAAGCCACCAGAAGAACAATCCAATCGGGATCACGGTTATGGGCCACCGGCATATTACGTGCATCAGCGAACTTGGCGCCAGTTGCGGGAAATGCATCTTTACCCCCTTATGTTTTTTATGAGCGGTTCCAGATCTCCGAATGTCGTCTGTTGCGGATATTCGCGGAAGATTCTTGCGCCGTGGTCATAAGCTACTGTATGTAGCAGTACCGCGCGATTTCTTTTGTCTTCTTTGAGCCACTCGGAGATCACGAGGTAGTCGCTTTCATTATATACGCGCGCGCCGATCGCGTGAGATTTTAACTGGCGCGCTTTTTCAATAAGCAGCGCGTTGTTTCCGTTTTCGATGTTTACCGCGACGATGTCCAAATTAAGGCCGTAGGTTTTGTTAAGGGCCTTGAAATATCTTGCCGGCGAATCATAATAGCGGCTCCATGTATCAAACTGGTCGGTATCGCTGACAACAAAGGTTTCATCCAGATAGAAGATTACCGGGCGGTTTCCTATTACGGCCCCGAACGCAGTTTTAGTTATTGGGGCGCTTCCCATGATTGTGGCGCTGACGTTATATTTTTCTTTATATCCCATCAGGTCATTGGCGTGCCGATCACAAGGCGCGTAGATATTGATGTTTTGTTGGGCGAGATACAGCGCCGCTTGCGATTTTTCGGCCAGATCCATACAAGCGATAGCGAGCTCGATTTCATTTCGGTGCAGGTAAGCTTGCTGGGCGATTTCGTTGAATCCGTGCGTATCGGGTATTTCTAAATTTGAGATGCTTTGCCATTCTACGGACGGATAATCGACTTTGCTTTTATCGATTGAGAAAGTATAGTTCCCGGATCCGTCGGCCGCAAAATAAACAGGATCTTTTTTGCTCGGGTCAATAACTTTCTTCACTTTGGCCGGCGCTAGCGGTAAAACTTTTACTTGGCTCCATTCCATTAATTCGCGAATCCGCGCTCCTTCCATATAAGGAACCACTTGGGAGGAGCCATACGGTGTGCGGTTGTAAGGTACTTTTTCGTCGAAGGGCGAGTCCGTCCAGTATATATCTCTTATCACGCGATCTACTTGCGTGCCCACCGTCAGGTTGTCGGAGGTGTTAATCACGATCTTTGATGCTCCGATCACCATATGCGGCCGATGTTCGTTAATCGTTTCGGCAGTTCCATGAGACCCATTGGCCAAAAAAAATATTTCCAGGGAACTTCCCACCAGCGCTGCCATAATAATTGAAATGGCAACGATCATTTTCCTTTTTGTTTTGTTCATAAACAACACCATTCAGTGTCCCTTGTCCCATGTAGTCAGCGTATTGCGAAGTATCCATTCGTTCCACACGGAAAGCATAAACAGATAACTTTCGAGCGGTGAAACCAGCCAGTAAAGCAGAAAGCCGGCAAATGCCCGCCAACCTTTTTTCATACGCAGACCTTCATACATTATGACCGCAAAGGTTAGTGTTACGTCGACGGCAAACCATGTCAATATCAGGAGCGACAACATAATTTTTCCGGTAAACAACATAAGCGGCAGTATTCCAATCAGTATGATCCATGTTATTGGCGCTATAAGCCCCGAAAGAGTGTACCAAAAGACAAACAGTCCCAACTTTTTATTCTTAAAAACATCCATCTTATAGAGGCTTACGCATTGAAGGAATCCGCGATACCACCGCAGAACCTGTTTTTTGTAGATGTTCCAGGTTGCCGGGTCTTTTGGATAGCACACTGCGCCGGGAATAAGTTTGATCTTATAGCCGAGTATGTGCGCTTTCCAGGTTAGCGCCATATCTTCCACCATTGTTTCGAGCGGGAAGCCGCCTAATTCTTTGAGTTGCACCGTGTTAAAAATGGAAAAACAGCCTGACGATACCAAAGGCATTCCGACATTGTTCTGGGCCTTTTTATTCAATCCGATACAATACAGATATTGGCCTAAACGGGCTGTTTCCCAGATAGTTTCAACTACCTGCGGGATTACGAACCCGCATGCCGAAAATGTTTTTTGGTCATACATTGCCGGAACGATTTTTTCGATTGCGTCCGGCGCAAGCGTGGTGTCGGCGTCGATCGTTGTTACCAGGTCGGTGTCGATGTATGGCGATTCGAATATCGCATAATTCTGGGCTTGCGATTTTGTGCCGGTGTTTTTTGGCGTTCTGACGACAGTTGCTCCAAGATTGGCCGCGATTATGCCGGTTTTGTCGGTCGATGCATCGTCGGCAACAACGATCCTTTTAATATTGCTGTAGGTTTGCCTTTTTATACTGTTGATAGTATCGGCGATGAATTTTTCTTCGTTATATGCGGGAATCAGAATCGTTACCGATGGACGGTAGTCCCCGGGCGCAGGTATTTCGCGATCCATTCCGGCTAAAAAAAACGTAAAGTCAATGGCCGTTTTCTTTATTTCGCCCAATTGATTTTTCATTTTTCCACCCCTTAACCCTTAGTCTGGTTTTACGAAGATAGTGTTTTTGATGGCTTTTTGGGACGCCCCGCCGGCCATTCTTACGCTATCTTCGCAGTCGATTCACATGCCTTTATTGAAATCACATTCATAAGACGCGCCAAAGGTGTAATAATCAAGGAACCTACTGATTTTAATAGTTCCTGTTATTGGCGCGAATCCATGGTGTGGTGCGAATAGGCAATAGGCAATTCCGGCGATCAATCGTTTTGAGCAAGTATCGCTTGCCGGTCAAACCATTCGTATGTTTGTTTCAATCCTTCGTTTATCATGACTCTCGGTTTCCAGCCGAGAAGTTTTTTGGCTTTTTTGGCTTCAAGGCAACTGCGTATTTGTTCTCCCTTTTTGGAGGGGAGGTATTCGGGTTTTATTCCGTCCTGGCCGTTTATTTTTTCCAGATATGCGAATATCCGATTTATCGAAGTTTCTTTGCCGGTGCCAATGTTGAATATCCCGGTTTTTTTCGAGTTGAGGGCGCGTGTGAATGCTTCGACTACGTCGCCGACATACACGAAGTCCCGGGTTTGCTCTCCGTTGCCGTAAATGGATATTGATTCTCCTGTTAGCATCCGGCGGCAAAAAACCGCAATGACCCCGGCTTCGCCGCTGGCATCCTGCATCGGACCGTAGACATTCGCTAAGCGTAATGCGATGTATGGCAGTCCGAAGTTTTGATAGTGGCAGTAAAGATATTTTTCGAACGCGAGTTTGGCGACTCCATAGGGATTTTGCGGCCACTCCAGGTCTTTTTCCGAAGTGGGTATGCTGTTGGGTTTTCCATAGATGGCGCCGCCGCTTGACGCGAAGATGAATTTCTTGACTTCAAGCCGGGAACACAGCGATAAAAACTTGAGCGACTCCATAATATTGATTCGGGCGTCGTCCACCGGATTTGCCACTGAATTCCTAACGTCAATCTGCGCCGCCAAATGAATGACCGAGACAGATTGGCCAATGATGAGTGGCGGTAATTTTTTTTCGAGTTCGGCGCTACCGATACTGACTGGCAGAAAGGCCGCTTGTTTAGGGATGTTGTGCGGAAATCCGCGAGAAAGATTATCGATAACGATTACGTCCTTGCCGGCATCAACCAATCTTTTGACCAGATTGGATCCTATGAAACCCGCGCCTCCAGTAACCACGATTTTTTCTTGCAAAGATTAATCACCCCCGGATATAAATAAATTGTTAATGGGCTGTCCATTACAACTATTGCCGGAACTAAAGAATGATTAAATTTTAGTAGGTTACAGTTAATATGGGATTAAAAGATTGATATTTTTCGGATAAGGCGCAAAATAAAATCGATAGCTATGTTTTGCGACGTAATGGGTGTTATGGTTGAAGGCGGCCGCGCATTTTATTTATTTTTTTTGATAATCGCGGCGCTTTCGTGTGATGCGGGGATAGAATTCGGGGGTTTTTCGGATAATATGACAGTTCTTTCACAGAGTGCCGTCGGACCGCCGCCGGTCGTGATCGGGATATACGGATTATGCCAGCAGGATGATAATTGCGATGTTTATTATTCAGCGCGATTGATCAAGGAATTAGGCTTTGACGCGGTAGTTGTTACTGTTGTCGGCAATGGGTTTGATGACCGGATATCGCGGGCTTTCTATCCGTCAAAATATCTGCCGCAATTTGATCCGGGCAACGGAGATTTCCTTTATGACGCGGTGAACGCGGCTCATAAAAACGGTTTGTTTTTTTGCGCTTCCGTTGATATGCCGCACGGGGATTGGCTTTATCAAAAGGGGCATGGCGATTGGATTGCAGTGTTAAGCGATGGACGGCACTTGGATATGGCGGGGGATTCACCGGATTATTGCGTCATTACGCCCGCGAGAGTGATACGGTCTCCCGAATATTTGGCAATGATGAAAGGGATTTTTGATGAACTTGCGGCCAGAGGGGTTGACAGTATCGATCTAAACGATAATTTCCAGTATCCAGCCTTGTTCTACGGCGATAACCAGACATTGTTTCTGTCGAGCTATGACGATTTTAGTATCGCGCAGTTTAGCAATGATACCGGGATCAAGGTTCAGAGTAGTGACGCGCGCGCGAGCGCTATTATGATCGAAAACGATGCCGTCTTGCGCAACGAATGGAACCGCTGGCGGGCAAACCAGACGAAGCGGCTTTTGGCAATATTGCAGGGTTATGTTGACGAGATCAATATCCGAAGGGGAACATCGATTGTTTTCAGGCCCCATTTGTTGGCGGATCCGGAGATTGCCTACGAAAACTACGGAACGGACAATGCGTTGATTGCCGGCTTGGTTGATGTTGTGTATTTGATGATGGATGCCAATATCCCCGAGAGTCAATATGGCGCGATCGTGGAAAAAATGAGACAGGCCGGCGCCAAAAAGATCGTGGCGTCGACCTATTTGAGCGATGTTGAAAAAGGAGATTACGAAAAACTTGAAAGGCGTATGGCGAGCCTTAAAGAACAGGGCGTGGCGGGGATAAGCATCTATAACCTTGAAATGGCAAATGAACGCCATTTGATTGGCCGGTTGCCGCAATTGACAGCTTTGGTCAAGGCGAAACCAGCAGAAGTCTATTGAAGGAGGCGTTAAATTTTAGCCTCTTTTTTATTAGCCAGTCAGAAGACCCCGGGCCTGCCGCGGGGATGAATGGCTGTCCGTAGCGTAGCGGAGGCTATAAATAAACTTTTCTTAACGCGTAGCGCAAGAGAAGCGGAAGGAATACCTCGGGGCTTTGCCCCGGGTCGATTACTTACTCGCCAAAATACTTTTGACTCGTTGGTTTGGGAGCAGGCCAGCCCGAGGCCAGTTTATTATATTGTCCTAAGCGTAAGCGGAGAGCGGTTAAATCAAGATCGCTGTGGCGTTTGTCCCGGGGAGATTAATTAGCGTCAGATTATTTTCACCGAATCTTAATTACCTCTTCTATAAACTGGAAAGTGGCAATGCTTTTTTATAAAGTTCGAGCATTGTTAATGTATTTTTATCATTTTAAAAAATATAAAAAATGGGAAAATCAATAGATATAAAAAGAAACGCGTTTTTTATGTTGTTGTGTGCGTTGTTATTTTTGGTGCCAGCGGGCGGCCGCATATTCGCAGAAACTAATATAATAGCCAATTCGTCGGTCGAGACTGCCAATGCGGCAGGTACCGCTCCTCTTAATTGGTCATCCGAAAAGTGGGGAATCAATACGGTAACGTTTTCCTATCCAGCGTCCGGGGCGCAAGACGGTACTCGTTCAGTGCTGGTAACCATGGCTAATCGTGTCAGCGGAGATGCAAAATGGTTTTTTGATCCAATTTCCGTTACGGCCGGAAACACGTATTATTTCAGCGATTACTATAGGTCTAATGTGGTTACGCAAACCTACGTTTCTTATCGTGATGCCGCCAATAAGGAAAACAATGTGTTATTGGGAACAAATCCCATCAGCGCCAGCAACTGGGCAAAATCGGAATATTATTTTACCGTGCCGGCGAATATGATCAGGGCGACAGTATACCACGTGATTGCCAAGGTTGGGAATTTGCAGACGGATAATTTTGTTCTTCAGGAGTCGCAACCGATATTACCCGAAACGACCGATAATGTTCCGAATGCGTCGCTGGAACAGTCGATGCCTTCGGGGACGGCGCCCATTGCCTGGAATCAAGACAAATGGGGGACCAACAACGCGGTTTTTTCTTATCTTGATACCGGCCATACGGGTACGCGCAGTATTAAGGTGCAGTTAACAAGCCGAATCAGCGGCGATGCCAAATGGTACTATGATTATCAACCGGTAACCGCGGGTCAATCTTATGTTTTAAGCGATTGGTATCAATCCAATGTTGCGACCCAGGTTTATGCTTCCGTGTTTACAACCGCCGGAACGACACAAAATATAAAACTTGCAAACGCTCCGGCTTCATCGGTGTGGAAAAAATATTCCGTAACGGTAACAGTCCCGGCGAATGCCAAAAGCGTATCAATATACCATGTTATTAATAGAGTCGGCTGGCTAATAACGGACGATTATTCATTTATTGAGCAAACATCTACGACGGGAACGTTGATTGTGAAAAAAGCGGTGGTTAATACCGGCGGCGGCACGAAGACCGCCAGCGATTTCACCTTCTCAGTGAACGGCGGCACCGCGGCCGCGTTTGAAGCCGACGGCCAGAATGAACTGGCGGTGGCCGCGGGAACCTATACCGTTACCGAACCGGCAACCGCCAATTACACTGCCACGTACTCCAACTGCGGCAATGTGGCGTTGGCCGCGGGCGGCACGGCGACTTGCACGATCACCAACACTTATGTTCCG
>CAYYEP010000011.1:22503-45122 GCA_964470995.1 uncultured Candidatus Saccharibacteria bacterium
GGCGTTGGCCGCGGGCGGCACGGCGACTTGCACGATCACCAACACTTATGTTCCGCCGACGGGAACGTTGATTGTGAAAAAAGCGGTGGTTAATACCGGCGGCGGCACGAAGACCGCCAGCGATTTCACCTTCTCAGTGAACGGCGGCACCGCGGCCGCGTTTGAAGCCGACGGCCAGAATGAACTGGCGGTGGCCGCGGGAACCTATACCGTTACCGAACCGGCAACCGCCAATTACACTGCCACGTACTCCAACTGCGGCAATGTGGCGTTGGCCGCGGGCGGCACGGCGACTTGCACGATCACCAACACTTATGTTCCGGAAGATTCTGATAATATTGTTCCTAATCCGTCATTGGAAATTTCAAATATTGCGGGAGACGCACCGTTGAGTTGGGAAAAGGGCGGTTGGGGTACAAACACGCCGGTTTATTCTTATCTGGAGAGCGGCCATACCGGGAGCCGCAGTATTAAGGTACAAATCACTGATTTTACCGCCGGCGATGCGAAATGGTATTTTGTTGATACTCCGGTTGCCGGGGGCAAAAGTTATCTGGTGTCCGACTGGTATCAATCAAATATTCCAAGCGAGGTATATGTGGCGGTGAATATGGCCGATGGAAGTTCGGAAAACATTGAGTTGGAAAGGGCGCCGGCGTCGCAAACCTGGACGCAATATGCCGCTTATATCACTTTACCGGCGAACGCAATCAGCGTTTCGATATACCATTCAATATCCGCAGCGGGATGGCTGATTACTGACGATTATTCGATGGTCCAGCAAGATCCGGATACTCCCGTGGTTACGGATAATGTTCCGAATGCGTCGCTGGAGCAATCGAACGCAAGCAATACTAATCCGTTGGCATGGAATAGTGATTCTTGGGGCACAAACACGCCGGTTTATTCTTATTTGAATACCGGCCATACTGGAACGCATAGCGCAAAGGTTCAAATTACCAGCTTTACCGATGGTGACGCGAAATGGTATTTTGATTATGCGCCGATTGATGCGGGCCAGGCTTATGTCATCAGTGACTGGTACCAATCAAATATTGATACGCTGGTTTATGCGTCGGTAAATAAGTCCGATGGGACGAGCCAGAATTATTTGTTAAAGATGGCGCCGGCTTCAACATCGTGGGCAAAATATTCCGATGTGATCACGATGCCGGCGAATGCCGTCAGTTATTCAATCTTTCATGTAATCGCGGGAGTGGGGTGGCTGATTACTGACGATTATTCGGCAGTGCCGACGACGGTTACCGGATTTAACCGCGGATTGGTTACTCTTACTTTTGATGACGGTCAATCCTCGGTGATCACCGACGCTTTGCCGCTACTTGATAAATACGGATTTAAAACTACCCAGTTTATTGTCAGTACCGATATGCAAAATACCGATGAAGGATATTATATGGATGAGGAGCAGGTTGGGATGCTGTACAGCCAGGGCCATGAAATCGGATCCCATTCGGCGACGCATCCGGATCTTACTCAAATGACGGTCGCTCAAATCGATCAGGAACTGTCGCAATCGAAAAACGATCTGAATGTATTGTTCCCGCCGGTAAATCATTTTGCGCTTCCATACGGTCTTTACAATAATACGGTTATCGGGGAGGCTAAAAAATATTACCAAACCTGCCGGACTACCGACCAGGGGTATAATAATCTCTACAACTTTGATCCGTACGGAATCAAGACGCAATACGTGTTGAACACGACGACCGTGAGCGAAGTGCAAGATTGGGTAAGCCAGGCGGCCCAGGATAAATCATGGCTGGTGATTCTTTACCACTATGTCGGGAATACCGGGGGTGATGAATATACGATTACACCGGCGCAATTGGACGCGCAACTGAATGCGATCAAAAACAGCGGATTGGCGGTTGTAACAACACAGCAGGCGTTGGATGAAATAGTGCCGCAATTGCCGGAATGAATCTCCCCGGGATTACGCCACGGAGTATCTTTGTTGAACCGCCTTCCGCTTTGCTCCAGGCGTCCCCCGCATAATGCGGGAGAAAATCTTCATCCCCGCGCTTCCTCCCGTTTACGGGAGGCGCCCCGCCGCAGTCGCGGCGGAAAACGCGCGGGGTATTAAGATTTGTTCAATAAACTATCTCGGAGATTGGGCGGTTTGCAATCCGAATCGTTGAATCTCGAGATATTCTGTCAGTTGAATGACAAAAATATTGAAACAGCAATCATAAAAAGGGCGACGCATAAGCGCGTCGTCTTTTTGTTCAAATTTTTAGCGGTAAAGCGAAGTTTTGAGACTGGTTATTATGCTTGACCGGGCGATGCCAGTTTTATTTCGGCGTAATAGCAATCGGGGGTTTCTTTAATATCGAATCCGGCCTGGGATGCCAGAAGTTTCATTGTGTGATTGTCCTTTAAGAAGTTGATATATATCTTGGAGATTTTTTTTTGCCGGGCGATGCGTACCATATGCCGGATGAGCCGGGTTCCCAGGCCTTTGCGTTGCCAGGCATCGGCGACTACGATGGCAAATTCAGCGGTGTTGTCTAAGACGTTTTCAATGAGACGGGCGACTCCAATAGTGGTTTTTATCCCTTTTTGATTGATTTCGGCGATGATGGCGATCTCTCGGTCGTAATCGATTTGTGTGAAGTGGCGCACGAATTTTACATCAGGGCGGTCGATGACTTCGAAGAACCGGAACCGTTTCGAGTCTTGGGAAAGGTTGGTGATGAATTCGCGGTGGCGCGGTTCGTCTTCGGCCATTATCGGGCGTAAGAGAACTTTTTGACCGTCATTAAGAGAGATGCGGTCTTCGTATTCTTTGACATAGGGAAGAATAGCTAAATGAGAGTGCGGTTTTTTGGGATCGACGGCAATCTGCGGGTCGACGACGATCTTGGCATCAACAATGACCATACCGTCAATATCGGCCGCGATGGGATTGATATCGATTTCTTTTATCTGCGGCAGATCGGCCAGGAGATAGGAAAACTTATAGAGAAAGAACTGCAATTCATTTATATCTACCCCGGGTTGGTTGCGGTATCCCTTCAGGAGGGTGTAGATGCGGGTGCGTTCCATGAGGTTTTTAGCCAGAGCCATATTTAGCGGCGGTAAGCCGATGGCTACGTCGTTGAAAACTTCAACCGCGATTCCGCCCATACCAAACACAATTACCGGGCCGAAGATGGGATCGCGCTTGCCACCCATGATCAGTTCGAATTTTTTCGATACCATTTTTTCGACGGTGATGCCTTCGATTGATTCGCGGCTTAATGATTCTTTGGCCTGCGCAATAATTTGGCTGTAAGCGAGGCGAGCCGAGTTTGCCGACCGGATACCCAGGCGAACGCCTCCCAGCTCGGTTTTGTGGAGGAGTCCGGTGGCTTGCAGTTTCATTGCCACGGGAAAGCCGAGTTTGCGCGCGACCGCGGCCGCTTGATTCGGGTTATTCACCAGGTACGACGGATTGGCGGGCAGGCCGTAGCATGAAAGAAGGCGGGCGGCGGCAGCGCCAGCAATGGTGGATTGGTTTTCGCGGATGACGCGGTCGATGAGTTTTTGGGCGGTGTTTTTATCAGGGGTGAATCCCTCGGGGACGGTTTCGGGGGTTTGTTCAATATCGGAAAGGTTGTGTTGCCACTCATTGATTCCCAAAAAACAGGCTATGGCTTTTTCCGGGGTGCGGTAAACCGGAATTCCGGCTTCAAGCAAAATATCTACGCCGTCTTTGACGCGGCGGGCGCCCATAAACGACGCGAAAACCGGTTTGGAATTAATTTCCGGAAGGGCGGCGATGGCCGCAGCGGTGGCGCCGTCGCGGGTGACCGCTTGAGGAGTCAGTATTACCATAACGCCGTCGACATTAGAATCCTGAAGGCAGGCTTTAACCGCGGCCTGGTAATGGCGCGGCTGGCCGTCGCCCAGGATGTCGATGGGATTATTGTGGCTCCAGGCCGGGGGCATAATGACGTCGAGTTTGGCAATGGTGTCGCTTGAAAGCTGAGCCAGCCGTCCGCCGTGCGCGGTCAGGAAATCGGTTGATACCACGGCGGCGCCACCGGCATTGGTGACAATCGCGAGGCGGTTGCCGCGGGGTAATTTGAGGCGGTTGAAGGTTTTGGCGTAGTTAAAAAGCTCGCTGACGGTTTCGGCGCGGATGATACCGGCGCGTTCAAAGGCGGCTTCAAAAACTTTGTTGTCGCCGGAAATCGCGCCGGTGTGTGAAGCAACGGCGCGGGCGCCGGCTTCTCCCAGGCCGGCTTTGAGGCAGACGATGGGTTTGTTGCGCGAAAAGGCGCGCGCCGAGCTCATAAACCGGCGCGCATCGTTGATTGACTCCATATACATTAGGATACTGGTTACGGACGGATCGGTATCAAAATAGTCGATAAGTTCATCAAAACCGATATCGGCCATCGAGCCGACTGATACGAAATAGGAAAATCCCACATTATCGCCCAGCGACCAATCAAGAAACGTGTCGCATAGGGCGCCGCTTTGGGAAACGAAAGCGATATTACCGGATTTGGGGATTTCGGGGGCAAAACTGGCGTTTAAGGAAATCCGCGGATTGATGAATCCCAGACAATTGGGACCGAGAATCTTGATGTTGTGTTTTTTGGCGTTGGCAATGATCCGGGAGAACATTTTCTGGCCTTCGGAACCAGCTTCTTTAAAACCGGAAGAAATTATCACGACACCGGCAACGCCAGCACGTCCGCATTCTTCGACCAGTTCGGGGACGGTGGGCGCGGGCGTGGCGATAATCGCCAGGTCTACATGCTTTTTGATGTCTGAAATAGACGCATACGCGCGCCGATCCATAACGGTTTTGGCCCGATTGTTTACAGGATAAACTTCACCTTCGAACGGGCTGTCTTTGATGTTTTTGAAAATCGAGTGGCCGACCGAATTGGCCCGGTCGCTGGCGCCGATGACCGCGATGATTTTGGGATGAAAGAACCGGTGTATCTGTTGTATCGGCATATCGCGTTGATTATTGGAATGTCAGGTTAATTTTAACCGCGGCGAAAATTTTTTTAAAGCGATTAAATAACTTTCTTATTGTGTTTCAATAGCTTAATTTTATAACGAGGAGGGTTTTTTGGGAATGCATAAGCGGCTATTTTTAAACCGCCAGAAATTTATCGAGGGTTTGTTTCGGCGGTGTTTACCGGCTTGGAGCGCGTGAATCGCATTGAGGTTGAATAAATTTTTTAAACCGGATTTGACGGCGGCGCTGGGTTGGCTAGAATGGATACACCAACTCAATTAAATAACCGAAATTAATAGAAATCAGACTTGCGAAATTAATTGAGATTGATTGCGCAAGCGCAATTAGTTTCTATGGATTTCGACCGGTTTTCATTAATTTCCATATTGTATGGAACAGAAAAAAACGTGCCATGATTGCGGACAGGAGATTGTTTTTGAAGGAGAAGAGATTAAAAATGGCGTGCTTCTTTCGTATAAGGACGAAGAGAAGTCGTATGAGGTTTATAAATGCGGCGGTTGTTACAAAAAAAGCCCGCGGCTGACAGGCTATAAAAATTGTGAAGTTTATTCGCGGGTGTGCGGTTATTTGCGTCCGGTACAACAGTGGAATTCGGGAAAACAACAGGAATATAAGGAAAGGAAGGAATATAAGAAACTCTGAATCGCGATTTACGATTTATGAATAAAATTCAAAACATAAATCAAAATTAATGAAAAATAACATATAAATCCATGGAGAAGACTTTAAAAAATTTGGCCAAAGCGTTTGCGGGAGAAAGCCAGGCGCGCAACCGTTATACGATGTATGCCAAGATAGCGCGCAAAGCGGGTTATGAACAAATTGCCGAAGTGTTTTTATTGAGTGCCGACAACGAACGGGAGCATGCGGCGTGGCTTTTTAGGCTGATTAATCAGTTACAGCAAAAGGCGGGGAAGACCGGTGAAGCAATAGAGGCGGGGGTTGAAGTGCCTACGGTTTACGGCAACACTATTGATAACCTGAAAGCGGCGATTGCGGGTGAGAATTACGAGCATACGCAAATGTATCCGGAATTCGCCCGAACTGCCGATGAAGAGGGCCTGGGGGATATTGCCCAACGTTTGCGGGCGATTGCCAGGGCTGAAGAGCATCACGAGAATCGTTACCAGATGGTGCTGGAGGTTTTGGAGGCGGATACGGTTTTTGAGAAGGCGGCGGATACCTGGTGGGCTTGCCGCGAGTGCGGATACATCCATTTTGGAAAGATGCCGCCGGAGGTTTGCCCGTCGTGCGACCATTCCAAGGCTTTTTACCAGATTAAGTGCGAGAAATATTAAGACTCGCGTGTTTATAATATAAAAAACGGAAATTAAACCCCTTGAGAGTGCTCGAGGGGTTTGCCGTATTAAGACGGGGGTTAGCTGGGGCGCGGTAAAATATAAATAATGAAATTTATCGTAAAAATTTTAGCGGCAATGGGAGTGCTGGCTATTGGAACGTTGCTGGCGGCCGGTTCTTTTTGGTTGAATTTTGGCCGGTTTGATTTTGGCGCGGAATTTCAAAATCAGGCTAATGATATCCGGCGAATGGCCGATGATTCGACGGCGGGCGGGACTGAATACGAAACATCCGGGCAGGGAGCGGTTGATTTGGAGGCGAATACAAAGGAAAAAACGGCGGAGGCGGTTGAAATTACCGAAACGCCGGCGAAGCTGGAGCTGACTAAAGATAAAGTTTTGGCGCCGGAGATCGGGGGGCTGGTCGCGGCGCCGCCGGATCCGGCGATGGGGAATAATTATGCTTTGACGGGACGGGGGGTGGTTGAAGAAACCAATCGGCAGCGCCAGATAAATCTGGGTTTGGGGCAAGAATTGGCGGAAAACGAATTGCTTGATCGGGCGGCGCAAGCGAAGGTTGACGATATGTTTACGGGGCAATATTTTGAGCATATGTCGCCGGAGGGGCGCGACGCGTCGTTTTTTATAAATGGTGCGGGCTACGAATATATCGCGATTGGGGAGAATTTGGCGATGGGCAATTATAAGGGAGATGCGGCGCTGGTTCAGGCTTGGATGGACAGCCCCGGGCACCGGGAGAATATTTTAAAAAACGGGTTCACCGAAATCGGCGCGGCGGTTGGTTGCGGAAATTTTGAAGGCCGTATGATCTGGCTGGCGGTGCAGGAATTTGGTAGGCCCGAAACTGCTTGCCCGGAAGTGGACGAAAAACTTTCGATCCGGATTGATGGGGAAAAAGCGGTACTCGACGATTACTCCGATAGGCAAGAAGCGCTTATGGCGGATATCGAAATGAAAAATGACGTGATCGATATTTTAGAGGATAATTTAAGCGAATTGGCGGCTTCATCAAATTCCTATTCGGAGATAAAAGAAGCCGAGGAAAATCTTAACGATGCGGTTAATGAAGCTAATGCGATCATTGATGACTATAATACGAGCGTGTCGCAGGCTAAGGCTCTTTATGGGCAGTATAAAGATGATGTGGAGGATTATAATTCGCAAGTAAACGCCTATAACGAGTGCATCGACGCGATTTAGCCGCAGTTTAATGTTGGGGCCGCAGAATAATTTCTGGTAAAAATATGCTTTTCTGTCGGAGCGGCTATAGAAGTAAAAAACACCCCCGTTTTTGCGGAGGGTGTTTTTTTAAAGCGTTAACTTTCGTGTTTTACTAAGCTGGCAAAAAGCGCGGGAACCATAAATAGCGTCAGGAAGGAAGAAATCGTTAAGCCAAAGATTATTGACGCGCCTAGCGCTTGCCAGGTGGTGGAAGACAGCGTGATCGGAATAATGCCGATAATAGTGCAAAACGAGGTAATGAAAATTGCTTCAAACCGCGATTTGCCCGCGTCGATGACCGCGCCGCGAAAATCAATACCGCTGGCGAGATTCAGGTTTATTTTATCGATCAGAATGATGGCATTTTTTACTACAATGCCAAATAGCGCCAGGATACCGATCAATCCCGGGAAGCTTAAGGGGATGCCGGTGAGCGCTAGGCCGATGAAGACGCCGATAAGCGCTAATGGTACGGTGATTAAAACGATCGAGGCTTTAATAAACGAGTTAAATTGGATGATCATAGTGGCGACAATCAAGATCATTGCAAGCCACATTGCGGCAACAATCGATTCTACCGATTCGGCGTTTGTTTCATTGGCGCCGCCGAATTTTATTTCATATTCCCGGGGCAATTCATAAGATGAAATCTTGTCCTGGAAGGCCGCGAGGATCGTATCGGAAGTGGTTTCGGCAGTGATGTCGCTGGTCAGAAGAACCGTGCGTTTTTGGTCGATGCGCGTGATTTTTTCCACCGATGGATCAAGAGAGACCACGGCTACGTCTTTTAAAAATACCGCTTGTTTGGAGGGATTGGTTATCTGCAGGTTTTGAATTGATGCCAGGCTGGGGATTTCTTCCGGGTCAAAACGGGCAACAACCGAAATTTCTTCGCCATCGCGCAATATCGAGGTTGTTTCGGTTCCGGAGATGGCGGTACGCAATACCGAGCCTACTTGCGCGGCAGTGAGGTTATTTCGGGCAAGTTTTTCCTGGTCGAGTTTGAAAGTGTATTGCGGGGCGGAGTCCTTGAGCGAAATTTCGGCATTTACCGTGCCAGGAATTGATTCCAGTACGGGTTTAAGATCGGCGGCGATACGGCGCAATTCGCCCAGATCATCGCCGGAAATTTCGGCTTGGAATGCCGACCCGCTGGGAGGGCCGCCGCGCAGAGAAAGCACGGTAACTTTAGCATCGGGAGTTCCGGCAAGCTCGCGGCGTAATTTTTCTTCGAGTTCGTACGATTTTTGCGTTCTTTGGCTTTTATCGACCAGATTTGCACTTATCGACGCTTTATTTGAAGAAGACGCCGAACCGCCCTTGTAAATGGCGGAGGAAGTTGAAACCGCCGCACCGATTGTGGTCGAGAAATTATCGATTTCTTTATATTGCAGGAGTTTTTGTTCGACTTGTTTTACCGTTTCATCGGTTTTTGAGAGTTTGTAACCGACAGGAGTTTCAATGTTGATGTACATATACCCGAAATCGTCGGCTGGAAAATATTCCGAACGGACGATTCCGGTCAACGGCAGGGCGGCGGCAAAAATAAAAAGCAAGGTAGTGGCTCCGAAGAATTGATTGCGTTTCCGCTTGCTATCTATTATCCGAGTGAGATATTTTTCGTAAATAGGAAGAGCGGCATTAAGATTTATAATGCCGTGCATCAAGCGGCCGGTAAAACTTTTGTTTTGCGCCGCCGATCCTTGCGAAGACAGCTTTTGTTTTATCAATTCGTCGCTTTGGTTTTCGCGGCGCACAAGGGAACCGTTTTCATCAAGAACGGTTTTACCTCCCTTTTCATACCAGTAGATCATAAATCCCAGCGCGGCTAGGATAATGGTTCCGGCAAAAACTGCTAGCATATTGTTTTGGAAAAGCAGAAAAAGCGCTAAAGCGAAAAGCGAGGCGCAGTAGACGCGAAAAAAGTTTTTTGTCAGGCGGACTCGTTCAAGGATAGCGGCCAAGGGGTGGTTTACCGCAAGAGCGATTGCCAGACTGGCGATGAGCGTAACCGAGACCGTGATAGGCACGGACTTTAAAAATTGTCCCATAATGCCGCTGGAAAAAAGGAGCGGCAGGAATGCCCATACTGTGGTAAGGGTAGTGGTTGTTAATACGACTTTAAAGTCATTTAAAACCAGAAGTACCGCTTCCTCGGGGGTGAATTTTCCGGTACGCATATATTGCTTGGTGGCCGAAACGACCACAATGGCGTCGTCAACGATCAAGCCGAGCGAGAGCAGCAGCGAGAAAAGCGATAAGAAATTCAAGCTGATATCCGATGCGTGCATCACGCCGAAAGTGATGAAGAATACAAGCGGAATGGCCAGACCGGCGACAAGAGCTTCTTTGAAGCCGATCAGCAGGAACAGCACGCCCATTACCAGAATCAGAGTGAGAACAAAGTCGTGCGTCAGTTGGTCGAAGTCTTCGCGAACGTATTTTGAGCTGTCGTAAACTATGCTGTATTTCAGTCCCGGAACGGAAGCGACAGCTGTGTTCAACGCGGTTTTGGCCATGTCGGCGGTTTCAATGATGTTGCCGCCGGTGCGTTTGATAACGCTGATGGTTACCGCTTCGGACGGTGTTTTCCCTTCGGAAGAAACACGGGAAATCCGTGTTTTTTCGATTGAGGTTTCTTCGACTGTGGCGATGTCTTTTAAATAAACCGGATTGCCCGAAGACGCACCGACCGGGAGATTCTGTAACTGGCGGGCGTCATATATTTTGGCATCAGCCCGGATGGAATAAATGAAAGTATCGCCGTCAAAATTTCCGGAAGGAATATTGGTATTGGCGGCGGCGATGGCGCTGTTGGCTTGGGTTACAGAGATGCCGTAGTAAGCGAGTTTTTGGGGGGAATAATCGACAGTTATCCGGCGCTGGTCGCCGCCGGAAATGGTGGCTTCGCGTACGCTGGAGATTTTTTCAAGTTCGTCTTTTATATCTTGGGCGCGATCATAGAGCGTGAATCCGTCGTAGGGGCCGCTCAAGGCGACGGTAAGGACAGGTGTGTCGTCGAATGATATTTCGTAAACCGCCGGATCATTGGCATCGCCGGGGAGGTTGTTTTTTGTATTGCTTACCGCGTCGCGGACTTTGCGGATGGAGTCATCTAGGTCTTCGTCGGCCTCGAATTGGATCGCGACACTGGATATTGAATTGGCCGAGGTTGAGGTAATGGTGTCGATGCCTGAGATACCCGAAATTCCGGTTTCAATTTTTTTGGTTACCAGTTCTTCCACATCGGCAGGGGCGGCTCCGGGAAAAACGGTACTAACCACTGCAATCGGGATTTTGACTTCCGGGGTTGATTCCCGCGGTAATTTGGCAAAAGAATATATGCCCCAGGCGGTTATCAGGGCGATTAGCATGATGATTATCCGAAAACGGTAAACAAAAAAAGCCAGCCACATTTTTTTTAATTCGGGTTTGAATTTGAGCCGTTCCAAATACAGCTGGTCGAATGTTGGTTTGTTGTCCATATTTTTAGCGTCGAATCGCAACGGTCATGCCGGGTTCCAGCCCGCGGACGGAGGATACGATCAAAGAATTGTCGTCTATGCCAGATACTACGTAAATTTTTTCGCCAATGACTTGGCCGGTAATAACAGGAATTTTGACTAATGATAGATCCGGTCCGACCGAAAGCGCGTAAGTTTCGCTGCCGGTAAATTGGATTACTTCGATTGGCAACAGGAAATAATTTTGGGAGGAAGATCCGGAGATCTTTACGCTTACGTTTTGGCCGACAACGATCGGCGGGTTGCCGTTTTGGGTGATTACGATATTAACTTCGGCTTTTTTGGTTTGACTGTTGACCGCGGGCGAGACCGTTTCTACGATACCCAAGGCATTGTCGCCGATGGCCACGGTGGCGCCGGCGGCCACATTGTGAAGGTCGCTTTCGGAAATGTAAGTTTTTACCCGCAGGGCGGCAGGGTTTACTACTTCGGCGGCAAGCGAACCTGCCCCAATATATTCACCGATGTTGCCGTTGATATATGAAACGCGGCCGTCAATCGGGGAGATAACAGAGGTTTTGACCAAGGCCGCTTTGAGGGCGTCAACCGAGGCTTGCGCTTGGTCAACGGCGGCTTTGCCTTGTTCGATCTGTTCGGATGAAGAGCCGGCAAGTTTATAATTCAGGGCTTTTTGGGCTGATTTCCAGGCGGTTTCGGCGGCTTGCAATGAGGCGAGCGAACTGCTTACCGCGTTGCGCGCGGCGGAAAATTCGGTTTTGTAGCCGTCGATAACGGTTTTGACGGCGGTGTTATCAGCCGAAAGCGAGTTAACGAGTTGAGCCATATCGTTTAAAAAATCGGTTTCGGTCTGGAGATTTTCTTTGGACCGGTCCAGGGCATTTTGCAGCGCGCCGGCATCTGATGACGTCCGTAAATCCGCGGTCGCGGTTTGCCAATCGCTTAAAATTGTTTCAAGTTCGTATTTTGTTTTTTCCACTTTTGCCGCTAGTTCCGGATTTTGGGCTTTGAATTCTGTTTTGGTTGCGCCGGAGATGTTTATTTGTAACGAGAATTTGACGGAACTTTGGCGGGGATTTGTGAAAAATTTATCGATATGGTTATGGATCGCGTCGTCGGATTTGGCATAGGTGTCTTTGATCGAATTGATGAGTGCTGTTTTTGTTTCGTCGGCTGATGTTTGTGAAATGGCAATATCTTCGGCGCGGCTGCCCCGTTGTAATTCTTCGAGTTTTGCCTGGGCTAAAACCAGCCCGGCTTGGGCTTGTTCCAGCTGGGCTTTAATATCGCCGTTTTGCAATTGCATCAAAACCTGCCCGGCGGAGACGCGGTCGCCCAGTTTTACATTGACTTGCGTGATTGCGCCGGATGTTTGGGCTTTAAGATTGGCTTGGCCCAGCGATTCAACCGTAGCGTTGTCCAGGTTAACGGATTCTTGGCGGCGGTAGTCGGCGGTTGGCAACAAAGTTACTTCCGGGATATTGGCAGTTGTTTGGGCGGCGGTGCCGCTGTTGATTCGGCGATTGATGACCATTGCAATGAGCGCCAGCGATGTTAACAAAAAAATGATGGTGAGTTTATGTTGTTTGATGAAAGCAGGAAACATATTTTTTATTTTATAAATAGGGAGGCAAGGTATTTGCTGTATTCGATTTGAGATGCGGTCTTCAGGCCGTGTTTGCGCTGAAGAACATAAGCTTGCAAGGAGTTAACCAGTATATCCGCGGCCAGATCGCTTTGATTTACGCCGTAGCAATCCAATAATCGCGAGATGTCTTTTTTGATTGCCGAGATCATAGGCATTATTTTGGAAAAAATGATCGGGTGGAGATTGGCCATTTTGACATCTACCGGGCGGAGGACAATACCGTTCTTAAGGCTGATGGTGATGATGCGATCGATCATCTCGGCTATGGAGGCGCGTCCGGACCGGCAGGTCTTAAGTTCTCCGGCAAGGTTATCTTTGATTTGGCTGACTACTTCTTCGACGATTGTTTCAAATATTTTTTCTTTGCTTTCGAAAAAGTAGTACAGCGAGGCTTTAGTTATGCCGACGTCGCGGGCAATATCATCCATTGATGTCGGGGAGAAGCCTTGGGCGGCAAAAAGCTTCCGGGCGGCTTCGATTATTTCGGCTTTGCGGTTGGTTTCCATATTTTTTACCTACCGTTTGGTAGGCAACACTTAATTCTATATGAGATTTCGTACTTAAAGTCAATATCGATTATTTGCCATTATTCGTAGGAGCGCCGTAAGTTTCAAATGGGATGCATAATTTGGCATTGACTTTTTTTGATAAAAGGTTGAGTATTTAAACAATTTCCCGTGCGGGAGGTTAATGAATGAGTGAAGAGTTGAGACCAAGGGCGGCCCTTTTGGCATTAAGGGATAGTATTGTTGCGGCGATAGCCGCCGAAATAGATGGCGTAAAAGCCATGGTGAGTACTGATCTCCGGTTGTTTTTGGAGTTTGTTGATACCAAATTTAAACCCTCAGAGAGGATTGTTATGAGGGTGGTTTGGAAGCCGGAGAATATCTGCGCCAATTTGGGCGACAATAACGGATTGTTGGTGCAAACTGTGTCTAAGTTTCCCAGCGAGCAAGGAATTTTTTGGATCGATGCTTCGGCGATCAAGGGTTTTGATCCGAACACCTTGATTCCCGGGACTCACATATTCGCTCAAAAGAGAGGGCAAAACTATCAAGCGATACCAATAGAAGAGCGGTACTAGGCCGGGAAGTTTCCCCGGTTTTTTTATGGCAGGTAACTGATTCGTATTATTTCGTAAAATTATCCAATGCGAGGGCGGTAATTACCGGGCGGGTTTTGGCGTTATTTGTCAAGATTAACAAAGAGCTCATTTTAAGCTATAATCAAACCGTGATTTGCCGGGATTAGGAGTATGGATCACTTTGGAAGGTGTGAATTGAGAATCGGGAATTATTTTTTGTAATCAAAAAATCGATATGCTGTCAAAAGAAGAAACCGAGCACATTGCCAAGCTGGCCCGTTTGGGGCTGGAAGATTCCGAGATTGCCAAATACCAAAAAGACCTTTCGGCGATTTTAGGATATATCGAGAAGCTTCAGGAAGTTGATATCGATGGAGTAAAACCATTTACGCATTCGATTGAAATATCAAATGTTTTACGTTCGGACGGCGCGATGCCCCAGACTCCTGAAAACCGGGAGAAATTATGTTCCCAGATGCCGCAAACCAAAGACGGTTATTTAAAAGTAAAATCGATTTTTTGAATTAATTATGGAACTGACTGATTTAACCATTAAAACCGCGCACGAAGGGCTGATCCAAAAAAAATTTTCGGCGGGCGATTTGACTCGGGCTTATCTTGATAAGATTGAAGCGCAAAATCCGAAATATTTCGCGTATTTGTGTGCGGCGGGCGATTTGGCAATGAGCCAGGCCAATGCCGCCGATGAAATAATTGCCAAAGGGGAGAATGTACCCGCGCTTTGCGGTATCCCTATGGCCATTAAAGATAATATTCTTGTTGACGGCCTAAAATGTACTTCGGGTTCAAAAATTTTGGAGAATTATGTCGCGCCTTATGACGCTACAGTCATTAAAAAACTGAAAAACGAGGGTGCGGTGATTTTGGGTAAGACCAATATGGATGAGTTTGCCATGGGCAGTTCTACCGAAACGTCGGCGTATGGCGTTACTCGCAATCCGCGCGATTCCGAACGTGTTCCCGGGGGTTCGTCGGGCGGTTCGGCGGCGGCCGTAGCGGCCGATTTGGCTGTGGCCGCGCTGGGTTCGGATACCGGCGGTTCCATTCGCCAGCCAGCGTCGTTTTGCGGTGTTGTGGGTCTGAAGCCCACTTATGGCGCGGTTTCCCGTTACGGTTGTACGGCTTATGCCTCGTCGCTGGATCAGATTGGGCCGCTAACCAAGACCGTGGAAGACGCAAGAACCGTTTTTGAAGCGATTCGCGGCAGGGATGAAATGGATAGTACCTCTGCCGACATTGTATTGGATGTCCAGCCCAAAAAGAAATACCGTATCGGCATTCCCAAGGAATACTTTATCAAGGGCATGGATCCGCAAGTTGAGTTGATTATCCGTAATAAGATCAATGAATTTGAAAAACTTGGAAACGAGGCGGTTGAAGTCAGCTTGCCGCACGCCGAATATGCTTTGGCTTGTTACTATATTGTTGCCACGTCCGAGGCTAGCGCCAATCTGGCCAAATTCGATGGTATCCGTTTTGGCTATTCTTCGCCGGACGCTTCCGATATTGAACACATTTATTTGGAAAGCCGCGGCAAGGGTTTTGGCCCCGAGGTTCGCCGCCGGATCATGCTGGGTACCTACGTTTTGTCGGCCGGATATTATGACGCGTATTACGTGCGTGCCCAGAAGGTTCGTACCTTGATCAAGCGCGATTTTGACAAGGCGTTGCAGGATGTTGACGCGATAATCGCGCCGGTTGCTCCAACGCCCGCTTTCAAGATTGGCGAAAAAACCGAAAACCCTTTGCAGATGTATCTTTCCGATATCTTCACGATTTCGATAAATCTTGCCGGAGTTCCATCTCTGGCTTTGCCGGCGGGAAATATTTCCGGCCTTCCGGTCGGCTTGCAGGTCATTGGCCGCCATTTTGATGAAGCAACATTATTTGCCATTGGCGCCGAACTTGGCGTTTAAGAGTGCTATTGCCAAATTATGGATTTTGAACGGCTTAACGAATTACTTTTTCCGCCAATGACGGGAACGCTATTGGCGATCAAGATCTTTTTCATCCTTTTTTGTTTTGGAGTTTTTTCGTTTATGGTTTATGTTTGGTGGACGACCATTTATATCCGCCGTTTGTGGTTCTGGGATCTTAAAGAATTCTTTACTTATCGCTCGTATATGTCCCGCGTAATCGATAAGGATTGGGCCAGGATTAAAAGGAGGCTTTTGAAAAAAAAGGAATCGGAATACAAGTTAGCCGTCATTGAAGCTGATTTATTGGTTAATGACGTTTTGGGCCGCGCCAACTTCGAAGGGCGCATTCTTTCGGAGAAATTGGAAAAACGCCCCGGTTCCTTTTCGGACATCGAAGGGATGCGTTTGGCCGATCAGATTTATCAGGATATTGTTAACGACCCGGGGTATGCTCTTGATTATGAAAAAGCCAAGATCGCCATTCTGGCATTTGAGCAAGGATTGCGCGATAACGGCGCGTTCACCGATAAATGAATATAATAAGACGCTTCTATTCGGCGGCCAATTTTTAGGTGTTGACGAATCTCAAACAATAAGATACAATAAACGGGTTAGGCGTGTTATTTTTTGCGGGGTAGAGAAGTAGTATCTCACCAGTCTCATAAGCTGGAGGCCCTGGTGCAATTCCAGGCCCCGCGACAAGAATGGAAAGTAAAATTCCTCGATCGCGGACATCGGTATCGATCGTGAAAGCGGTTGGCGCGGATGGTTCGTTTTTGAGGTGCAAAATTAAGGTTTTTGCCGGCGTAGCTCAGTGGCAGAGCGAGGTCTTCATAAGGCCGAGGTCGCTGGTTCGAATCCAGCCGTCGGCACAAGGTTGTTGGCAGGCTGTGATTCAGGACAAAAATCTGTTGCTTTTTACGGATTAATCTGGTAGTTTAGTAATGTTTCGCAAAGAATGGGCTAGTAGTGTAACCTGGTTATCACGCCTCCCTGTCACGGAGGAGATTACGGGTTCAAATCCCGTCTGGCCCGCAACACGACAAAACCACCCTTAAGCGGGTGGTTTTAGCATAGATGAAATTCGATAACGTAACTATTGACAAATGAATATTGTAATGTATGATCCAGAATAATCGAAGCCTAAGGGGTTGAGATTTTGCTCGCGAAAACTTTATTTGTTGCAGCGCAAATGTTGCTTGTTGGCATGTTATGCCAGGCGGTTGCGATAGGGGTACCCTGCGATATCTGCGACCAGTTGGGAAATAATTCTTATCCGGTATTAAATGAAATCCAAATTTCGCCGGACGGGAAATATGTCCAGCTCGAGATCGTAAGCTGTTCAAGTGAGCCGCAAACACTAAGCATTAATATGCGTGGGGCATTCTGGTCGTTCGATCCAAGATATTTTGCAGTTAACCATGGCATTAATGTGTTAACAGACATTGATGTGCCAGACGACCGAAAAATAGAAGTCCGCTTGCCGCAAACATTTTTAACATTGATTATCGCAAACGTTGCTGTTCCAACAAACAATCGAAGCGACATGAGTTACCAAAGAATTCCTGACCTAACAGGATCGTTTATGTGGCAAGGACCAACATTAGGAAGCCCAAATGTCACAAAGGTATGATCGAAGCTTTAGCTTCGGTCTATTTATTAATAATTCAATAAATTACTCCAAATTTTTGATTAGAATTGTTACAACATTATCCCACAGGATCCGCAGAGACAAAAGGTCGCCTTAAGGGCGGTTTTTTGTTTGATAAAAACATAATCTTTGTTTTAATATAATGCCGCGAGGTTATGAGCTTAACGTTCATTGATAACGGAAAAATCAAAGAGGAGGCATGTAGGAGTGTTTGATTTTGGGAAGACGAATGACACCTATTGGCAGTAACTTTCATTAGTTATTAAGGTAGGACGGATAAAATAAAATCACCGCGATATCGGTCGGCGGCGATTTTTGATAAAAAATAAACTCTCAAATATGAGAAAAATATTTTTAATTTTATTTCTTGCGTTAGCTTTTTTTGTTACATCGGCCAGCGACGGGATGGCCGCGCCAAAGCGGGGCAAGCATATTGTTTCCCAAACCTACGCGGTGCGGGCGTATTGCGATGACCTGAACGTTGATGCCGGTGGCGACGAAAAGATCAATTGGGATGAAACTATCAAGCTTGACGGTTCGGTTGGCGGCGATTACGACGAATTGGATTGGGATTGCACCGGCGGCGATTTGTCCAACGACGAAATTTTACGCCCCACTTTTGATCCGCCCAACTACTATGGCGGAGACGAAAAAACCTATACCTGCACCCTTACCGCGAGCAATGATTGCGACAAAGATTCCGATTCAATGAAGATTACCGTCGATTATGAGCGCGAAAGCAGTAAATTCCGGGTTATTTTACGCGCCAAGCCCCAATTAGCGTGCGCACCGGCAGATGATGTTGATTTAATCGCTACTCTTGAGGGTTACGCCCGCGGCGATTACGAATATACCTATCGATTCGATTGCGACAACGATGGCGATTGGGAAAAGACCGTAATCACCGAAGATACTGAATATATCGCCAAGGATCTGTGTGATTATCGCAATTCCGATTCTTATACCGCCCGGGTGCGCGTTGAGGGCCGCAACCGTACGGTTTCCGATACCTACCTGATTTATGCCAACGATTGCAATGGCGGCGGTACTGCCGTTAAAAAAACCGGCCAGGTAAGCATTACCAAGATGGTGCGCAATGTTTCCCGCAATACCGCTTTTGGCGGTATGGCTGCGGCCGCGCCTTCGGAGGTAATTTCTTATAAAATTGTTGTTACTGGAATTTCGGGGACCTCAAATAACGTTTTTGTGCGTGATTCTTTGCCTGTGGGTTTGGTTGATGCCGGAAGTTTACGAATGGATGGCGCCGCCCTTGCGGGGAGCCTTGCATCCGGTATTGATATTGGTACCTTGACCGCGGGTCAAATCAAAGACATTACTTATAGCGCGGTTGTAGCCCCAAAAAACAGCTTCAATTTTGGGAACACCATACTAACCAATATTGCTACGGTAACGGCGGGTAATTCCTCGGCCGATTCCCATACTACGGTTAATGTTTACCGTAGCGCGGTTGCGGGCGCAACCGAGATTCCGACCGGCGTGGGCGGGGAGGCCGATAATGTTTTGCCGGAGATGTTGCTGTTTTTGGCGCTGATGTTTGGGGTTGTTGTTTTGATCGTGAAAACCTGGCTTTTTGCGCGGGTTTCTTGGAATATCCGTTGATATAGCCTAAAAATTTAATAAATTCTGCGCGGCGAACGCCGCGCGGTTTTTGGGTTTTATAATTTAGTTTCGATATAAATTAATCAAAAATTAATGAAATGAGAGTAATCTTAGCGGAAAAATTGTAAATAGGCCAACTATTGCCTAAAAACGGCGGATAAGTTATGTTCATATATTCATAATGTCCTATTACGGCCATACCTCGATAATGGAAAATATTGTAAAAAATGAACTTGCCAAAGGGCAAATGATATCGGTTGTCAAGCTGGTTTCTTTTATTATTGAAGAAGCGCATGGCCTTAGGGCGTCCGATATTCATCTTGAACCTCAAAGCGGGTGTATTCGCGCGCGATACCGTATTGACGGCTGGCTTAAGGACTATCACGAATTGCCATTGCGGCTTCATTCCGAAATTGTCAGCCGCATAAAAATTCTTGCCGGTTTGCGTACCGATGAACATCAGGCGCCCCAGGATGGCCGTTTTCGCATGGTTTTAGAAGCCCGACCGCTTGATGTCCGGGTGTCGGTGGCACCGACTTATTACGGTGAAAATGCCGTATTGCGTTTATTGTCCGATAAATCCGGTTCGTTTAATTTGGAAGCTTTGGGATTTTCGCCGCAAAATATGCAGAGAATTGCCGAGGCTTCAAAAAAACCTTACGGTATGATTTTAGCCACGGGGCCCACGGGCAGCGGCAAGACTACAACTCTGTATACTTTGCTCAAGTCTTTGAATACTGAAGAATCGTCGATTATCACCATTGAAGACCCGGTAGAATATGCTATTGACGGTATTCAACAAATCCCGGTTAATTCGCGTACCGGCCTGACTTTTGCCAGCGGCTTGCGTTCCATTTTACGCCAGGATCCCAATATTATTATGGTGGGCGAGATCCGCGATTCCGAAACCGCGGGTATTGCGGTTAATGCCGCGCTGACCGGACACTTGGTGCTATCCACTTTGCATACCAATGACGCGGCGACGACCTTGCCGCGGCTTTTAGATATGAAAATAGAAAGCTATCTTATTGCGTCCACGGTAAATGCCGCCATCGGCCAGCGTTTGGTGCGCCGGATTTGTCCGCACTGCAAAACTTCGCGTAAAATAACGTTGGCCGAAGCCAAAAGCCTTTCCGGAGTGATCCCGGCGGCCATTCTTGAAAAACAGGATGAATTTTTCTACGGCCAAGGGTGTGCCAAATGCGGTAAAACCGGCTATTTCGGCCGAGTTGGCATTCACGAAGTTTTGGTTCCTGGTGATGCCATCCGGGAAACGATCTTGAAAAGATCTACCGCGGGCGATATTAAAAAGGCCGCGGCGGCCGGGGGTATGACTACCATGATCGAAGATGGATTCGCGAAGGCCCAACTTGGAATAACTACCATTGAGGAAATTTTGCGAATGCTTTACGAATAAACTACCCTGGGGCAGAGCCCCGCGGAATTCCTTTAACTCCGCTTACGCTACGCGTTACGAAAAGTAAGTTTTTAGCCTCCGCTACGCTACGGGCAGCAATTCATCCCCGCGGCCGCGGGCGGGGTATTCCGGCAGATAAATAAATCAAAATTATTCGCAATCCCGGCTTATGAATATTAAAAAAAATACTGTTAATTCCGGTCCGAGAATTGCCGCTTTATCGGCGGGTTTTTCGTGGTTGGCATCATTAAGCCGCGGCGCGGCGTCGGGGTTGTTTAAATCAAAAAAAGGCAAAACCAAGACCGGCAGGAAGTATCTATGGGAAGACGCTGAAAAACCGCAAAAGAAAACCTTTTCGCAAAATTTTGCCGGAATGGGCGCCACTGAACAGATCGTTTTTGCCAAACGTTTGGCCATTTTGATCAAGTCCGGAGTTTCCATTGTTACCGCGTTGGATATTTTAAAGCGCCAGTCTGTGTCGAAGGGGTCAAAAAAGATTATTGGCTATCTGCGCGATTGCGTTGAAAGGGGCCAGTCTTTGGCCAAGTCTATGGAAGGATACCGCCACGTGTTCAGCCATTTTGGCGTAAGTATCATTTTGGTGGGCGAAACCAGCGGCACTTTGGTGCAAAACCTTCATTATCTGGCCGACGAACTTAAGAAAAAGCAGGAATTGAAGCGTGCTATTGTCAGCGCTCTTATTTATCCGTGTTTCATTATTTTTGCTACTGTTGGCATTGTCATTATGCTGACAGCCTATGTCTTTCCAAAGATTCTGCCCATATTTTCCAGCTTTAAGGCCGAGCTTCCTTGGAGTACTAAGCTTTTGATCGCGGTAAGCACTGCGATGCAGAAATACTGGTTGTTTTACGCTTTGGGGCTGGTTGCTTTAATTTTTGCATGGGTTATGCTTTTGCGCCTTCCCACTATCCGTCTTGCGGCCGACCGCCTGCTTTTGCGCCTTCCGATTATCGGGGCGATGTTCCGCAGTTACTGTGTGGCTAATTTTTCCCGAACATTCAGCCTTTTGTTGAAAAGCGAACTTGGTATTATTCAAACGCTGACTATCGTGGGCAATACTATCGGCAATGCCGCTTATAAGCAAGCATTTGCCAATATTATTGACGGCGTCCAGCGCGGTGAATCCGTAGCCGATAATATGGACAAGGACAAGCTTTTGTTTCCGCCGCTGGTTTCGCAGATGGTGGGGGTGGGAGAGATGACCGGCCATTTGGGGTCCAGCTTGATGTATCTATCGGAAATGTACGAAGACGAAATGAACAACGCTACTAAAAACCTGGCCACTTCGATTGAGCCGGCTTTAATGATCTTTATGGGTTTGTTGGTCGGTTTTATTGCGCTTTCGATTATTACTCCCATTTATGGCATTACCCAGAGCCTCCATCAATAAAACTCCTGCGTTTGACCATAAGGAAAAGACCAGGATGTCAAACCTTGGCGGACTTGCGGTATTTGTATTGCCGAAGCGGTCGAGTACTTGCCGCCGTACGGTTCGTCAATCTTGCGCCGGATTTTCTGTTTTGGAATTAATGATGGTAATGGCCTTGTTGATGATCGTATCGTCTTTGGGTCTGTTTATGAGCATGGAAACTCTGCGCGGCGGTTCCTTCCGCAATGACCGCGCCGCGGTTGTCAGCGCGCTTCAGCGCGCAAGAAGCCTTGCGGTTAACAATATGTGTTTTGGCGGCGATTCCGTATGTGATGACGGCAAACCTCACGGCGTATATTTTAATCCGGGGGCCGGGGGCGTAACAATTTTCCAGATTGATCCCGGCGAAACTGATTTTTCCGACCGCGACGAAGACGCCGACGAAACCATAAACTTTGACAGCCGCGTAACCGATATAATGGAGGAAAAAACAATCATCTTCGATCGTTTAAGCGGTAATTCGGCCAATGCCACCACTACGGTGGTGACATTGGCCGACGGTATCGGCCATACATCCGAGATCACGGTTAATTCCGAAGGCCGTATTGACTGGACCAACTAAAAATTAAAATGCAATTCTTCCGTCAAAAAAAATATCAACAAGGGTTTTCGACGCTGGAAATGCTTCTGGCGATGTTTGTTTTGCTTTTGGCGCTCACCGCGGTTATCTCGGTATCGTTTGGCAACCAGTCGATGATTACCGGCAGCCAAACAAACGCCGAAGCGTTAAATATTGCCCAGGGACTGCTGGAAAAAGCCCAAGCTGACGCTCGCAAAGATTT
>CAYYEP010000012.1:0-39296 GCA_964470995.1 uncultured Candidatus Saccharibacteria bacterium
ACGATTTTTGGCGCGACGGGCGGGGTTACGGAGGCGGCGACGCGTACGGCTTATTGGCTGATTACCGGCAAAAATCTGGAGAACGTAAACCTGGAGAATGTGCGCGGAATCGCGGGGCTGAAAAAAGCTTCGGTGACGATTAACGGACTGACTTTGAAGGTCGGGATTGCCAATGGGATGGAGAATGCCAAGATCATTATGGATGATCTGGCGCGCGATCCAAAGGCTTATGATTACATTGAGATCATGGCTTGCCCGGGTGGTTGTATCGGCGGCGGCGGACAGCCTTTGCCGGTCAATGACGAGATTCGTAAAAAGCGCGCGGCGGGGCTGTATGCCGACGATAGCGGGCGCAAATTGCGTTTGGCGCATGAAAGTCCGGCGGTTAAGGAAGTTTACGATGAATACTTCAAAGGCGATGAGCACAGGGTTCACGAAATTTTGCATACCAGTTACAATAAAAAAGAGAAGTCTAAGATCGATGGTGAGTGTTGGGCTTAAAGAATGTATTGTGGCGGGAAGAAAAATTTGATGACACCGCGGCGCTGGCTGAAGTTGCGTGGCCGGTATCATGGTTTTGTGGAGCGGCAATATTTACGTGTCAGAATACCCCGCCGGCTTTGGAGCGGGGATGAATGGTTGCCGGTAGCGTCGAGGAGGCTATAAATAAACTTTTTCAAATGCGCGGCGCAAGCGGAGCGGAAGGAATACCACAGGGCTCTGCCCCGGGGTAGTTTATTTGACTAATTAAAAAAATATGCAAAACAATATAAAAACATTGGTTTGGACCCGGGAAGCAATCCTGACACTGGTTTTTGCCGGAGTCGCGACTTTGGCGCCGCTGATTCATTCGCAGTTGGTGACGGGAACAATTGTAAACGCAACGCTGTTTGCGGCGGCGATTCTCTTGGGATTCCGCGCGGCGGCGGTAGTGGCGTTGATTCCCAGCCTTATCGCGCTGGCGGTGGGAACTTTGCCGGTGGCGATGGCGGCAATGGTGCCCTACATAATGATTTCCAATATCGCGCTGGCGGGAATTTTTTCGCTTTTGCGACGCGGCAGTTATGTGTTTGCGGCCGGAGCGGCCAGTTTGGCGAAATTCGCGATACTTGTAATAAGCGCGAGCGCGGTGCTGGAAATGATCGCACATGGAAATATCTCTTTGGTTTTGACATCGATGATGGGCTGGCCGCAGTTGATTACGGCATTGCTGGGTGCGTTAATGGCGTGGGTTTTGTTTGAAAGAAAATCTTTTAAGAAAGCGTAAAAACATTATGGAATTTACTGATAAATCAACCTTGGAAGAGATTCTTCAGCTTTCGGGAGCGGAGGGAGTTTTATTGAAGTATGATGTCCCATGTCTTGGGTGTCCCATGGCGAGGCTAGAGATGGAAAATTTAAAGATCGGCCAGATATGTGCGATGTACGGCATCGCTCTGGATAAATTGTTGGCGGATCTTAACGCGGCGGCGGCTACCCAGGGAAAAGCGCTTAAAAAACAGCCCATAAAGAAGCAGTAGGCCGTTTACACGGGGGAGGGGTTTGTGTTAATATCAGTATTGAGAAATGTGGAAAGTAGCTAGCGATGAAGGCGAATCGGCAGGTGTTTTTTGAGAAAATAAAAAAGAATAAAAAGAATATATAGAAAAAGTATGAATAAAATTTCGAATCAAGTCTTGATACCGGTAATTGGGTTGGCGATATTTGCGGCAGTAGCCGCCGCCGCGTATTTTTATCTGCCTTTTTTAAAGAATAAGTCGCTGAGCGCGGATGAGGCGGCCAAGAAAGCGATTGATTATGTGAATACCAATATGCTGGCGGATGGAGTAACCGCGACTTATAAGGACGTTAAGCTGGAAGATGGGCTTTATGCGTTCAAGTTGACGGTAGAAGGCCAGGATTATGATGCATATGTGACCAGAAGCGGTAAATTTTTCTTTCCGCAGGTGATTGATATCAGCGAGGATTTGACGCCGGAGGAATTAACCAAAACGGATAAGCCGGATATTAAGGTGTTTGTAATGAGTTATTGTCCTTATGGTTTGCAGGCGCAGAAGATGTATTTGCCGGTTTACAATCTTTTGAAAGATAAGGCTGAAATGAATATTTATTTTGTTAATTATGCGATGCATGGGAAGAAGGAGCTTGATGAAAACTTGCGGCAGTACTGTATTCAAAAAGAGCAGAAAGATAAATTTGCGGCTTATTTGGAATGTTTTACCGCAGGAACTGCGGATGATGCGGGTGTTGTCGATCCTGCGGGTTGTCTGGCGCGGGCCGGAGTGGATGCGGCCAAGATGAATACGTGCGTCAGCGCGACAGATACGGAATTTAAGGTAACCGATGATTATAACAACAAAGAGACTTGGCTAAGCGAAACCTATCCGACGTTCAAGGTAAATGACGATTTAAATACCCGGTACAATGTCCAGGCGTCGCCCACGATCGTGGTAAATGATATGGATGCGGCTTCAATGCTGACGGCGCGGACGCCTGAAGCGTTCAAGCAGCTGGTCTGTTCGGGATTCACTAATCTGCCGGAAGAATGTGCGACGACTTTGTCGACCGAGGCGCCTGTTCCCGGATTCGGTTCGGGAACTGATGATTCGGCCAGCGCGGGCGGGGATTGCGGCGGATAACGATATTTTGTAAAAACAACCAGTATATGATCAAAATTTATTCTACGCCGTTTTGTCCGTATTGTGTGACGCTCAAGGATTATTTGAAGTCGAAAAATGTGGAATTTACAGATGTTGATGTTTCTTCGGATGAAAAAGAGCGTGAGGAAATGATGAAGGTTTCGGGACAATTGGGGGTTCCGGTGGTGAATATTGACGGAAGGATTATTATAGGTTTCGATAAAGGACAGATTGATGAAGTTTTGAAAATAAAATAGTTAAAACGCAAGACTGATGCATTTGGGTGCGTCAGTTTTGATAAAAATCGATAACCGATCCGGTGAGTATTCTGTTGGCATATTATGCCAGACAGATAAATGCTCCGGGGCGGAGTTCTCGGTTATTCCTACGTCTTCGCAGTGCATTCCGGATGATCAGGGTTTGATTTTGCTAGCGCTCAGTCCGGGAAAGTTTGTTTAATTTTGGTTTAGATATGCGACGCTGCGGGATGTTATTCGCTCCCGGACGGCGGCCTGGAGTATTTTTGGAGTTAAATAAATAAAAAAATGGTAAAAATCGCGATAAACGGTTTGGGGCGCATCGGCCGCCATGTATTTCGGGAGATACTTGATTCGCATCCAGACTTAGATTTGGTGGCGGTTAATGATTTAACCGATTCCAAAGTAATCGCGCATCTGTTGATGTTCGATTCGATTTATGGCCGCTATGGCAAGGAGATTGAAGTAACGGATAAGGAGATTGTCGCCAAGGCAAAAAGAGGCGCCGACCGGGTGGCGGTTTTCGCGGAGGCCGATCCGGCCAATCTTCCTTGGAAGCGCTTGGGGGTGGATGTGGTGTTGGAATGTACCGGACGTTTTACGAAATACGATGACGCGGCCAAGCATCTGATCGCCGGCGCCAAAAAGGTGATTATTTCGGCACCGTCAAAGGACAGCGAGAAGGTACCATCTTTTTTATTGGGAATCAACGCCGATCAGTATGATCCGGCCAAGACAGATGTGATGGATATGGGTTCCTGTACCACTAATTGCTTGGCGCCCCTGGTCAGGGTTTTAAGCGATAATTTCGGTATCATAAAGGGTTTTATGACCACGGTCCACGCGTATACAAACGACCAAAAAATATTGGATTTGCCGCATAATGATCTGCGGCGGGCTCGCGCGGCCGGAATAAACATTATTCCGACCAGTACGGGTGCGGCCAAGACCATCTGTAAGGTGATTCCGGAGGTGAAGGGAAAACTTGATGGGATTGCGTTGCGCGTACCAGTGCCAACAGTGTCGGTGGTGGATCTGGTTTGCGAACTGGAAAAGAATGCAACGGTAATGGAAATAAACGAAGCTTTTGAAAAAGCGGCGGCTAAAAAACCTCTCAAGGGAATACTTGGGTATGAAGCTAAGCCTTTGGTGTCGAGCGATTTTATTGGTAGTACATTTTCGTCGATATTGGACCCAGCGCTAACCATGGCGAATGGGAATATGGCTAAAGTTGTTTCCTGGTATGATAACGAATGGGGCTACGCGACAAGATTGACGGAATTTTCTGAATTTGTTGGCAATAGGATAAAATAATTATTATTTAAGCAGTCATTGCGACTAATCATAACAAACGGCAATATGATTAAAAAAGGCCAATTGTATTATCCGGACGCGGCCGCTAAAAAGCGGGCGTGGCTTAATCAAAAAAGTGTTTACGCGCGAGCGGAAAAGAATCCGGTAAAATTTTGGGAGGATGTAGCCAAGGAGCTTTATTGGCAAAAGCCGTGGAAGAAAGCGTATACTGATAGTCCGCCTTATATAGGCTGGTTCATTGGGGCAAAACTTAATATCACCCAAAACTGCCTTGATCGCAATCTTGGCAAGCGCAAGAATAAAGTGGCAATAATTTGGGAGCCGGACGATTCAACGCAACCGGCGCGGGTGATGACCTATTACGAGCTTTACCGCGCCGTGAATAAGTTTGCGAACGCGCTAAAAAAAATGGGCGTGAAACGCGGCGACCGGGTTGGGATTTATTTGCCGATGATCCCCGAGGTAGTTGTGAGCATGCTTGCCTGCGCCCGGATCGGCGCGGTGCATTCGGTTGTATTTTCGGCCTTTTCAGCCACCGCTTTGCAGGTGCGTTTACAAGATGCTGGCGCGAAGGTGCTGGTTACGGTAGACGGTTACTACCGCCGGGGAAAGCTTATTGATCTTAAGCGGCAGGCGGATGAGGCGGTTAATGGCGCCGGAGTGGAAAAGGTGATTGTAGTGAAACGCGCGGGAAATCAGATTCCCTGGACTCAGGCGCGCGATTTTTGGTATGACCGGCTGGTTGAAGGCGAAGCTGATGAATGCGCGGCGGCGGCGATGAACTCCGAAGATCCATTCTTTATCCTTTACACGAGCGGATCGACCGGAAAACCAAAGGGCGCGCTGCATACGTGCGGCGGTTATATGGTGTCGGCGTACGCGTCCGATAAATGGATATTTGATCTGACCGATGATGATATTTTTTGGTCAACCGCCGATATTGGCTGGGTGACCGGGCATACTTATTCTTGTTATGGGCCGCTTTTAAATGGCGCGACTTTCATAATGTTTGAGGGATTGGCGGATTACCCAAACCCGGATCGTTGGGCCGCCGTGATCGATAAATACGGGGTAACGGTTTTTTATACCGCCCCAACGCTGATTAGGATGTTTATGAAGAATGGCATCGACATTTTAAAGCCTTATTCAATGAAAACTTTGCAAATTCTCGGTTCGGTGGGCGAGCCGATCAGCGAGAAGGCGTGGATGTGGTATTACAAAGAAGTGGGTAGGGGGAAATGTCCTATTCTCGATACTTGGTGGCAGACCGAAACGGGCGGAATTGTGGCAACTTCCCTGCCGGGTATCGGGCCTTTTAAGCCTGCGCATACGGGATTGCCTTTGCCGGGTATCCGGGTGAAGATTTTAGACGAAGCGGGCAAACCGTGCAAGGCCAATCAGGAAGGCAACATTGTCATAACATCGCCTTTTGCGCCGGGATTGTTGCGGGGGGTATGGAATAACGAGCAAAAATTCCTTGATACTTATTGGTCGCAATATCCGGGCAAGAAGATATATGTTTCCGGCGATCTTGGTTTTCGCGACAAGAACGGACTTTTGAGGGTAGCGGGCCGGGCCGATGACCAAATAAAAGTGGCGGGGCATCGATTAACTAACGGCGAAATGGAAAGCGCGGTTTGCAAGATTGCGTCGGTGGCGGAATGCGCGGTGGTGGGTGTTGCCGATGAAATCAAAGGTGAAGTTCCGGTGATATTCGCGGTTCCAAAGGCAGACGCGGAAGTAACCGGATTAAAGGAAAAGGTAATAACCGCGATTCGCGAAGAGATCGGACCGATCGCAATACCAAGGGACGTTCTGGTGGTGAAAGATCTTCCCAAAACCCGTTCGGGAAAGATCATGCGCCGGATACTGCGCAAGGTATTTACCGAAGAGGAGCTAGGCGATCTATCGACGCTGGCTAATCCGGAAAGCGTGGACGGTATCAAGAGCGCGGTTCAGCCGGAGCACTAGTAGTTATTTCCCCCGCCGCAGGCGGGGGTTTTATTTAGTGTGGCGGCTGTGATAAAATTATAAGTGGCAGGACATAGGGCCTTGCTTTAATTTTGAATTAAACTAATCCGGAAATGGCCGGATCAGGCGGTATGATATGAAAAAGATAAATATTGATTTCGATAAAAAGAATGCGGTAAAAATAACCATGGCGGCATTTTTGGCGTTAGCGGCGGCCGGGATCCAGTGGTTGGCGTATTCGCAGTCGCAAATATTGGCTGATTCGCAGAATGCAAAGTTGAAGCTTGAAAATGATTTGGCGGATTGTCGCGCGGAGCGGATCTTGGATGCGGCGCCCGAAGACGGTTTGGCAGAGGACGAATCGCAAAGTGCCGGGGCGGCGGTCGGCGAGATCGAGGGCGGAAGCGGTCGTTTGACGCCCGCGGAAGCAGCTATGCTGGCGGTGGATTATATAAATAGAGATCTTTTGACGGAAGGAGCAATTGCGACTTCGGACTATGCGGCCAGCGAGGCCAGCGGAGTTTACAAATTTAATATTACGGTCAGCGGCAAGAATTATGACACTTACGTAACCAAAGACGGCAAGATAGTGTTTGCACAGGCGCATTATGTGACGGCGGCGGATGATCGGGTTAGAAAAGACAACAATGCCGCCAACAAGACGGAAAAACCTGATGTTAAATTATTTGTTATGAGCTATTGTCCTTACGGTTTGCAGGCGCAAAAGATGTATTTACCGGTTTATGAATTGTTAAAGGACAAGGCGGATATGGGAATGTACTTTGTGGATTATGCTATGCACGGACAAAAGGAATTGGACGAGAATATGCGCCAGTATTGTATTCAAAGCGAGCAGAAGGATAAGTTTGCGGCTTATTTGGAATGTTTTACGACCGGCGATAAATCAGCGGACGGGATGGGTGTTTTTGACGCCTGTATGGTTCAGGCTAGAATTGACAAGGGTAAAGTTACGGAATGTGTTAAGGTAGTCGATGAAAAATACGGCGTAACTGCGGGGTATAACGACAAAACGACCTGGGTTAGTGGGCGATATCCGAAATTTGCGGTTAACGATGATTTGAATGAGGAGTACGGAGTGCAGGGTTCACCCACGATCATCATTAACGGCAAAAAAACTACGGTTTCGCCGCGGTCGCCGCAGCATTTTTTGGAAATAATTTGCGGCATGTTCGTAAATCCGCCTCATGAATGCGAACGCAATCTCGATAATACCGCCGCCGCAACTGGTTTTGGCGGCGGGGCGGCGACGGCAAGTTCGGGCGGTTGCGGAGGATAATTTTTTACACGGAAGTTTTAAATAAATATAATAATCGTATGGCACAAAAAAATATTGCGTGGTTTAAGGAGGTGACAAAAAAGGATATTGACCAAGTGGGGGGCAAGAATGGTTCGCTGGGAGAAATGTTTTCGCAACTGACCGAAAGGGGGATTAACGTACCGAACGGTTTTGCGACCACAGCGGACGCTTATTGGCATTATCTCCGGCATAACGGCATCGACGAGAAACTAAAACCTCTTTTTAAGGGTCTAAACGCCAAGAATTTAAAACAACTTAAGAAAGTTAGCGCCGCGGCGCGCAAGATGATTTTGGATGGAGATTACCCGGCGGATATGAAGGCAGATATATTAAACGCGTATAAGGAGCTTTCGGCATATTACAAGACAAAGAGGCTGGTGGTGGCAGTACGATCTTCGGCAACGGCCGAAGATTTGGCGGGAGCGTCGTTTGCGGGGGCGCATGAGACATATTTGAATATTGATACCCCCGCGGAAGTTTTGGATGCGGTCAAAAAATGTATTTCGTCGCTATTTTTGGAACGGGCGATAGTTTATCGCGCCGAAAAAGGTTTTGATGACTTGAAGGTTGCGTTGTCGGTGTGCATCATGAAGATGGTGCGGTCTGATTTGTCGTCGGCGGGGATTATGTTCACGCTGGATACCGAGACCGGATTTCGCAATGTGGTGCTGATAAATTCGATTTACGGTGCAGGAGAGATGATTGTGAAGGGACATGTGGTTGCCGACCAGTTCTATGTATTTAAGCCGGCGCTGGCAGCAGGCAAAACGGCGATAATCTCAAAAAACCTGGGAAGGAAGGACCGCAAGTATATTTTTGCCAAAGAGGTGGGATTAAAAGAAATGGCGGTGTCGGCCAAGGAAATGGCAAGTTTTTCGCTGAACGACAAAGATGTTGAGCATTTGGCGAAGTGGGCGGTTATCATTGAAGAGCATTACGGCGAGCCGCAGGATATCGAGTGGGCCAAGGATGGCAAGACGGGCGAGCTTTTTATTGTGCAAGCGCGGCCGGAAACCATTTACGCGGGTAAGGATAATTATGCCAGCTATGAGGAATACGAAGTAAAGACTAATGCCAAGCCTTTGGTTACGGGAATCGCCGTGGGACACAAGATTGGTGAAGGCAAAATTCATGTTATTCCCAGTGTCAAGCAAATCGGCCAGTTCAAGCCCGGAGAGATATTGGTAACAACAATGACTGATCCCGACTGGGTGCCGATTATGCGAATCGCGGCGGCGATCGTAACCGACGAGGGTACAAAAACCTGCCACGCCGCGATTGTGTCGCGTGAATTGGGGACGCCTTGCATTGTGGGGACCGGTAAAGCCACCAAGGTGTTAAAAAACGGGGTAATGGCGACTGCGGATTGTACCCAGGGATTGGAGGGCCGGGTTTATGGCGGTAAGATTCCATACGAGAAGAAAACCTATGATTTGAAAAGTTTGCCCGAATTGCCCACTAAAATCATGCTTAACGTGGGAACTCCCGAAGGAGCGTTTAAGACGTCTTTTCTGCCGAATGAGGGGGTGGGGTTGGCGCGGGTGGAATTCATTTTTGCCGACAAGGTGAAGGTGCATCCGTTGGCGCTGATAAATTTTTCGAAACTGAAGGATAAAAAAGTAAAAGCCGAGATTGAAAAGATAACGGTTGGCTACAAAGATAAAAAGGATTTTTTTGTGGATAAATTGGCAGAAGGAGTGGCGCAGATCGCGGCGGCGTTCTATCCAAAGCATGTTATTGTGCGGTTCTCAGATTTCAAGACCAATGAATACAGCGCGCTTATTGGCGGCAAGGATTATGAGCCGGTGGAATCCAACCCGATGATCGGATGGCGCGGGGCGTCGCGTTACTATGATGAACGGTTTGCAGCGGCGTTTGCGATGGAGTGCCGGGCGATCAAGAAAGTGCGCGAGCAAATGGGTTTGGATAATGTGTGGGTGATGGTTCCGTTTTGCCGTACTGTGGAAGAAGGCAAGAAAGTAATCGAAGTAATGGCGCAAAACGGGTTGAAATCCGCCGCGGGCGCGCAGGGCTTTAGCGGGCCAAAAGGGGAGAATGGTTTAAGGGTGATGGTGATGTGTGAAATTCCTTCAAACGTAATTTTGGCCGATCAATTTTTGGATATTTTTGATGGGATGTCGATTGGTTCCAATGACTTGACCCAGTTAACACTTGGTTTAGACCGCGACGCGGGCCAGCTGTCGTATATTGCCAATGAAAATAATGAGGCGGTAAAGGAATTGGTGCGCCAGGCCATAAAAACTTGCAAGGCGCGCGGTAAATATATCGGTATTTGCGGCCAGGCGCCTAGCGACTATCCGGAATTCGCGGAATTCATTATGAAAGAAGGAATCGAGACGATGTCTTTGAATCCCGACAGCGTGATGAAAACGATAATTAAATTGGGAGGATTGGGAAATTAAAAGGAGTAGAAGATTATTGTTTTGATGATGACAAATAATTGCTTAATAAAATGTTTGACGTAATCACTTTCGGGAGTGCGGCGTGGGATGTATTTATGGAGTTGCCGCCAAAATATATCAAAAAGAACATTGAGCTGATTTCCGGCAAGGGATTTGAGTTCAATATGGGGTCGAAGATTGATGTGCCGGGGATGAGATTTGCTTTTGGGGGCGGCGGAGTGAATACGGCCACGACTTTTGTGCGCCAGGGTTTTAGAACGGCGCATTGCGGTATGGTAGGTGACGATATCCCGGGTCGAGAGGTGACCGAACATTTAAAGAGACTGGGGATTGACGCGAGCTTTGTGTACAGGACTCTGGAGCGGGCGACCAACAATTCAGTGGTGTTAAATTCTTCGGGGTCGGACCGGGTAATCCTGGTTTACCGGGGGGCGTCCGAACTATTGGATCTTGGCCATATCGATTGGGAGAAAATGAACGCTAAACTTTATTACTTGGCGCCGCTAGCGGGGCGGTTATGCCGATTGACGGAACAAATAACTGCGCATGCAAAAAGGAGCGGCGCAACAGTGGCGGCTAACTTGGGAAATTCCCAGTTGGCAATGGGCCGGTCGTGTATAAAAAGCCTGCTGGCGCGCATCGATGTGCTTATTTTGAACCGCGAAGAAGCGGCGATGCTTACCGGAATAGATTATCATAACGAGAAAAAGATAATTTCCGAGACGGTACGGCTGCATCAGGGTATAAATGTGATTACAAAAGGCCGCGAGGGCGCGGTAATAGTCGTTGATGGAATAATTTATTCGGGAAAGACGAAGTCGCATAAGGTTATTGATGTAACTGGGGCGGGCGATGCTTTTGGTTCAGGATTTATGAGCGGGATGTTGGCGTCGAATAACGATATTGAGTATTCGATGAAATTGGCCTTAGTAAACTCAAAGCATTGCTTGGGCACAAAAGGAGCTGACAAGCTTTTATGCCGAGAAGATAATTATTTGGTTGAACGGGAAAATATAAAGATCAAAAAGACTAAACTAAAATAATACCGTGAGGCGGTTATTTTGGTATATAATATATATGAGCAAGTACTTATGTTTGGCTTGACATCTATTCCAAAACCAAAACAAATGAAAATAACACTAACAGTCATTAAGGCGGATCTGGGCGCGATTGGCGGCCACATAAAACCGTCGGTAGAGTTGTTTGAGGCGGTCAAAAACCATCTTAAATCGAGAAACAAGGGAATTCTGATAGACTACCGGGTGACGGCGACGGGTGACGATATCGCGATTTTGGGGACGCACGTTCTGGGTGTTTCCAGCGATAAGGTGCATAGGCTTTGTTGGGATGCGTTTGCGGCGGGATTTAAGGTGGCTAAAGAGCAGGGGCTTTACGGTGCGGGACAAGATTTATTGAAAACCGAATTTCAAGGCACTTGCAAGGGGTTGGGACCGGCGGTGGCCGAAATGGAGTTTGAGGAGCGTCCGGCCGAACCTTTTTTGTTTATTGCCGCGGACAAAACCGATCCGGGGGCCTTTAACTTGCCGACTTTTTTGGCTTATTGCGATCCGATGCATAATTCGGGATTGGTGTTGTCGTCCCGTATTCGGCAGGGATATACTTTCCGGATCATGGATGTGGCCGATGCCGATGCGGAACGGGTAATTGAGCTGAATTCTCCCGAAGAAATATATGACATTGCGGTTTTACTGCGCGATCAGGAGCGGTTTGTGGTAGAGGCGGTTTATTCGCGTGCCAGCGGTGAGCAGGCGGCGGTATTGAGTACGACGCGTTTGCATAATATTGCGGGCAAGTACGTGGGGAAGGATGATCCGATAATGCTGGTGCGCACCCAGAAGGATTTTCCGGGTTCGGGCGAGATATTATCTCCTTATTCGATAGGACATTTGGTGGCGGGTTTTATGCGCGGATCGCATAATGGACCATTGATGCCGGTAAAACAGAATTCGGGTATATCTTTTTTTGACGGACCGCCAATTGTGAGTGCGGCGGCTTACAGTATTCATAACGGAAGGTTGTCGGAGGCCGCGGATTGTTTCGATCATCCCTATTGGGATTTAGTGAGAGAGCAAGTGGCACAAAAGGCGCAGGATATCCGGCGGCAGGGATTTTTTGGACCGGCAATGTTGCCAATGAGCGAGTTGGAATATACCGATGTGGCGCCGACCTTGAAAAATTTGGAAAAAAGGTTTATTGTAAGGTAACAATGTGAGTTTGCGCGCGTTTTTGTTTGTATTGCCCCTTTTGAGAAAAAAGCGATCAAGGGGGGCATTTAAGGTGGCAGATTCAACAAATAAACTACCCGGGGCGTAGCCCCGAGGTATTATGGCGGGTAAATAACAAAAGATCCTTTCTGCGAGGGGAAATATAATATGTTCACACTTCAAGCTAAATTAAGAAACGAAAAGGGACGGGATACGCAGGAATTGCGCGCTTCAGGTATGATCCCTGCGGTTTTATACGGTCCGAAACTTGCCAACAAGAATCTTTGCGTTGACAGTAAGGAATTTTATAAGGTTTTCCGCCAGACCGGCAAGAGCTCGCTGGTTTCGCTTAATGTGGAGGGTGAAAAGGCGGTGTTTATGGTTTTGATTAACGATTACGATGCCGATCCGCTTAGCGGCCAGGTAATTCATATTGATTTGTATCAGCCCGACTTGACCAAAGAGATTGAAGCTGAAGTGCCGCTCGTATTTGAAGGTGTTTCGCCGGCAGTGGCGGATCTAGGCGGAACTCTCATAAAAAATATTTCCGAGATTACGGTGAAGGCTTTGCCCGCGGATTTACCGCGCGAGATCAGGATAGATATTTCCAAGCTGGTTTCTTTTGACGATGCAATTATGGTTAAGGATCTCGTTACCACCGGAAAAGTGGAATTACTAAAAGAGGCGGAAGAGATTGTTGCTTTGGTGGCTCCGGCGGCGGACGTAGAAGCCGAACTGGCTGAGGCGATCGAGGAGAGGGTGGACGATGTGGCGCAGGTTGAGAAGAGGGAAAAGGATGTGGTGACCGAGGAGCAATCCGAAGGAAAAGCGTAGATCTTGAATTTGGGGCTGTTTTGGTTTTTTCTGCGTATGGCGGCGGGAGCCGCTTAACCCTAACAAGCCATGAAAATCATTTTTAAACAACTTTTTTCGATTGGCGGTGCGGTAATTATTGCCGCATCGCTGTGTTTTGGTTTTGCAGTTCTTGCGGAGGAAGAGACCGGCGAGTGCACAACCAAAGAGTCGTGCCAGGCGCTTTTGGAAAAGTATGAAGCGTTGGCTAAACAGTATGATAACGATATTGCGCGTACCTCAACTGAAAAGAAAACTTTGCAAAATCAGATTTATTCATTGAGATCAAAGATTGATTCGCTGTCAGTGCAAATTAAGCAAAGCAACGCCATGATCGGGGATTTTAAATTGCAGATTCAAGACACGGAGTCGTCGATTGAGGTTACCGGTACTAAAATATCCGATTCCCAGAAATATCTGGCGGCAATCATTCGCGAGATCGATGAACAGGATCGGACACCATTGTTGCAAACATTGATCGCGGAACCGAAGTTGTCTGTTTTCTTTGATAATTTAGTGTATTTGGAGAATTTGAATGACAAGTCCAACCAAATTTTGCAGGATATTAAGGGTTTAAAAACTTCACTGGAAGACCAGAAATCCGGACTGGAAGCCGAGAAAGGCAATTTGGAAAAAGCGACCGAATTAAAGTTGTTGCAAAAGCAGGCGCACGAACAGACAAACAGCGAATACAATAAGACTTTGGCGGTAAAAAACGCTGAGTTGGAACAGACAACTACCGCCAAAAAACTGACGGCGCAGGTGATCGCCAAGATTAAAGCCAGGTTGTTTGCGCTGGCCGGTGTGGCGGACACTGATGCGCCTAATTTCGAGCAAGCTTATGCGTATGCCAAAGCCGCAGCGGCTCAAACTGGCGTGCGGCCGGCGTTCATTTTGGCAATACTGACACAGGAATCCAATATCGGCAAGAATGTGGGACAGTGTTATCTGCAAAACGATGTTACCGGTGCGGGTATAAACATTAATACCGGGGCGTATGTGGCCAACGTTATGAAGCCGACTCGCGATGTTTCGCCTTTTATCTCGATTGTTACCGCGCTTGGCAAGGATCCGCACGCGACGCGCGTGTCGTGCCCGATGAGTTTCGGTTATGGGGGCGCGATGGGTCCGGGACAATTTATTCCTTCGACATGGAATCTTTACAGTTCGCGATTGCAGGGATTGTTGGGACGGCCGGGTAATCCATGGAACATTTCCGATGCGTTCCTGGCAACGGCGCTTTACGTGTCGGATTACGGAGCAACATCGCAAACCTACGATGGTGAATGGCGGGCGGCTATGATTTATTTCGCGGGTACGGTGAATGTTAAATACCGTTTCTACGGCGATAACGTAATGGCCATCACCCAGGGGTATGCCGACGATATCGCGGCGATCGAGGGGTATTAGAATATATGAATTGCGTGGGGCGATTTATGATTTATTGAATAATTAAAACAAAACCCGCGATGTGAGCGGGTTTTGAGTTGCTTAAGGGGGTTATTTGAGTTCGGAAGATTTATCGAGTTCGGCGGCGATATCGGCGATAATGCCGGAGATCTCGCCGTTGAAGATGTTCTCGATGTCATGCCAACTTTTTTTAACGCGGTGATCGGTGACGCGATCCTGGGGTATGTTATAGGTGCGGATTTTTTCGCAACGTTCGCCGGTGCCGATTTGGGCAAGGCGGGCGCCGCCAAAGGCTGCTTCGTCATCGGCGCGCTTTTTTTCCTGAAGGCGGTATTCTAGCAAGGCCATGGCGTTTTCGCGGTTCTGGAGTTGATTGCGTTCGGTTTGGGAGAAAACTGACAGTCCCGTGAGCTTGTGAGTAATGCGTACGGCTGATTCCCGTTTATTGACGAACTGGCCTCCGGGTCCGGAAGAGCGGCAGAATTGCACTTCGATTTCGTCGGGGCGGATGGTAATCTCGCTTTTTTTGGGTTTAGGCAGAACTGCGACTGTAGCCGTCGAGGTGTGTACGCGGCCGTTTTTCTCGGTAACAGGAATACGCTGAATGCGGTGGACGCCACCTTCGTATTTCATCAAATCCCAGGCGTTTTTGCCTTTGAGTTCGAAAATAATTTCTTTATAACCGCCGATTTCGGTTTGGTTGGAATCAAGAATCTTTGTTCTCCAATCTTTAGATTGGGCAAAGCGCGAGTACATCCGGTAAAGATCGGCCGCGAATAAAGCGGCTTCTTCACCTCCGGTACCGCCGCGAATTTCCACGACCAGCGCTTCCGGGCCGGCGGGCTTGCTTTCGGCTTTAATTATCTCGGCCAGTTCTTTTTCGAGGAATTCTTTGCGGGCCTTTAGCTGGCCGATTTCGGTTTCGGCAAGCGACATTAATTCGGGATCTTCTTCGGATATTGAGATTAGGCGGTTCTCCTCGATCTGGTTGGTAAGGCAGGTGATCTCATCTTCTTTTTCGATAACCTTTTCCAAATGGGTTTTTTTGCGGTTTAGGATTTCAAATTTTTCCCAATCCGAAATCAGCTCAGGATCACTGAGTTGGGTTAGCAGTTTGTCATATTCCTCTTTCGCAGATAGGGTTTTTGGCATGAAATTTACGAAATTTCTGTGTTTAGAGGTAGGAATTCTGTAACTGCTTCAACCCTCTTTGGGGGTTTTGTGCCATCTGCGAGATTAAGGTACAAATTTTCTAGTTGCCGTACGTTTGGGCAGTCGCCTCAATCACAAAATTTTCTAATGTGCTTGGCCGGGTTCGCAGTGTTGTCCAAAAAAATCGGACAAAATTATTTTTTCTTGGCCAAGGCTTCTTTTTTGGCAACTTTCTTCAAGAACTTGTCGACGCGGCCCATGGCGTTTATCAATCTGGCTTTACCGGTGTAGAATGGGTGGCAAGCCGAGCAGGTTTCGGTTTCAATATATTCTTTGGTTGAACCGATTTCATAGGTGGCACCACACGAACATTTAACGTGGGCGTTTGGGTAATACTTCGGATGGATGTCTTTTTTCATATTATAGCAGTTTACGTTTTTTCCGAAACGTGCACGCAAAGCTTAATGCCAAAACGGCACATTTCAAATGACAAAGACAGCATACCTTAAAATTAACAAATTGGCAAGATTGGCGGGGGAAGCCGGCCGAACTTGAAAAAAGCTGATGTGTGTGTTATTGTGGTTGTGTTATGTCCGTTCGGCCCGGTTGGGGTCGGCGGGCGCCAGAGTATGCATCCTTTGGCCATCTCGTTATCGAAACGATTAACGACACCAACCGGTGTTTTACAGGAGAACAATCTAAGGTCAAAGAATACATAAATTTTGATAACAATATGAAAGCGAATCTCTCAATTGAAGATATGACGAAGGCCGGGTTGCAATTCGGCCACAAAAAATCGAAAGTTCATCCAAAAATGAGGCCTTATCTTTCGGGTGTGCGCAATACTATTTTCACAATTGATCTCGAAAAGGTAAAGGACAGATTCCAAGAAGCTTTGGATTACGTGGAGAAAATTGTGGGCGAAGGAAAGATTATTTTGATTGTCGGAACCAAGACCCAGTTTAAGAAACCGGTCAAGGAGGCGGCGTTGGTTTGCGGAATGCCTTATGTGAGCGAACGGTGGTTAGGCGGAACTTTTACCAACTACAAGATAATTAATAAGCGTATTGCGTATTTTAAGGAGCAGGAGCGTAAGCTTGGCGCGGGCGAGTTTGAAAAATACACCAAAAAAGAACAGTCGGAATTCGGCAAGGAGCTTAAGGTGCTTGAGAAAAAACTGGGAGGCATTAAACTGATGGAAAAGATGCCGGAAGCTATTTTTGTGATAGATATGAAGAAGGACAAATTGGCGGTAAAAGAGGCGCGTGAGAATGATATTAAAGTAGTGGGAATTGCGGATGTAAATATTGATCCCGATACGGCGGATTACGCAATCATCGCGAATGACGATTCGATGTCTTCGGTAGGTTATATACTGACACAGCTGAAGGAAGCGGTGCTGGCCGGCCGCAAGATCGCGGAAGCGAATAAGCCCGCAGTCGAGAATAAATAGCTTTTGGATTATCTAAAAGTATTTTGGGGCATTTTTTTGTTAAAATAATCTCCGAAAATCATGGTGAATATTGAACTTATCAAACAGTTGCGCGACGAAACCGAAATTTCGATCGGCGAATGCAAAAAAGCTTTGGAGGCCGCTGGAGGTGATATTGGCAAGGCAAAGGATTTGCTTAAAGAGTGGGGCAAGAAGGTTGCCACAAAGAAAGGGGATCGCATCGCCGGTCAGGGCAGGATCGAAGCCTATGTTCATTCTACCGGAAAGATTGGCGTGATGCTGGAATTGCGGTGCGAGACTGATTTTGTGGCCAAATCGGATGATTTTAAAAGTTTGGCGCACGAGCTTTGTTTGCAGTTTGCAGCGATGGGTAGTGATCCGGCAACGTTGATGGAGTCTCCTTGGATCAAGAATCCTTCCAAAACGGTGAAGGATCTTGTGGAGGAAGCGATTGCCAAGGTGGGCGAAAATATCGTTGTCAAAAATGTCGTACGCTATGAAATATAAAGCTTAGCTCCCAGAAGGGGCAATATGGCATGATTGAGATCATTTTAGTTTCATTATTCGGGATCGGCATTGCTGGCGCGGTATCTATATTGATCCGGCGGATGCCGTTTGCCCAGCGCACGGCGGCCATTCCGGGATCGGCGGAGGCGGTTAATTTGGGTCAGGCGGCTAAGAATTTGTGCGTGGCGGGGATTAAGAAAGTTCCTTTTTTTCGGGATTTTAGTTGGTTGGATTTTGTGCAAAAGATGCTAATGCGGGGCCGAGTGATGGTTTTGAAGGCCGAAAACAAGATTAATGAATATATGACGAAACTGCGGCAGAAGGCGGAAGTGGAGCGTGCGAAGGACGGGGAGGTTTTAGATAATTATTGGCACGATCTCAAGAGTATGGTGAAAGCCAAGAACCCGATAATGCATCAGGATAGGGCCGCTGGGCAGAATGCGACGCTTGATGGCGAAGGAAAGCTGGAACAAGTTGATGTTCGCGCTGCCATCACGCAAGCCCAAGCGCAGATTGAAACGGTACAGCTTTCGGTTGCTAAAGTGGCGTTGCCCGAAGAGACCCAAAAGGCGCATAATCAGAATCAATCGCAAACTCATAAAAAGCGCGGGGCAAGGAAGCGAAAGTTCAAGGATCCTTTTCAATGGTAATTAACGAGCCTGCTAAGCAAAGCCCATTTATGGGCTTTACTTTTTTTAGGCCGGTAGTTAAAATGAATTGGATTTTGCCGGGTAGCTCAATGGCAGAGCAACTGTTTTGTAGCGACCGTCATAATTTTGCCGACGTAGCTCAGTGGCAGAGCAACTGTTTTGTAAACAGTAGGTCGTGGGTTCAAATCCCTCCGTCGGCTCTTGTTCGGCAAAATGACGGCGGTAAAACGAGCAGGCTGGGGTTTTCATCGTTTCCTTGGCTCTTGCTCGGTCAAAATTAGGCGCAAAATACGGTGCGGAAGTTATTTTTTTGTTTCTTCAATCATAAAAACGTTTTTAATGCGTTTTTTTGTTTTTCAGGAGTTGCGCTGGGGTTTAAATTGGGTTAAAATATAATATTGGGTTAGTAATATTATGGACATATCGCAACTGGGAAGAATTAGGGAGGATGCGGCGGCCGAAATTGCTCAGGCGGCGGATCATGAAGAATTGGTTTTGATTTATAAAAAATATCTTGATAAGGATGGAGTTTTGGGGTTGTTTTTTCGTTCGCTGGGGCAATTGTCCAAAGATCAGCGCGGGGTTGCGGGAATTGAAGCCAATAAAATAAAGCAGGAAATTACGGTAATTTATGAAAATAAAGAGCGCGATTTAAAAACGGCGAGGGAAAGCGGCGGCGAGGTTTTTTTTGATGTTACTTTGCCGGGAGTTAAGCCAGAGATAGGCCATATTCATCCGTTATCTTTGGTGGAGGGCCGGGTGATCGAAATTTTTAACGGAATGGGATTTGAGATCGTGGAAAGCCAGGAGGTGGAAAACGAATGGTATAATTTTGATGCGCTGAACGTTCCAAAAGAGCATCCGGCGCGTGACGCTTTTGACTCGTTGTTTTTGGGGGACGGTTCAATTTTGCGTCCCCATACCAGCCCCGGGCAGGTGCGTTACATGGAATGCCACCAGCCGCCGTTGAGGATAATTGCGCCCGGGAGGGTATTTAGGCGCGATGCGGTGGACGCGTCGCATGAACCTAATTTTTATCAAATCGAGGGTTTAATGGTGGACCAAGATACCTCGGTGGCCAATTTTAAATCGATAATCGACGAATTTTTCAAGCAGTTTTTTTGCGATTGCGAAGTTGAAGCTGATCCGCAAAATAAGCGCGCGGAGATGGCAAGGAATATCGCGGCGGGAGAGAATATCAGGTTGCGGCCGTCGTTTTTCCCGTTCACGGAGCCTTCGTTTGAAGTGGATCTGCGATGTGTGCATTGTTCGGGAAAGGGTTGTTCGGCGTGCAAGGGTACCGGTTGGATGGAGATAATGGGCGCCGGGATGGTGCATCCCAATGTATTGAAGAATGCCGGTTTGAATCCACAGTTTTGGCGGGGATTTGCGTTTGGCATCGGTGTGGATCGTTTGGCGATGATCAAATACAAAATTAACGACATCAGATTGTTGTACGAAAGCGACCAAAGATTCCTTGATCAATTCTAAGAATAACTTTCGGCCTTTAATTATTAATTTTTAACAATGTGAATTAATTCATATTGTAAATGGTTAAGGGTTAGGGGTTGATGGTTGACTATGCTGTTTAGTTACAATTGGTTGCAATCATTTATTGACAAAAAGCTTCCGGAGCCGAAAGAACTGGCGCGATTGATAATCGGCCACAGTTTTGAGGTGGAAGCGATGGAGAAATCGGGTAAGGACACTATTTTTGATATTTCGATATTGTCCAACCGGCCCGATTGTTTTTCGCATATTGGAATTGCGCGGGAGATCGCGGCTATTTTGGGTTACAAATTGAATTTCCCAAAGGGTGGAGCGGTTAAGAAAAAAGATATTACGCTTACTAAATCGCTGGTTGATGTGCGGGTCGCGGACGCGGCGGGTTGTCCAAGATATTCAGCAAAAGTGGTAACCGGCGTCACAGTGGGGCCGTCGCCGAAATGGATGCAGGAGCGTTTGGCCGTCTGTGGAATGCGGGCAATCAATAATATCGTGGACGCGACTAACTACGTAATGTTGGAAACCGGCCAGCCGTTGCACGCATTTGATTTGGATAAATTGGCGCCGGGGCGGGGCAAGATTAAAAGAATAACGGTCAGGTATGCCGCCGACGGCGAAATGATTGATGTTTTGGGAGATAGAAAATATCAATTGACGCCGGCAATGCTTTTGATTGCCGATGATGCCGGACCTATTGCGATTGCCGGTATTAAGGGGGGCAAACGTGCTGAAATTACAGAGGATACCAAGGCGATTGTTTTGGAGTCGGCTAATTTTAATTCGCGGATGGTGCGGTTAGCGTCGCGAAATCTAGGTTTGGTAACTGATGCGTCGGCGAGGTTTTCGCACGATTTGGATCGGGGTCAGACTTTGGAGGTAGTTGGGCGCGTGGCGGATATTGTGGCGCAAATTTCCGGGGGGCAGATTGCGCTGGGGGCGGTGGATCGGAATCCAATCCCTGCCAAACCCAAAAAAATTGTTTTAGATATGGAGAAAGCAGAGAGCCTTTTGGGGGTGCAGATTCCGAGCGCGCGGGCCAAGAAGATTCTTGAAGCGCTGGGATTTGGGGTTAGAAAAGGGAATAAAACTAATTTGGAGGTGATGTCACCGACGCGCCGGACTGATGTAATGATAGCTGAAGATTTGATCGAAGAGATCGGCCGGATTGACGGTTACGACAAGGTGGCGGCGTTTGCGCCTTGCGGACCGTTATTGCCGCCGGCAGCCAATTATTTTTGGTTATGGAAGGTTATTTTGCGCGATGCGTTAATTGCTTGCGGCTGGTCGGAAACCCGGAATTATACTTTTGTTTCCGAAGCTGATTGTAAAAAGTTCGGTTACGAAGCAAAAGACCTTCTGGAGATAAAAAATCCGGTGAACGCGGATTTGGGTTTTATGAGGCCGAGTCTTTTGATAAATTTGACGAAAAATATTTTGAAGAATCAGGAACGGGAAGAGTTGAACCAGTTTGAGATTGGCAAAATATTCGGTCCTGGTAAACGAAATGAGCCGACGATTCTGGCCGGGTTTTCAAAGAAAGGAACTTTTTTTGAGGTGAAGGGCGCGATCGAATTCGCCTTGCGGCGGCTGGGAATTGAAATATGCGCTTTCATTCCGGCAGGCAACGAAAACGGCGGCGGCGGGATTGTCTATGATCCGGCAAAAACGGCGCAGTTGACTATTGGCAAGAGAACGGTGGGTTATTTGGGCCAGTTGAGCGATAAAGTAGCGGCGGCGGCCGGGGTTAAGCCGGTAATCGTTTTTGAGTTGAGTGTGGATGAAGTGGCGAAATCAGCGACGCGCAAGAACGATTATAAGCCGATATCGACTCATCCGGCGGCGATCCGGGATATTTCGGTCGATGTTCCGGTTGAAACTGTATCCGCCAGTGTTGTTGACGCGGCGCGCGTTGTTGATGATGATAAGCTGATAAAGTCAATAGAGATTCCGGATCAACCTTATATTTATCCGCAGGCAAGGAGTAAAAATATTCTTATAAAATTCAAGCTTCAGTCGCATGTCAAAACATTAGAACCCAAAGAAATAAGCGAATGGCAGGAAAAAACTATTGCCGCGATTGAAAAAAATGCGGGTTGGAAAGTAAAAAAAAATTCTTTATCTGAAAATAATTAATCAAGGCTATGGAAGATACCGACAAAGACAAAAAAATACAATCATACAGCGCTAAGGACATTTCCGTCCTTGAGGGACTGGATCCGGTGCGCAAGCGCCCCGGGATGTATATCGGTTCGACCGGACTGGATGGCTTGCATCATCTTATCTGGGAAGTTGTTGACAATTCGCTTGATGAGGCGATGGCCGGTTTTTGCAAGAATATTGATGTTGATCTTTTGCCGGACAATCGTATCGAGGTAAGGGATGATGGGCGCGGTATTCCCGTGGATATTCATCCGCAAAAAAAAGTTTCGGCGCTGCAGATTGTTTTAACTACGTTGCACGCGGGGGGGAAATTTGAAAATAAAGCTTATCAAGTTTCGGGCGGTTTGCATGGCGTGGGGGTTTCAGTTGTGTGCGCGCTATCAACTTGGTCTAAGGCTGAAGTATGCCGCGATGGGGGGGTTTATGTGCAGGAATACGACCGCGGTAAGCCGCGGGCGGCGGTTAAAAAAATCGGAAAATGCGACAAACAAGGAACGACGATAACGTTTGATGCGGATCCGTTAATATTCAAGGAGATAAAATACGATACAAAGCGGATAATTACCCATTTGCGCCAGCAAGCTTATTTGACCAAGGGGGTAAGGATCAATATTGTTAACAAAGCAGTTGAGCCGCGATCTTCGTATTCTTTTTATTTTGAGGGAGGTATATGCTCTTTCGTCAAGTACCTTACGCGGGGCAAGAACGCGACTCAGGCCAATGCGTTTTACGCTGCGGGCGAGAAGAACGATGTTCAGGTGGAGGCGGCGTTTATTTATACTGATGAATTTGAATGTTATGAGCAAAGCTTTGCCAATAATATTGTTACTGCCGAAGGGGGGACTCATTTAACTGGTTTTCGATCGGCAATGACGCGCGTGTTTAACGATTACGTGCGCAAGAATAATTTCTTGAAATCCAGCGATGAGAATCTTACCGGCGAGGATTTACGCGAAGGTTTGACAGTGGTGGTGTCGGTTAAAGTTCGGGAGCCGCAGTTTGAGGGCCAGACCAAGGGAAAGCTTGGCAATCCGGAGGCGAAGAATGCGGTGGAAGGCGTAGTGACTGAAGCACTTACTGATTTTTTGGAGCGCAACCCTAATGATGCGCGGGCAATTGTGGAAAAATGCATTCTATCGCATAAAGCGCGCAAAGCGGCTAAAGCGGCCCGCGAGACTGTATTGCGCAAGGGTATTTTGGATGGATTGTCGTTGCCGGGAAAGCTTGCCGATTGCACGTCGCGGTCTCCAGAAGATTCGGAGCTATATATTGTGGAAGGAGAATCGGCAGGCGGTTCGGCAAAGCAGGCTCGCAACCGGCGGTTTCAGGCGATATTGCCATTGCGCGGCAAAATTTTGAACGTCGAGCGGACGCGTTTGGATAAAATGCTGGAGTCAAAAGAGGTTAAGGCTTTGATCATTGCGCTTGGCACGGCGGTGGCAGAAGATTTTAATTTGGAGAAATTGCGTTATCAGCACATTGTGATTATGGCGGATGCGGATTCCGACGGTAACCATATTCGGACGCTTCTATTGACGCTTTTCTACCGTTACTTTAGGCCGCTTATAGACAGAGGCTATGTGTATATTGCCCAGCCGCCGCTGTATAAGATGGCGGCGCAGAAAGAGGTGCGTTATGCTTATACCGAGGATGAAAAAAACGAGATATTGAAAACGTTTACAAAGCCAGGGTTAAATATTCAGCGTTACAAGGGGCTTGGTGAAATGAATGCAGATGAATTGTGGGAAACGACCATGAATCCCGCAAACCGTGTGCTTTTGCAGGTGCATGTCGAAGACGCGATTGAGGCGGATGGAGTGTTTGATATGTTGATGGGCGATGAAGTTTTGCCACGCAAGAAGTTTATCCAGACCATGGCTAAGAATGTAAAAAACCTGGATGTATAGTCCGGTTGGCCATAATTACCGGCTTTGACAAATCGGGGGATGTTTGGTATTATCCGAACAGAGCCCGCGGGGCTTTTTTGAAAACCGCAATGCCGCTGGATTTGGCGGAAAAGCGGGCGGACCAATCTTATTTCTATGGCAATTATTAGTAAAATCATAACTTTTTTGAAGGAAGTTCGGCTTGAAATGAAAAAGGTCAACTGGTTGAGCCGTCAGCAGCTTTTGAATTACACACTTACGGTGGTGGGTTTTATGCTGGCGATGGCAATCTTTTTTGGAACTCTCGACTGGGGGTTTGCGGCTTTGCTGCAAAAGTTCGTTTTTGGTGAGTAGCCGTATACCAAGGACATATTTTAGTCTGAAAAAAAATGCCAAAACAACAAATAATGCCCGAAAAGAACTGGTATGTGATCCATACTTATTCGGGTTATGAAGAGGCAGTTGCCAAGAACCTCAAGCAAAGGATTGAGTCTTTGGGGATGGAGGACAAGATTTTTAACGTGATTGTTCCCAAGGAAAAAAAGATCAAGATTAAAGAAGGCAAGCGCAAAACTGTGGAAGAGAAAATTTATCCGGGCTATATTCTGGTTGAGATGATTGTAACCGATGATTCGTGGTATGTGGTGCGCAATACACCCAATGTGACGGGTTTTGTGGGTGCGGGAACGACGCCGATACCGGTATCTTTGGATGAAATAACAAGCCTTAAGAAGAGAATGGAGATGGCGGAGCCCGAATTCAATATCGAGGTAAATGTGGGCGATCTGGTTAAAATCAATGACGGTCCGTTCAAAGATTCGGAAGGCAAGGTTTCAGAAGTTGATCGGGAGCGTGGCAAGGTAAAGGTGTTGGTGAATATGTTCGGACGGGATACGCCGGTGGAATTGGATTCGCTACAGATAAAAAAAATCTAAAAAAATTTCAATATTAAAGTTTAAAGGATCTCCCGAATCCAGCAGCCGGAGTAAGCTGAATGGCGTCTGAGGCTGAAAAATCTTGGTTGCGGGCAATCCGTAAAAGAATGGCAAAAAAAATAAAAAAAGTGTTAGTGCTTCAGATACAGGCTGGCAAGGCCACTCCGGCACCGCCGATTGGGCCGTCTTTGGCACCCCACGGAATTAATCTGGGGGAATTTGTCAAACAGTTTAACGATATGAGCCGGCCGATGATGGGTTTTAAGGTACCGGTGGAGATCACGGTTTACGAAGATAGGACATTTGTATTGAAGCTGAAGCAGCCGCCGGCATCGGAGCTTTTAAAAAAAGCGGCTGGTATTGAAACCGGATCAGGGCAGCCCAACAGAAAAAAGGCGGGCAAGATCACTAAAGCTCAGTTGCGTAAAATTGCCGAACAGAAAATGCCGGATCTGAACGCGTCCACTGTTGAAGCGGCGATGCGGACTATCGGGGGAACCGCGCGCAATATGGGGATTGATATCGTTGACTAGCCAAACACTAAACAAATAAAAAACTTCAATACGCCCTGCCAAAAGCGGGGCTTTGAAATTTTGGCATGAAAAGGAAAACAACCGCGACAGCTTTGGTTGTCGGCGCTTTGGGGGTGGTTTATGGCGATCTAGGCACTTCACCGCTATATGCGTTAAATGAAGTTTTTTTTGGCGGCCGGGGATTGCAGGTTTCGGCCGAACATGCCGCCGGTGTTGCCAGTCTTATATTCTGGCTTTTGGTGCTGATTGTTGGCTTGAAATATGTTACTTTTGTGTTGCGTGCGGATAACGAGGGGGAAGGCGGGGTTTTTGCTCTTTTTGGACTTTTACAGAAACAGGGCGGCAACCATATCGGGCCGTTGCTATTATTACTGATGTTTTCTGCGGGGCTACTTTTTGGTGAGGGTGTTATTACGCCGGCGATTTCGGTTTTGTCGGCGGTAGAGGGCTTAAAGCTTGTTGAGCCATGGTTGGCTGCTTGGGTGGTACCGGTTACGGTATTGTTGTTATTTTTTGTTTTTTATTTTCAGAAAAAAGGAACTGCCCGGGTGGGCAGGGTTTATGGCCCGGTAATGCTGGTTTGGTTTATAGTTTTAGCGTTGTTGGGTGTCCGGCAGATCGTGCAATACCCAGCTATTATTGAGAAGGTTCTTGATCCATCGACGGCAATGGGATTGATGTTGAGTTTAGGCGCGTCCGGGTCTCTGGCGCTGGTCGGAGCCGCATTCCTTTCCCTGACTGGAGTTGAGGCGCTTTATGCTGATATGGGCCATTTTGGGCGGCGGGCGATTAGGGTGGGATGGTTTTTTATCGTATTTCCCGCGTTAGCGCTTAATTATGCGGGGCAGGCGGCGTTTATTATGAGCGGCCAGGCAGTATTAAGTCAAAATATATTTTACAGTCTGGTTCCGGTGTTTTCTTTGCCGGCCATGATAATCTTGTCAACAATCGCTGCGATCATTGCCAGCGTGGCGATGATATTTGGTATTTATTCGCTGGTTTCCCAGGCGATGGCGATGCGACTGTTGCCCAGATTCCAGGTGATTCACACGAACCGCGAGACGGAGGGCCAGATTTATCTGCCGGCAATCAATTGGGCTTTGTTTACGGGCAGCGCGCTTTTAGTGGTTGTTTTTGGTTCGTCGGTGCGCTTGGCGGCGGCGTATGGGTTTGCGGTATCGGGAGTAATGCTGGTTACGACATTATCAATGCTGGTTTTGGCGCTGCGCCATTGGAAGTGGCCGGTTTGGATGGCAGCAGCTTTTTTTGGCGTTCTTTTGCTGTTGGATCTGTATTTTGTTGTTGCCAATAGTTTTAAGTTCCTGGAAGGAGGTTATATCCCCTTTTTTACCGGCGCCGCGATTTTTTTGGCGATCGCGGTCTGGAGGTGGGGCTGGAGGATAGTCATGGCGGCACATGAGGATTACTCGGTAAATCGCGATATCCAGTGGTTTTTGGATTTAAAAAGGCGTGTTGATAGCGCAGGCGGAGTCCTATCGGCGGAACGGGCCAGAAACCTGGTTCAGTCGGATCGCGCGGCGGTATTTATCACTTCGCGGGCGGTAAAAACCCTGAAATGTCCGATTCCGGTCAAGTTGAGGCTGTATCTTAAGTGCTATGGCGTGGTACCTCGCGATGTATTGTTTTTCAGCGTTGAACAAGTGCGGGCTCCTTATGTGAAGCGCCATTACCATGTTATTCACTTCGGGCAAAATGTTTCATCGGTTCAGGTTTATTGCGGATTTATGGAAGATCCCAATGTGGAAAAGATCTTAAGGGAGCTTTACCGGGACCATGTAATCGAAGAAAAGTTCCGGCGGTGCGCAATCGAAGTTAGCGAGGATGAATTTATTATTGAGCCGGGTTTGTCCTGGCGCAAACGATGGCGAGCGTTGTTTTTTAGGGCGCTTTTCAGGTGGTCGGTTCCGCCTTACCGTTTTATGGGCTTGACCGAAGGTATTGGCGCGGGTTTGTCAAAGGTGGTGGTGCCGGTGCGTATCGGTCCCCAGGGGGTGCGTATTGAAACACCCGAGTTCCCTTTGGTTGGTCGCAATGACCAGATCGACCCGGATACGTTGCAACCCGATGAACGCCGCTTTATTAAAATTTAACGTGGCTCCCTTTGAGACGGGAGTTGTTTGGGCTATGACGCGGTTGGTTTTTTTAAGTTATCGTCATAATTTTTAAAGGTAATAACTGTTGCCGCGTGCCGCTTGGGATTGTCCTTGGGCAATTTATTTTATATTTTTTGTTTTTTGTCAAGATAGGCAGTAGAATTGATACACGTTATAATAATAGATTGAATACAAATATATGATTTTATCCGATACCGATATACGGCGTTTTATGGCGGAGGGCAAGATCAATATCGATCCGATGCCTAATTTTGAAAAACAGTTGGGACCGTGTTCTTTGGATCTTTGCTTGGGAAACAATTTTAAAATGTTTCGGCCTTCGAATTACTCGTTCATTGATGTTAAGAGCGAGCATAACGGCGACCTTATGCAAGAAGTTGTTGTGGCAGATGGCGCGCCATTTATTATACAGCCTAGGGAATTCGTGATTGCGGTAACCAAAGAAACGATAACTTTGGCAAGCGATCTGATGGGGCGTTTGGATGGGCGGTCGTCTTTGGGTCGGCTTGGTTTGGTGGTGCATTCGACGGCGGCGCGTTTCGATCCGGGGTGGACAGGCAAAGCGGTAATGGAATTCGGCAATCTAGGAACGAGGCCGATTATTTTGTATGCGGGTATGAGGATCTGCGCGATGACGTTCGAAACGCTTTCCGGGCCTGCGGGCATCCCATATACAAAACAGAAAGATCATAAATACGCGGGACAGTCGGGCGCGGTGGCGTCGAAGATTACCGAAGAAGAAAAATAAATGCCGATTTAAGAATTGCGATTTATGATTTATGAATGAATTAAATTCCTAAATCTTAAATCCTAAAATCATAAATCTTGGGGTAATGTTGTCAACGAAAGATATTAAATTGAAATTTCTGGGGATTGCACCGGTAATGAAAGACGAGACCGGAGTTCTGGAACCGCAAAAACTGGTGGCGTTTTCGGGTTTGCTGACATACAGTGGAAAATCGATAGAGTCGATTTTAAAGGAAACGCACGACAAGGGACAGGATATTGATAAGAAAATCAGAACCGTTTTGCGCAAGTCGTCGTTAAAGGGGCATGCGTCGATGGCGACTACGCCGGCGTTTTCGTTCTCATATGAGGCGAGCAAGTTCATTGATTCGGCGTTTACCGGCCTGACTTTCGCGTCGGCGATTATGGCATCGGGACGGCGTACCGACACGGTGCCCGAGGATATCGTTTATCCGGAAGCGATTGCCGGCGACCGCGAATCGGCTGATATTTATCGGGCCGCGTCGGAAAAAAGCATTGAGGTTTTAAACAGGCTGTTGTTGCGGGGCGTAGGAAAGGATGAGGCCAGTAAAGTTTTGCAATACGGTATTTACGGGACGGGGATTATTCAATTCCCAGTTGAATCGCTGGTATCTTTGCGCCGCGAGTATGATGCCGAAAAAGAATGGATGCCTGAAGATGTCGGGTTTTTGCTGGAGGCAATCGAGAAAGAATTAAGGGGTGCGGGAGTGGATTTACTTTATGCGACGAGGTTGGCCGCGCCGCGCAATACGTATCCTTATCCTAATATTTTTAAGGATCCGGGAGTTTCCAATATGGCACGCGAGTTTTCGGGCGGCCGGACTGCGAGAGAAAATTTCAAGATTTTAGGCAGTGATTTTTTGATAAGCTCGGAAATGGAAGCTCGCTTCCGCAAGCTGGAAAGAGAGATTAAAGACGCGGTCAAGGATAAAGATGTTTTGAAGGGGAAATGGATGGGGTTGCTTGAAGAACGGCAAAAGATTGCCCGCGATTATCCGGCGGCAGCCAGCATTAAGATGTTTTCCTCGGCCGCGTGGCGGGTTTGGGGTGATAAAAAGCGGCATCGGACGGTGCCAATGGCGGTGGATTCGGTATATTATTCGGCGCGGCGGGCGGCAGAGGTTATGAGGGTCTACCGGAAGAATATTCAGGATAAGACTTTGACGCATGAGATGGTAGATGTTATCGATGCGGTTTTATCGGTTCCTCCGGCAATATGCGCTACGAAGGAATATTTGTATGATTATCTTGACGCGGCGGGTATGGCAATGGAAGCTTACGAGAGACTGGTAAAGATTGGTATTAAGGAGCGGGACGCGATTTTTGTGGTACCGCGCGGATTGAAATTAGACTTGGTGCAGGATTACAACCTGTATAATCTGGTGGCGGGTTATTATCCGTTACGGATATGTTCGACCGCGGAGGAGGAGCTTCGCCGTTTGAGTATTAAGGAGGTGGTGGCGATCAAAGGATTGTTGCAGCAAAAGAAGCTAGATTGGCTGGCGTGGCATATTGCACCCAAGTGCCACACGGTGGGATTTTGTTTGGAGCAGGAATGTTGCGGCGCGGTAAAGGGGCTGGTTACGGGATATGACCCTGAATTCCATAAGGTGATGCACGACGATTTAGAGGTTAAGTTCAAGAAGGCATTAGAAAATTTATAAATAAAATTCCAAGCAACAAACACCAAAACTCAAATAAACCGCAAATTTTAGTGATCAAATTTTAAACGAGTTTATTGTTTAAAATTTAGGCATTGAAAATTATTTTGAATTTGGAGCTTGTGGTTTGGCGTTTAATCATGATATTAGGTATCAACGAACTTCACCGGTTAGTGGCGGAAAAAGGGTTGGTTGAGGGTCTGTGCGAACGGGAAATGAATTCGCCGGAGGGCGCGGGCTTTGATTTGCGGCTAGGGGAAGTTTTTGAGTTATCCGGTTCCGGATTTTTGGGAATTGAAGAACGGAAAACCCCGGATATAATGCCAATCGCGCAATTTGATCCTAAAGCTCGGTCCAGCCATAAATTCGTGCCCGGCAGGTACTATTTGATCAAAACGATCGAAAAAGTGAATACACCCGATGATATTTTGATATTGTTTCGCCCGCGGACGACGGTTTTTCGTTCGGGATTGATGATCTTTACCGGGAATGCCAGTCCGGGTTATCGCGGCGAATTGACTTTTGGAATGGCAAATTTGGGACAGAACGAGATAACGATTGAAATGGGGGCGCGGGTGGTGCACGCGATGTTCTACCAGATAGCGGGGCAAGCGAGTCTTTATCGCGGGCAATGGCAGGGGGGAAGGGTGGCGACTAATGGTACCGAAACACAAATTTAAAATAAAAGCCGCGCGCTTATAATAAAAATCAGACATTCAGCTTCTTGGGGGTTTCCCACGGGGTTTGAGGCACCTTGCATTGTTGGAGTTAGAATTGCCTTGTTGGCGCGGGTTGTTGCGGTTTGGTGTTATTTTTGGCTTTGTCTGGCACTTGCCGCAGTCGTGTGTCTTTTACTGGCGCGCGTAAATTAATGTCGGTAAAAAAAGTAAAATGCGGAAGAATCCATATCCGGGAAAATTTATCGTGATCGAAGGTTTGGATGGTGCGGGTAAATCGACTCAAGCAGGGGCGGTAATCAGCCATTTTAGCGCGCATCCGTCGGGCGCGTTTCGCGCTACCTATGAGCCGACGCATTTTTTGGTGGGGGGGCTTGTGCGCGGGCGGTTGTTGAATGAATGGATTTGTAGTTCGGAGTGCCTTCAATTACTTTTTGCGGCTGACCGGGCCGACCATCTGGAAAAGGAAATTCAACCTTGGTTAAAAAAGGGAGTTAGTATAATTTGCGACCGTTATTTTCTTTCGTCGGTTGCGTATGGGAGTATTGATTGTGATACGGACTGGCTTTTGAAGATAAATTCAAAATTTTTGGCTCCGGATTTGACAATTTATCTGGATGCGATGCCGTCGGTATGCATAAAAAGAATGCTGGAGAACGGCCGGTCTATAGAATTATTTGAAAAAAAGGGAGTCTTGGAGAGGGTGGCGGCAAATTATAAAAAGGCGTTAACGCGCCTTGAAGGGGAGATTGCGTTTACTGTGGTCAATGGCGATCGGCCGCCGGAAGCGATTACCAAGGATATTATTGGATTATTGAACAGTAACTTTTTTAATTATAAACCTATTGCTAACCAATAATAATATGCCGACCACAAAAAAAACGCAAAAGGCGCCGATTGCGGCGCGGATCGATCAGACTAATATCGATATCAAGGCAACCGCCAACGATATCAAAAGGACTTGCGACGAGGTTAAAAGGTTCGGTTTTCGGGGGATATGCGTGAATCCGCCGTGGGTGAAATTTGCCAAGGACGAATTGCGTGAAACTTCGGCCAAAGTTATTTGCCTTGTAGATGCTCCTATTGGCGACAGTTCGCATGAGGAGCGGTTGCAAATCGGTTTGACGGCGAAAAATAACGGAGCTGATGAGTTGGACGTGGTGGCGCCGTTGCCTGACATTAAGCATGAGCGATGGGAGGATGTTTATAAGGATTTGGCGGCGATGTGCAAGATATTGCCAACAAAGGTAATCATCGGTTCGGGTTATCTAATGGATTCCGAGATCGCGTTTGTTTCGCGGCTGGTTAAACAGGCGGGAGGGATTTGCGTTAAAACCGCGACCGCAAAAGATCCGCTGGAGGAGCGGGAGTTAAAGGAGAAATCACGGCATTTGGCGATTATGAAGAAGAACGCGCCGGGGCTGTTGATTAAAGCGTCGGGCAATGTTAAAAACATCAGAGAAGCGCGAGCTTATATTAAGGCGGGCGCCGATATTATCGGGACTTCGGGCGGTCCCAAAATAGTTAAGGGAAAGTAAGAATAAGATCGCAAGATCACAAAATCACAAGGTCATCAGAAATTATTTTTTAGATCCTGTGATCCATGATCGAATAATCTTATGATTTTATGGAATATATTCCGACAATCGGGCTGGAGATACACAGTGAATTGAAAACATCGAGCAAGATGTTTTGTTCGTGCTTCAACTGCCCGGATATCAGCGCGCCGAATACCAACGTTTGCCCGGTATGCTTGGGGCATCCGGGAACTTTGCCGGTGGCTAATGAAGAAGCTATTCGCAAGGTGAGAATGGTAGGGTTAGCGTTGGGTTCCCGATTGTTGGAGCGTTCAAAATTCGATCGGAAGAATTATTTTTATCCGGACTTGCCTAAGGGCTACCAGATTTCCCAGTATGATGAGCCGTTATGTTTGGGCGGTTGTTTGGAGATTGGCGGACAGAATTCATCGGTTACGGCTAAAAAAATTCGCATTACTCGGGTACACATGGAAGAGGATACCGGTAAACTGGTGCATCCGGACGGCGCGGATTATTCACTGGTTGATTTTAACCGCGGCGGGGTGCCGTTAATGGAATTGGTAACGGAGCCAGATATAGAGAACGCGCAAGAGGCGCGGGAATTCGTAAAGGAACTTCAGTTGATATTACGCTATCTGGGGGCTTCTGATGCCGATATGGAGAAAGGAAAACTGCGAGTGGAGGTTAACATCAGTTTGGGAACAATCGACCGCGAAACGGGGGAAAAACGCCTCGGGACAAAGGTGGAGATTAAGAATTTGAATTCGCTTAAAGCTGTTGAGGGTTCGGTGGCTTTTGAAATTGATCGCCAGGCGCAGGTGCTGTTGGATGGTAAAAAGATTGTTCAGGAGACGCGCGGCTGGGACGATGCCCGGCAGAGAACTTTTTCGCAGCGTAAAAAAGAGGAGGCCCACGATTACCGTTATTTTCCGGAGCCGGATATGCCGCCAATGACGATTAATCACCAGGATATTGATAAATTGCAAGCGTTGATTGGCGAGTTGCCGGCCGCTAAGCGGGCAAGATTTGCGCGGCAATACGGGTTGGATGCGGCAACCTTGGAAATGTTTGTGACAAATCGTGCGTTGGGGAGTTTTTATGAGCAGGCAATGAGCGAGCTTGGCGAATGGGCCAACATCGAAGAAGGCGATAATGACAATACCGCTGGGCAAGAGGCTATAATAGCAAGGCTTTGTGCTAATTATTTAACCAGCGATGTAACCGGTTTATTGAAGGGGAAAGAGTTTTGCGCTCAAAATTTTAAGGCGACTCCGGAAAATTTCGCAGAATTCATTAATTTGATATATAAGCGGGAAATTTCGTCAAAGATCGGTAAGGCGGTGCTGGCCCAGATGGTCGTAGCGGGCGGCGATCCAACGGAAATAATCAAAGAAAAGGAGTTGAGCCAGATAAACGACGAAGGTGAAATTGCCGCCGCGATTGATATGGTGATGGAAAAAAATGCCAAGGCCGTGGAGGATTACCGCAAGGGTAAAGGCAATGCTTTCCAATTTTTGGTAGGTCAGGTCTTGGCGGCGACCCGCGGCCGGGCAAATCCGGATGCGGTTAAAAAAACACTTCTGGAAAGAATTGGCCGATAATATAATTTTTAAAAACAAAAGCAAGGTATAACCGCCTTGTTTTTTGATGTAAAGCAGATTTCCGCATTCAGAGCCAAGAATAAAAAAATAATGTAAAAAATAAATTACGTGTCGCTAAAATTTAGAGTCGGAGATAAAAAGTGACAATGTACCCGATATCCGATAAAGGGTGGTAAGCGCGGCTAATCTCTAAAATCTTTAAAACATTCTATTGCTCAAAGCGGATGAAATCGGCTATAATCAATTAAAGCAACAACCAAAAAACATTTGGCTAAGCCTCTATGGAAGAATTTATAATTGGCGGAAAACCGATCTTAATACTCGGCAAAGAGGAAATCGATCAAGAAATCGACCGTGCGATCGTCGAAAGGCGGCAAATCGATTTTTCCGGCAAAAACCTGAAATTCCTTTCGCTTGCCGAAAAAGAAGTTTCCACCGGCATTAATTTAAGCAATTGCTGGGTAGCCGGCAACATTTTCTTAGGAGACAGTATTGTAAATGGCGACATTTCGCTAGTCAATTCTATTATTGACGGATCGTTCTTTTTTGGCCGGGGCAAAATTCTTGGCGGGTTGGATATGGAAAAAATCAAGGTAGGACAAACTATGAATATGGTCGGGCTAAACATCACCGGATCGCTTCATTTAAGCAACGCCAAAATCAGCGGTTTCATAAGCCTGTCCAAGGCTGTTATTTTAGGCGACCTAGACATGCGCAACACCGAAGTTACCGATTACAAAAAAGACGAATTGACGGTCAAAGGCGACGTTTTTCTACAAAGCGCGCAAATTAACGGCTTTTTCGATATCAGCGAGTCAACCTTAAGCGGTACAGCCAGCCTCGAAAACGCAATGGTTCGGCGAAATCTCATTGCCCGCAACTTAAAAGTAAGCGATCATCTCGACTTGCGAAACTGCATCTTCAATAAAGAAATGGCGGATTTAACCGGCACTAATCCTGAAAAGATCATCCAATAACTTGGTATTTTAAAAAACGCCGCACGAACAACAACCTGGTTGTTCGTATTGTTTTTTATGATTGCCATTGTATGATTAAGAAACCTAGTCTGGCACTGGAACACAAGATATGAATCCAAAATTTACCCATCTGCACGTCCATTCGCATTACAGCTTGCTGGATGGTCTGGCGCAAATCGATCCGCTTCTGGACAAAGTTAAAGCTCTGGGAATGGATGCTTGCGCCATAACGGATCACGGTAATATGTATGGAGCCGTGGAATTTTATAAAAAAGCCAAAGCCCGCGGTATAAAACCTATTATTGGTTGCGAAGTCTATGTCGCTCATGAGCGCCGCGATCAAAAAAGGCCCGGAGTTGACGATATTCGCTATCATCTGGTCCTCCTGGCAAAAAACGCCCAAGGCTACCAAAATCTCGTCAAACTGGTTAGCCGCGCCAATTTGGAAGGCTTTTATTATAAACCCCGCATCGATGAGGAGCTTCTTAAAATCTACGGCCAAGATTTGATTGGCCTTAGTGCGTGTATCCAGGGAAAAATCCCGCGCTTGATCTTGTCCAAAAAAATGAATGAAGCTGTTGCCTGCGCCCAAAGATATGAAACTTTTTTTGGAAAAGGCAATTTTTTTCTTGAATTGCAATATCATGCCAGCATCCCCGACCAAAAAACCGTCAATGACGGCCTTATCGAGATCTCCCAAAAAACCGGAATCGGGCTGGTAGCCACCAACGATTGTCATTATCTCAATGCCGATGATGCCGAAGCCCAGGACATTCTGATGCTCATCAATACCGGCGCCGACATCAATGATCCGGGACGCCTGACAATGAAGCACGAGGACTTTTCTATGAAAAGCTCCCAACAAATGGCCAATGAATTCAAGGATATACCCGAAGCGATCACCAATACCCAAAAAGTGGCCAGTCTGTGCAATTTTGAGTTCGAACTCAAAAAAACCAAACTGCCTCGCTATACACCTCCAGAAGGACTTACCACCGAACAATATTTACGGCAACTGTGCGAAAAAGGTCTGGCTTTTCGTTTTGGCCAAGACCCTTCCATAGAAGTGCTCGAAAGATACGAATACGAATTTGGAGTCATTAAACAACTGGGGTTTATCGAATATTTCCTGATCGTGCAAGATTTCGTCAACTGGGCCAAGGGCAATCGCATTGTAGTGGGTCCGGGCCGCGGCTCGGCCGCCGGTTCTCTGATTTCTTACCTTTTAAACATTACCGAACTTGATCCGCTCAAATATGGCCTGCTGTTTGAACGATTCCTTAATCCCGGCCGTTCGGCAGTATCTCTCCCCGATATCGATATGGATTTTGCCGACCGGCGCCGCCCGGAAGTGATCAGCTACGTCGGCCAAAAATACGGCCAGGACCATGTGGCGCAAATCATTACTTTTGGAACCATGGCCGCTCGTGCGGTTATACGCGATGTCGGACGTGTTTTGCAATATCCCTACAGCTATTGCGATAAATTCGCCAAAATGATCCCGATGGGCATGGATCTAAAAGAGGCCCTAAATAAAGCTGACGATCTTAAAATGCTTGTTGCCGGCGACGAAAAGGCGCGCCAGTTGATGGAATTCGCAAAAAAACTGGAAGGTTGCGCCCGCCACGCGTCAACACATGCGTGCGGTGTGGTTATCGCTCCAATGCCTCTCGATGACCTTGTCCCGGTACAACATCCAACTGCCGACGACAACGGACTTGTCTCGCAATATGAGCTCCACGCCATCGAGGATATGGGATTGTTGAAAATGGACTTCCTGGGGTTGAAAAACCTGACTATCATCGAAGACACGCTCTCCCGAATTTATGTTGTCCACAAACTCAATTTGGATTTAAAAACTGTAAACATGGATGACCAGGAAACATTTAAACTGCTGCAACGGGGCGACACGATCGGCGTATTTCAGCTTGAAAGCGCCGGAATGCAACGCTATTTAAAACAACTTAAGCCTACCCAATTTGAAGATATCATCGCTATGGTCGCGCTCTACCGCCCCGGTCCAATGCAATTCATTCCCGCGTATATTGAAGGCAAAAACGGACTGACTACCCCTTCCTATCTCCATCCAAAACTGGAAACGCTGCTGGGTGATACTTATGGAATAATTCTTTACCAGGAACAAACCATGAAAATTGCGCGGGAATTGGCGGGATTTACCATGGCCGAAGCCGATACGCTTCGCAAAGCCATTGGCAAAAAAATCAAAGACCTGATGATGGCCCAAAAAGAAAAATTCATCAAAGGTTGTGTGGCCAATGGTATTGCCAAAAAGGTGGGACAGGAAATTTGGAGCTGGATTGAACCGTCCGCGGATTATTCGTTCAATAAATCGCACGCGGCCTGCTATGCCATGGTGGCCTATCAAACCGCTTATCTTAAAGCGCATTATCCCGTGGAATTTATGGCCGCTCTCATCACCTCGGAGAAAAACGATGTGGAACGGGTGGGCTATCTGATCGGCGAATGCAAAAATATGGGAATCGAAGTACTCGCCCCGGATATCAATGAAAGTTTTTATGGTTTCACGGTTATCCCCGGCGCGGAAAAAATCCGTTTCGGACTGTCGGCCATCAAGAATGTGGGAGAAAATATCGTTACCGAAATTGTTGGCAACCGCAAAGCCAACGGCCAATTTAGCGACATTTTTGATTTTGTGAAAAGAATCAATCCCAAACTGATCAACCGAAAATCGCTCGAAGCCTTAATCAAAGCCGGCGCGTTTGACAATATGGCCGAACGCAACACATTGCTGTTCAATATTGAAAAACTGCTGGAAATCGGACGCGAAAACGAAAAATCGAAATCCAACGGCCAACGCGACCTTTTTGGCGGTATGGGCGGCGGACAGTCGAAAACCGCATCCTACTCATTGGCGGCGGCAAAAATCGCCACGGACGCGGAGAAGCTCGGCTGGGAAAAAGAATTGCTGGGATTGTTTGTGACTTCGCATCCTTTGGAATCGAAAGAATATCGCGAAAAGATGGACAACAAATGCCTCAAAATCACCCGTGTGAAAGAAAATCCGTCGGCGCGGCTGGTCAAAATCGGCGGTATGATCTCAACCGTCAAGAAGATCATCACCAAGACCGGCAAACCGATGCTGTTTATGAATCTGGAGGATCTGACCGATAAGATTGAAGTGGTCGTGTTCGCCGGCGCGATGGAAAAAAATCCGGCGGCGTTCGCGGAAAGCAAAGTGGTATTCGTTTACGGCCGCGTGGACAACCGCGACGGCGAAACCAAAATCGTGGCCGACACCGTGGAAGAGGTTTTGCCGGCATAAAAAATAAAATGATTTTGCGATAAGAGCCACGCAGTTGGCCGTTAAATATGCATAAGAGCAAAGCGAAGGTCTAACCTTCGCTTCACGCTTGAAGCGAAGGTTAGACCTTCGCGACCTTTGCCTTCGCGACCCTTGCGGGAAAATCCAACCGCGTATATAATTAAATTACAGTTGTAATTAAAAAAAGGCCGAAAACAAAACACCCCGCACATTGCCGGCGCAACAATCGGACAATGTGCAAGCAATATTGTAAGTAACATTGTAAAAATTTTAATCATTAACTTTGAATTACGAAACGCTTTGTATTTTGGGGTCTATCCCTCGCGTAATCGCGAGCGGTTAGACCCCTTTAACAGCATTTGAATTTAAGGGTTTCGTAATTCACCAAAATATGAACCTCAAAAGCAAAATCCTGGCCGCCGGGTTGGCGGCAATTATCGCGGGCTTTGGTATGTTCGCGGTAAATATAAACACCGTGCAAGCGCAAACCGATAACGGCGATGCAAATCCCGCCATCGCGCAAATGATGCAGATGATTGAAACGCTCAAACAGCAGATCCAGCAGATCATCGCGCTCATCGCCCAATTAAAGCCCCAGGAAACCTGCGGCAACGGCATTTGCCGCTTCGGCGAAACCGCAGCCACTTGCGCGGCGGACTGTTCTATTAGCACATCTTGTATCGAAAAAGACATTATTTTCCAGGACGAAAGCAAACGGTGTTGCAACGGACTGGAAAAAGTTAAGCTTTCGGCAACCTGTAACGCCAATTCCCAAACAACTTGCGCATCGGCTATCAGCTACACTTGCCAAGAAGAGATAACCGCCACATGCGCCGAAGCCTGCAAAACCAAGGGCTACGCTATTAGCCGCTGTAACGCATGGTCAACCGGAACCATAAACACCGATCCCAACGCCGGATGCAAGGCCAGTGAATTAAATTTGGGATGGACATCTGATTGCACTCCCACATTAGGTGGCACCGGCGGCCGGGCCTGCTGTTGCGCCAAATCCGAAACCGTTTGTACCCCCAAAAAAGTTTCCGGTTGCAATATTTGCAACAACACCGGCACCAAATGGATTCCCACCGACACAAAATGCGCCACTGGCGAAACGTGCGTTAATGGTGAATGTGCTAATTCTGATATGGGAAAAACCAAATGTACCGCCACCGGTGGCACTTGGGTTAACAGCGATTGCGCGGGCTGCATCCCCCAAACAAGGACTGAAAGAATCACCAGCAGTATGGTCTGTGCTAAAATTTGTGTTTCCGGTAAAATTTGCCAATGTGGCAACGGTAAATATTGGGGTTCACGCGAAGAAGGTTGCATCAACAACACCGCCCCCACCTGCGGCAACGGCATTTGCAATTTGGAAGAATCCGCAACTGACTGTCCAGCCGATTGCAATAACTGCGTGATCGGATTTAAAGCTAACGAATGTTGC
>CAYYEP010000013.1:0-33751 GCA_964470995.1 uncultured Candidatus Saccharibacteria bacterium
AACACAAAAAACCCGCTGTACGCGGGCTCTTGCGCAAAACTCTGCTACTTGGCGGAGGCTAGTGGATGATGTTCTCACCTATTGGAAGACCACGACAGACCGATTTTATATCCCGGATCTTCCACCTTCCAAATCTGCCACTCTAGCGATGAGCTATCGCTAGTGTTAGCCCCGGTTCGCCGGGAAACCCGGCGCGAACCAAGTAATGGATTGATTGGCTTATGTTGCGATCAGTTCAATGAATAAAACAACTATAAAACAAACCATCGAAGAAATTGATAATTTAACAATCCAAATCGAAGAAATCGAAAAACCAATCCATACCCTTGAATTAAAGATTATCTCAATAAAAAATACAATCGAGCGGGGCAAAAGACTAAAGGAGTCGGATTATTTTGGCTACACAAAGCAGAACGGCGATGAAACTATCCGGCAGCTAGAACAAACTCTCAATACTAATTTGGATGAGTTAAAATCGCTTAAGGAGAAAGCCGAAAATCAGGCAAAACCGCTACTTATTGCCATAAGCAATAAAGAGGCTCTTCTTGCAAAAATGCGGGAGAAGAGCGCCTCTAAAAGAAAACAGGAGCGGGAAAACCGGGTTCAAGGCAAAACACCAATAGACCTTATGCGGTGGGCAAAGCGTTTGCGCTGGCAATATCAACGACCATTGGATCCAATGGTATGGAAAGCTATTGGATTGGCCTCGAAAAGAGAAAGGCAAATTTTGGATCAAATTATGGCAATACATGAACTAAAATTGGTCCATCGAAGTGAACTATCAAAACATTACACCAATAAATATAAAAGCTACCGTTTAAATATTTACAAGCATAGCTTTTATCTGTTGCCCATCAGATTATCGACAAAAAAATAGCGCTCAAACGCTATTTTTAAAATTATGTCGCATGATACAATCTAGAATCCTATTTTGGTCTCAATCTTATCTAATCTCTGACCTATAAATTCTATGTCTTTATAGACCTCAGTCCTAAGCAACGAAATATCAAAGTTATTTTTATCTATATTCGAATATTTACTCTTAAGGTCATCTATATTTTTGTTTAATGATTCAATATCTGCGGCAGTCTTTGTAATTTTTTCCTGTTGACTCCAAACTGTAGTGACACACACACCAACAACGCCTAAAAAGATAGTGGAAGCGGCGGCAATTGCAAACCCAGGAAGACTTTCCTGGATTTTAGTACCCCACGATTTATATGTTTGGTTTTTTTTAGTAATGGTGTCAACTGGCTTTTCTTCACCTATCTTAATGATTTCGGCCGTTTGTCGCTCCATATCGGGCCCGGAAAAATTTCTCTCACGATCCGGTAGTGTAGTTTCGATGCTTTCCCCGGGAATTTTTAAAGCAGCAACGTATCGTTGGCGTTCTTTCGGCGTCTTAAATCCTTGAGATTCCCTACTATATTTATATCTATTCTTCATATTTAAAATCTATTTCAATCTTAATACCTTATTTTCTTTGTACTCACTTAACGCAATATCAACGAATTTATTAAATTCCAAATCATCGCTACTACTAATAACTGGCCCATAGTAAAGCTGATAATCAAATTTGAATATTAAACCAGCTTTATTTTGCTGAAACGTTTGCACCAAATTATAGTAGTCAATCAGTTCTTTCTTTATGAATCCGTTCTTGCTTGGAATTTTATTTGAAAAAATTAGATCAAAATTGTCCGGTGTGACAATACATTCTTTATTAAATATATTTTCGGCTATTTTTTTAATAGCTGCGTTATCATTATTTAATTTATGCTCAAACACAATTCCTATCCTATCAAAATTGGTAAAAGAAAATTTTTTAAGAATTTCATTATTAATGTAGGGAAAATATTTTTCCTTAATATCGGCAATAGTTTGATCAAATTTGTCTGTATTTAATAGCAAAATGACATTATCAATATCGATTGACAGCATATCCCCTTTTTTTTGGTTGATTAAACAGCGACCGTCATTAATTGTTTCAGCAACCACGTTGAAAAAATCTCTTTTAAAAGGTGATCCTTCGCTGCTTAGAATATGATCGAAAATCTTGCCCGTCATATTCGGAACATTGAATGAACGGTTATATTTGATACCTAAAATAATTTTTTTAATATTATCTTTCATATAATATGGTTTATTTTTTTCTTCAGCTCTATATTTTAAATCTTAGTGAGCCCTTCCAGCTTCGGGGATTTTATGCGTTTTTATGCTGTATTCTATGCTACTACCCACACTTGGATTTAGCCGATATTGAAGACGATATTCATCAAAATTTGATGGCTTGGCCCCTACGGTAGATATTAGATATGCAATATCAGTAAAATCATTAGGATTGGGCACCCATTTAAATTTATCGATGGAAAAGTTAATTATTCTTGGATCCTGAGTACACCCCGTATAATCTCCTTGATTCCAGGCCGCCAAACCCCTTGCCTTTATGCAAACGTTTATCAAGGCCTGCCTATTCGCACCTAACTTATCTCCGACAATAGAGACTAAATCGTATTTTACAGAATCTATCACCATAAAATTCCCAATATCACCTCTGGGACATATTTTTTGATTACTCAACCCTACCTTACCAAAAGGATAAAGCTTGTCGCAATTTTCGTTATTCGCGGCCAAAATGAAATTGTCTATTTCCTTCCTCAATATTTTTTCCCTGTTAATTATTAAATCAAAATCAAGGGAATATAGCATTCCCAGAAAAGAAATTGAAATTACCGATAGTAATATTAAAAATATTTTTTTCATATTTAAAAAAGATGCTTCCGTATTTGTATCCTTTTTTATAGGCGCATTTTTTGTTTATCGGTGATTCCACCACGCGCCTAGGCTTCCAATTACCATTCCAATAATACCAAGGCCTAAATAGAAATTAGCTAATTTAATGATTGCGACATCGGCCACAGGGGTACCCCCAAAACCAAAATGGCCCATATATAAACCGATAATGATCGAAACTCCAGAGACTAATTGTATCCCCTTCCAAGTTTTGCCGGTTTGTTCGATTACTACGACCGTTTCCTTGGCTTGAACTCCCCCATTAATCGGATTCCCACAAGCTGGACAGGCTGTTGCTTTGTCCGATATTTCCCTGCCGCATTCACTACATTTTATTAATGCCATGTTTTTAAATTAGCGATGGTTCCACCACGCACCGAGACTGCCGACAATCCAACCAATCATACCAAGTCCCACAAAAATATTACCCACTCTCTTGGCTTCAAGGTCATCCGCGTATACACCTCCAGCATGGCTAAGAACCATAAAAAGCCCAGCCCAAAACATAAAACCGAAGATCAATTGAAGCGCTTTCCAAGTTTTGCTTGTCTGCTCGATCACCACGACTTTTTCTTTCGTTTGCCCTCCCCCATGTATTGGATTACCGCAACCCGGACAGGCTGGTGCTTTGTCCGATATTTCCTTGCCGCATTCACCGCATTTTATTAATGCCATGTTTTTATATCCCCCCTTAAAAGATTGACATTTTAGGTATTGTAATTAAAATTTAACAATGCGTCAACGGTTTATGGCTAACATAATGTAGCGGAAACGTATGGATAGCGAAAAGCTGAAAAAATTTACTAAAGTGCTTTATGATAGTCCCTTTATTCCGGCCATTCCTAAATGGCAATTTTTAAGTATTACAAAACTAAACAAGGAGGGCTTTGATCGAGAGGATATAACGAGAGGGCTACAAGATTTAACCGATTCAGGAATAATTTCTTTCTTTAAAATCATCTACCCCACCAAAAAATTCTATTCCAGTAAAGAGTCATTGCCGCAGGATACTCCAAATGTAGTCAAGAAAACTTTTGTAAAAGTTTTGCGATCTTTATATTCTGCATCTTTTCCAAAGACGCTTATTTTTGTTTTCAACCACAAAAAGAGGGATGAATTTATTGGCGATAAACCACAAAACACAGGAACGGTAGAGGCGATATTTGATGATGAAACGGCGAAAATAAAAATTAATGGTATCCCTATTCAATTACCATCCCACAATCATGAGCATTATTTTTGCCGTGCTTTGTTCTCTCGCTTGCCCGGGGAAGCTATCGATTGGGAGGCTGTTTATGAAGCAATGGCCGGCTACCAAGATTTTGGGCAATATACGAAGAAGCATGATAGCGACAAGAGAAAGGTTTACGATACATATTTAAGAATTAATAAAAGAATATTAAACATGGCAGGAATTAAAGGTTTTTTTACTTGGGAGAATAAATCTATAAAAAGGAACCATTAGAATCACAGTGACTCAAAAGTGAGTCATAATCCAAAACCGCAGACTACTTGTATAAGTAGCCTGTTTTTCGTTTTAGACAGGTAAAAGGTCGAGAAACCAACAAAAAAACCATGATCTCAAAAGAGGCGCTTGAGGAGTTTAAGCAAATTTGGCGTGAAGAATACGGAGAAGTTATCTCCGATGATTTTGCGTTGAAACAAGCAACGGTGCTTCTTTCAGTCATGGATAAAATCTATCGGCCAATCAAAAAAGATTGGCTCAATAAATATGACCGAAGAGAAAAAAGCTGACGACAGTTGCGAAAATATGTTTAAGTCAGTTATATACGAATTACATTGGTTCACCCGGAAGCAAATCTTGCTCTATTATTATGAAAAAGATATTATTCCAATAATAGAACAGCTAAAAAATTCCGGGGCAGAACTCGCAAAAATTAATTCTTTTGAGTTAATTGAAATATTCGAACAAAAAAGATTACCCAAGAAACAAAATTTTGTTTCTTGGATGTTGGGCAAACATGGAAAACCAAAGCAACCTCACGCAAAAATCTAAATACTTCGTGTATTGCCGGAAATCGAGCGAAGATAATAATCGACAAATTCAAAGCCTTGAATCTCAAGAAAAGGTGCTTTTGGAAATGGCCGATAGATTTAAACTGGAGGTTGCCGATATTTTCAAGGAAGCTAAATCGGCTAAAACCCCGGAAAAGCGGCTCGTTTTTAGCGAGATGATCAAAAAGATTAAGGCCGGGAAAGCGAATGGAATTTTATGTTGGAAACTCGATCGCTTAGCTCGCAATCCGGACGAAGCCGGAAAAATCATCGGCATGCTTCAACGAGGAGAAATAAAACATATTAAAACGGCAGAAAACGATTATTACCCCGAAGATAACGCTATTTTATCTCATGTTGAATTCGGCATGGCAAACCAGTACAGCCGTGATCTTAGCGCGAACGTCAGACGAGGGATGAAATCGAAGCTAGAAAAGGGCTGGTATCCCTGTAAAGCCCCGCTAGGCTACGAAAACAGCATAACTAAGGGTAAAGGCAATAACGATATTATCAAAGACCCAAAACGCTTTGAAACGGTTAAAAGAATGTGGCAAATGTTGCTTTCCGGCAATTATACCGCCCCGCAGATCCTCGATCTTGCAACAAACGAATGGAAATTCAGAACTCACCAGACCAATAGGCCATTATCTGTATCTTGCATTTACAACATGTTCAGCAACCCTTTTTATTGCGGAAGATTTGAATATCCGAAAGGAAGCGGAAACTGGTATAAGGGCTTGCACGAGCCGATAGTCACGGAAAAAGAGTTTGAGAGGATCCAAATTTTACTTGGCCGTAGAAATAGTCCAAGGTTGCAGAAACACCAATTCGAATTTACCGGAATTATGCGTTGTGGCCATTGTAACGGAGGCATTACCGCCGAAACAAAAAACAAGCGGCAAAAATGCGGCACAGTTCACCAATATACCTATTACCATTGCACCCGGAAAAAGGATAAGCATTGCCCGGAAAAAGCAATAAGGATCGAGGTATTAAACAAGCAAGCCGATCAAGCTACGAAGAAATTAGAAGTCCCTAAAAGATTCTTGGACTGGGCGGTTAACTATTTAGGCGAAGTTAGAAACAACGAGATTCAAAGCCAGAAAGATATTGTTAAAAGCAAACAAGAAAGGATATCGGAAATTGAGAAACAACTCACTTCCCTATTCCTGAAATATACCGATCCGGAGAACCTGCATGGAGAATTAATCAGCAATGAGGCATACAAAAACCGCAAGAATACCTTGGAAAAAGAAAAATCCGAACTACATGAAGGGATAAATAATTATTCCGAACGACTTGATGAATATATCCAATTAACCGAAAGGACGTTTAATTTCGCACTATATGCCAATATTTGGTTTAAGAATGGAGATAGAGACACTAAAAGGAGTATATTTAATTGTTTAGGTTCGAACCCCATATTAGAGGATCAAATTATTAACTTTTCGCTTCAAAGACCATTTCAATTCATTACAGAAGCTCAAAAAGGGGTAAATCGGGAATTTAGCAAGGTTAGAACCGCTAAAATAGCCCAAAATAAAGCGAAATCCGCCGTTTGTGCGGCGGAGTTTCCTGTAGGGCGGCCCCAATGGGAGTCGAACCCGTGTTCCCTGGCTGAGAACCAGGTGTCCTAGGCCACTAGACGATGGGGCCAAAATTACTCAACGCAAACATTATAACAGAAAACGGAAAAATTTCCAGAGCCGCGGTTTATCGTCAATTCCTAGGAACAAACCAAAATATAATACAATGTTCGGTAACCATAACCGCGCGCGGGAATAAAAAAAGAAAAACAGTTTATCGAGGTCGCACCTCGGCGATTACGCCGAGGAACGACCTCAAAATACGGACAGCCACGATTAATTACCAACCCGCTTGGCCTTGACTAAATCACTATTTTATGCTATATATTTACACACAAATAACGTAAGGAGGCTAAAAAACGAGAAAAAAAATAGTAGCGCTTTTTTTAGCGCTAGGAATTCTTTTTGCGTGCAACGCCGCCGCACAGCAAACGGGCAATGTATCGCCCGACGGCAAGCTGCAACCGACAACACTGATTGACCCCGCTCCAAAATGGAGCGAGACAACAGGAATCTGGAATGCGCCAGAAACATTTCCAACAGCTAGCGCGGCCACAGCCGCGGCAACCGGAATCCAAGAACCCGTGGGATTTGGAACGCCATTGCTGGCTCCGCACGAAGAATACGAAGTGGACATCAACGAACAAACCCTTCCCGCGGGAAGAATATTATTAAATGCTGTTAATTCCGTGGCAATCGAAGTCGTAAATATTGGCGGAGCCACCAATATGGAAGACTGGAGCATCGTATCCGGCGACAAAACCATTTACGTCTTCACGGGTCTAACACTCGAAGAAGACGAAAAGTTTAGCGCCGCAATGGCTGTGGGCAACAACACCAGCGTAAAGCTGGTTAACGCAAACAACGAAATTCTAGACCAAATTTTTTTCCCCGGCGATCATCCCGGGATGATACTTCATCGCATCCCGGATAAAACCGGAATATGGCAGTGGATCATGGGGCGTTTAATAATCGGCCTCCATTAATAAAAGATCCCTGCTCTTTTTTTATACAAATACGTGGAAATACGAAGCTTATTGCGTTAAAACCTCTGCCTCCGTAACCGGCGCGGCAATATCGGCCGGCGATACTTCATTGGGCGGCAGTTGCGACACGTAGATCACGTGTTTAGCCAAATCGTTAAACACCGGCATCGCCGAGTATTCGGCGGTATTGGCCTCGGGAGCCTTCAACTTAACTAGAATCAAGAATTTCGGATCAGGCGCCGGAAAATATCCGATAAAACTCTGGGTAGTCTTATCCGAATATCCCCGCTGATTGATTTCAAGAGTCGACCAAGACATCTGCGCCGTACCGGTCTTACCCATAATTGTGTAACCGGCTACCTTGGCCTTCTTCCCAAAACCGTTATCAACAACGCTGGCCAGCATTTTTGAAATTGTTTTCGACGTTTCTTGGGTAATAACGCGAACTTTCTTGCTCTCATCGACATTTTTGCGCCCTTCTTTGGCGATTGACGGCTGGACAAGAACGCCGCCATTGGCAATCGCCGAGTAAGCGCGAATAAGCTGGATCGAGGTCATCCAAAGACCTTGCCCGTAAGACGCGGTCACGAAATTGATCGGCCGGCCATTTTTAAATTCGGAGTTTCCCGAATAAGTTTCGGGCAGGTCAATGCCCGTTTTTTCCATTACCCCGAATTTTTGCACATAAGACGCAAATTGTTCATTGCCCAACTTATTCTCGGCATAGGCCACTCCGGTATTCACCGAATGTTCCAGCACGTTGGTCATCGTTTGCTGGCCGTACGAACGGTGCGCATAGTTATAAATAGTATTGGGACCGACGCTCAAAAAACCATTATCGTAGTAGCTTGTTTCGGGAGTTACCTTGCCGTCATTAAGCGCGCTTGCCATAGTAATAGCCTTAAATACCGACCCGGGTTCAAAAAGAGTCTGGCAGGAATCATTGGTAAAAACGGAAATATCTTCGCGGGCCTGCTCTTTATAATTATTCGGGTCAAAACTTGGAGCTTTTACCATTGCCAGAATTGCGCCCGTTTGAGGATCGGCGACAATTGCTTCGGCCGACATCGCGTTCAAGTCATCCCGGGCGGCCTGAAGTTTTTGTTCGGAAAAATATTGGATGTTATAGTCAATATTTAAAACAAGATCCTGTCCCTTGGACAGCTCTTCATCGTAATACTCTTCCAAACCGTAACGGCCGCGGCCTTCATCGTTAACAAACCCGGCCAAATGCGACGCTACCGCTCCCTGCGGATAATACCGCATAGTCTTTTGGTCCAAATAAACGCCCTCAATATTAGCCTCCTTTATTCTCGCCGCTTCTTCTTCGGCCAGCCTATCCTTGATCAGCGCGTAAAGACCTTCTCCGGAAAATTTTTGTTCCAAATCCTTGGCATCCAATCCCAGGATTTCAGCCATTTTAGCCGCCGCGGCCGGTTTATCGGCAATTTTTGCCGGCGAGGCATAAGCATAATCAAAGGCCTTATTAATAGCCAACGGTTCGCCTCCGGAAAAAAATATTTCGCCGCGTTCAACGCCATTATTCTGGCGGGCATAAGATTGCAATCCCTGCGCCCAAACTCGGTAATGCTCCCCAAGCGCGATCTGAAGATAATAAAGGCGGCTGACAAGTACGGCATATATCAAAAAAATCCCCGCGAGAACGAAATAGACGCGAAGATGCAGATTAAATTGTACCGATTTCTTTTTTCCCAACATACATTGATCCTCCCAAGCAATTTTACCAGCAAGCCATTCAAATAAAAGCTGCGTTCAGCTGAAAAATTTTACCGCGTGAACTGTTAATTTTTGGCCAGCTGGGATTCTGGAGCGTGAATATAGCGCACGCTGGCAACGTCAACTTTTTCATAATTACTCAACTGTGCCGCTTCGTATTGGCTAAACCTTTCCAGCGAATTAGACTGCGATAACTGGAACTCTAACTCGTCGTTCTGCTCCGATAACCGGGCTATCCGGCCGCGATAATCGTCTGCCACGGAATTTTGGTGGATATAAGCATTGATCTGCAGCACCGCGGCCGCCAAAAGTGAAAATATCGCCAATGACGAAAGCGTCCAAAAACCAAAAAGCCTTTTTTTCATTTTTGATCTTGCCTGCTTGCTCATATTTGTTTTACTTGTTGTTAAATATTCAGAAAATTTTTTCAACAGCGCGGAGCTTTGCCGAACGCGACCGCGGATTCAACTTGATTTCGTCTTCGCCCGCGGCAACCGGTTTCTCGAATATCGCGCGCGCCCGGCCTGCATTTGCCAGTTCGCGGAATTTTATTTTCACGATCCGGTCCTCCAGCGAATGAAAAGTGATAACCGCCATCCTTCCCCGCAACGCCAGCATTTCAAACCCATCGCCAATCCCTTTTTCTATATTTTCCAATTCCCGGTTCACCTCGATGCGCAAAGCCTGGAAAATCCTTGCCAAAACCGCGTTCCGATGCGCCGGCGGCACAACCTTTGCAATAACGGCAGCCAGATGGCCCGCGGTATCTATTTTTTTTTGCCGGCGGGCGGATTCAACGGCTTTAGCAATCTTTCTGGCGGCCCGCTCCTGGCCATATTCAGAAAATATCTTATCCAAACTTTCTGCCGATTCCTCGTTGACGATCCGGGCCGCGGTTACGGGATTTTGGGAATCGTAACGCATATCCAGCGGCTCGTCTTTTGAAAACGAAAATCCTTTGCCGCTTTCATCGATGTGCCAAGACGACATTCCCAGATCAAATATCATTCCGTCGATTCTTGCCAATTTTCGGGCGGATAACGACCGCGCCACGTCGGCAAAATTCAGATTTTCCAGCAACAGGCGTTTTTCAACTCCATTGGCGGTTTTGTAGCTTGACAAACTCTCGCCATCCCAGTCTAGTCCCACCACGATTCCGTCCGGAGCCGTCTTCTCCAGCAGGGCGCGGCTATGGCCTCCCCGCCCGAATGTGCAATCAATAAAATTCTGTCCGGGTTTGGGATCAAGCGCTTTTATCGCTTCCTCTAACAATACAGGTATATGCATTCTTGAAATTTATTGAGGCTAACTCGCTTACACTCACGGTTTATACTCCCAATTCGTTCAGTCTCTCGGCGATATTGCCGGCTTCCTTTTCGGTTTTTTCCTTATAGGTCTTCCAAGCATCTTCGTCCCAAACCTCAATGCGGCTGTATAATCCAGCAACAACAACTTTTTTCTTTAATCCGGCATAATCTTTCAGATAATCGGGCACCAGGATGCGGCCCATATTGTCAAATTCAACTTCCATGGCTCCAGAAAGCATCAGGCGTGAAAATCCCCGGGCATCGGCTTTTGATAATGGCATTTCGCTCAACTTTTTAGCAAGCTTTTCCCATTCCTCGTTCGAATACAAAAACAGACAGTTATCCAAGCCACGCGTGATCACGCCGCCATCATTCAATTGTTTGCGGAATTTCGGCGGGACAGCCAGCCGCTTCTTGTCGTCAATCGAGTATGTGTATTCGCCAATAAACATCGCAGTAAATATCAAAGCTCAAATATCAAAGTCCAAACATCATAGTATAAACCCCAATGGCTCATATTACCACTATCTCCCACATTCAACCACTTTTCATCACCTACTACTACTTTAGACCCAGGAAATTCCAATGTCAAACACCAAAATTTAAAGCTAAAAACCGCCGGTTTTCCACAATCGAATAAAAAAACCGCTTGCGCGGGTGTTAAAAATACGAATTAGACAGACCCAAGGCATACCCATTGTGCGGTCGGACGCGATCAGGACAAATTCACGCCGCGGGGATTCAGATACTCATTAACAGCGTCTAAAATCTGCCCGGGAGTGTAATGAGCCTTGATCATATATTTTTCGGGAGTAATGCCATGGGCGCGGATTTGGCTGTCGTTATCGGGATTGGCATAATTGGTGACGGCAAACACCGGTATATCCGAAGTTAACGGATGCTTTTTAATGGCTTTTAGAACTTCAATACCATGACCGTCGGCCAGCATAAAATCAAGGATTACCAAGTCGGGCTTGGACGACAAACCCAAGCGGATATCGCGCAGTTCTTCAAACATTTCGCGGCAACCGCCGGCCAGCTCAACATCAAAATCCGTCTTTTGCAACATACGGCGATATATACTGACTTGCGTGGGCTCGCTTTCAACAAGAATTATTTTTTTCATAAATCCGCTTCAATCTTAACAAAACGCATAAAACCAAACTGATCCTTTATAAAATTATACCTCTTGTATTCGCAACCGTCAAGTATCCGCTCAATCTCTCGGGATTGCTGCGGATCAAATTCCATATACGCCTTGCCGCCTTCAATCAGCCGATTTTTAACTTGTTCCAGAAAACGGCCGATAACCTCAAGCCCGCCCCGCCCTCCGAACAACGCGCCAGACGGCTCGTGTTCAAGTACCGAATCTTGCACTTCCCCTATCCGGGCCGGATCAACATAGGGAGGATTAGCCAAAATAATATCATATTTCGCGTCCGCGGGAATCGTCGAAAAAATATCGGACAAAAAGACGCGCGTCCGGCCAGACTCAATACCATTAATACCAATATTGATCTTTATCTGCTCCACCGCGGCCAAATCGATATCGGAAAAATCAACCGCCGCCCCCGCGATATTTTTTGCTGCCGCCACCCCCAGACAACCGGAACCGGAAAAAATATCCAAAACCTTGGGACTCTTAATTCCCGAAACAAGCAAATCGCGAATCGCGTAGCGCGCCATAAATTCGGTTTCCGGCCGTGGAATCAACACGTGTTTTGAAAGATCGATCCGGCAACCGCAAAAAATCGCAAAACCCTGCCGGTATTCTTCCGGCAGGGCTGATTTTTTTTCAAGTTTATTGTTGCTATCCGCCGCGTTCATTGTAGCTCTAATTGTGAATCGTTGAGCCGTCGAATTCCTCGCCATTGATAGCTTTGCGGAAATTCGGAATATCGGTCCCCCGCAAAAGCTTGGCGACAATATTGGCTTTTTTAGCGACTTTCGCTCCCGCCGGATCAACCGGCGTGGATAATCCCGGAGTCCACTTTCCGGGAATAAGTTTCATGTAATCAGCCCAGGTAAGATCCATAATCGGTTTAGCCTCGGAAAACTTGCGCGGATCCTTATCGCACACATACGGTGAATCTCCGGCAATGAACACCTCTCCCTGCTTAAAAAATATCGCGCACTGGATAGCGTCGTAATCGGTGGACCATCCCGGATACCAGCCGGACACCATCAGGACTTTCTTGTTGCTATTCAAAAAAGCGCCAATCTCTTTCTTGCCGGGATCATGATCAAGAATCTGCGGAAAAGAAATTTCCTTCAGAATCTTGGCCATAAACAGGGCATTAGTCTTAGTCGCCTGAATGCCGATCCAATCAAGATCAAGGTTATTCTTTTTTTCTCCCAACACTTCGCGCGCGGCTTTCTGATACATCCGGCAAGGCCGTCCGCCGCCAACAACAATAATAAATCGTTTGCCTTTTTTAGCCTGTTCTAGGATAAACTGCCGGAATTCCGCCAAAAACGGGACATCCAATCCTACCATTCCCTCTTTGTAAGGGTAGACAATGGATCCGCCAAGAGAAATGATAATGACCTTAGATTTGTCTTTTTTTATTCTTGTTGCCATATTTTTGATTTTTGGCCAAAAAAAATTAGCTTATTTATCTTTTTTATAATACCCCCTTTTCCCGAAAACCGCAAGCCCGGCCCATAAAACCAAAAAGCTGTCTCCATGAACCGCCATATCTAAATTCATCCTAAAATCTATTTGCTAGTCTTCCTCAAAATCTCGGATATAGCCGCTATCGCTTCCCATTCCCTTAAAAATCAATTGGTACAACTTTTTTTAAACCAAACCGCCCTTACCTCCTTATTTAATATCAAAACTTATTTATTGCTTTATCAAGCTATCATCGGCCTTGATCTGGTTAATTATTTTAAAAGTGTCAGCCTGGTAGTTGGCTGAATTCATAACCGCGATCGCAATCGGACTTCCGTTTATATCGAAAACCGCGGCAAAAGTCTGGCGCGCTTCAGGAGAATAACCGGTCTTGCCGCCAATAAATCCGGGATAATAATAAAAACCGTTCATATTCTGGAATTTAAGCCGATTGCCGGAGACATCGGGAAGCCAAAAATCGTTATTTTTCGTTATCTCCAAAATCTTGGGATCGTTCTCGTAAATATAAGCCACAAGCTTTGCCATATCAGCCGCGGTCGAACGGCTTTTTGCATCCAAGCCGGTAGCATCAGCGTACACAGTACTATTCATGTCCAACTTTTTGGCTTTTTTATTCATTGCGGCAAGAAATTCATCGTTTCCCAAAAAATAAGAAAGGGATTCGGCGGCATCATTGGTCGATTGGGTAAGGCTGGCATATAAAAGATTTTTGGCGCTGATCTTTAGCCCCGAATAAATCGAAGGGCTGCTCCCGTAGGGAGTAAGCATTTCATCGGTCAGGGTGATTTTATCAGAGTTATCGATCTTTTGGCGGGCAACCAGCGCGGTCATTAGCTTGGTAACGGAAGCGATTGGATACTGGCCGGTTTCGTTGCTTTTCAATATGGTTTTACCGCGATCCAAATCCACCGCGATATAGGAAGTTGAATTTATGGCGGTCTGCGAGCGCGAATTAGCAATCAAAGATTTCATATTCGACACCTCCTGGATCAGTATTTGCACCTGCCGTTGCAGAGCGGCAATATCGATGCCCGCCGCCGATACCGTTTTGGGCGCGGCCAAAAAAATGCTTGCCGCCAATAATAAATAAAGTAATAAATTTGGCTTCATAAGTAAAACATACCAAAAATACCGCGACACCGCCATCACCTGCGCCTAAATAAAAAGCCGCAGAACATATCCGCGGACAAGTGACTGATCGGGTAACCTCAACAAGCCATATAAGGACAATTACCCCCACAATGGAGTACCAAAAAAACCAAAGCCACATCCGCCAAAAATTTCCCCATAGGCATTCTGCCGCCGCAATTTCGCCATGGCATCCAAACCGAAATTTATCCTTGGCCAAGGAAGCCCCGACTCAAAAAGCCAGCCATATTCCAATATCGGATTCCAAAATACCAACACTTTCGCGGCGGCCGGATTTTCCCGCAAATAAAGCGAAACCGGACCGGCGACAAAACTTGCCGCCAAAATACCGAAATTCCGGTATCCCTTTTTTTTGCGAATGAAAACGCGGCCTCGATATCCCGTTTTTCTCCGGTCAGCGTAATATCATTGCAATTGCCTTCGCTTTCTCCATGGCCCCGGAAATCAAAACGAAACGACGCAAGCCCTGCGTCCGCAAGCTTTGACGCCAGCTCTTCAAAAATCTCGCCCGCCTTTCCCGTCCCGGTAAGGCCATGGCAAAGAAAAACGCATTTGGTTATCGGCGCCGGAGTTTTGGCCAATATTCCGCAAAGCATTATCCCGTCCTGGTTCTTAAAATAGAGTTTGCTTTCCGCCATAAAAAATTAACCCCCTCTAAAAAGCCAGCTCCGAACTGTAAATACTCAAAAACTGCGGGATGGCAATCATCAGCCCGATCAAAGGCAAAACAAAACATACCCCCGTCAACAGCAATGTCCATAAAAAATATTTCCGGGTTTTCTCCACCGACCGGTAGATATCTTCCAGTTTCTTGTCCTGGGATTCGATTTTTTTTAGCAATTCTTCTTCCATAAAATTACGCTTATTGTCCCGCCGGACCGCCATTTTCCATCTCTTCCAATTTTTTCTTAACAATCTCGGCCAATTCCTCCAGAGTATAATCAATCTTTACCAAGTAATCCGATACCCCTATCAATTTTGAATTCTTGATCGCTTCGGTAGTGTTCAAATTGGATAATATCAACACCGGCGCGTTGCTTCCCCAATCATCTTCACGCAGAGCTTTGAGCATCGTCAATCCGTCAACTTTCGGCATAACCACGTCCAATAATATAAAATCCGGATGCTCTTTCAGCGCCATACTCAAACCTTCTTCCCCGTCATGGGCCTCAATTACATTAAAACCTTTCTGACTCAATTTGGCTCTCAAAAGATCCGCCAAAACCGGTTCATCGTCAACGATTAAAATTTTTTTTTCCTCCATTTTTTTAAATTTATAAAAACCCGCGATTTCCAATGGCATTGTTAAACATATAATAGCAAAAAAAAAATTGCAACGAACAATCGGCATACCTAAAAAAAGACTGCCACCGCCCTCCTTTGCCAACAGCCTTAGATCACTTGGCCGCCGCGCCGCCGAATTCGGTTAATCGTTTTTTTACTATCCTGGCTACATCATCCAGGGAATTATTAACCTTTACCAAAAAATCCTGCGCCCCGCTTGCCAGCGATTCATCCATCGACTGGGCATTGTTCATATTGGATAATACGATTACCGGCATCTTCCTTCCCCGCAAACCTTGGTGCAGATTCTTTAACATCGTTATTCCGTCCATTTTGGGCATCACCAAGTCCAACAAAACCAAATCCGGCTTGTCGGCAAAAATCTTTTTCAAACCATCCTCCCCATCGCCGGCACATATCACCGAATAACCATCCCGCAACAGCCTGTCCCGCAACGCCCGCGCCAAAAAAACTTCATCGTCCACAATCAGTATTTTTTTTAGGGGTTTGGTTTTCGCCGCCATAATATTTGCTTGGTAAACTTCTCAAACTACTCCTTTCGTAATCTTCGCCTGCCCTTCGCGTTTTACCATTCCTGTCAACGGGATATCCACATAAAAAGTTGTTCCCGCTCCTTCCCGCGACTCAAACCGGATTCGCCAGCCCGCTTGGTCAAGAATCGATTTTACCACATAAAGACCCAGCCCGCTGCCGCCCGACCGCGCCAACTTAGCATTATCGGCCCTAAACATTCTCCCGAAAATCTTTGATTGTTGCCCTTCCGGAATGCCGTAACCAGTGTCGGCCACCGAAAATACCGCCTCATTTCTATTGCGATCCAATGCCAGACTAACCGTGATCTTGCCGCCTGCGGGCGTATAATAAATCGCGTTCGAGATTAAATTCTGGAAAACAACCTGCACCAGTTGCGGATCGGCGTTGATCACCGGCACATTTTCGTCATAAATTTCTTCCAGCGCCAGATTTTTTTCTTTCATCGGTAATTCAAATTGCTTCAACTCGTTTTTGCAAATGTCTTTCAATATTATCGGCTCCGGTTCAATGATAAAAGTTCCTAAATCCAGCCGCGATACATTGAGCAAGTCGTTAATCAACCCGATCGAACTTTTATTGCGGCGGTATATTTCTTCCGCGTATTCCCGCTGTTTATCATTAAGCGCCCCCAGCGTACCATTCAGCAATCCTTCGGCACACCAGCTGATGGCCGTAGGCGCGTCGCGCAGCTGGTGCGACGCCAGGGAAATAAATTCCGATTTGGTCCGGTCAATCTCTTTTTCTTTAGTCACGTCCCGCAACACTGACACCGCGCCCAGCTTCTGGCCGCCCGAATCTATCTCGGTCACCGTCACCGCGCCCGGGAATCGTGTCCCATCCTTGCGTACATAATAAAAAGTTGTTGTTTCGGGTCTTTCGCCGCTTAAAACCCTCCAAACAAACCGGCGGCGCGCTGGAACCGCGTTTCCTTTTTCGTCCTGGCAGGGAAGAACGTCAAAAAGCGATTTTCCAATCATATCTTCCGCCTTCCAGCCGGTCATTTTTTCAAAAGCAGCATTCACCAGCGCCACCGTACCGGCCGCATCAGTAGTAATGACCAACCCATCGCCAATCGACATCAGAATCGCCTCCGCCTTTGCTTTTTCTCCGGCCAGCGTAATCTTCTCAACATCCAGACTTTGCACCGCGCTAATCAGTGCCTTCTTGCTCTTCTTTAATTTCTCCGCCTGCCGCTTAAGTTCATCCTCCGCTTCCTTGCGTTCGGTAATATCCTCCAGCGTTTCCACGGCGCCAACGATTTCCCCGTTATTATTCCTGATCGCCGCCGCGGTGAAATAAAGCCATTTACCATTCTTGCCCATCGCCGGGAAAAAATCAATCGCCTCATAAGCCCCGGACACAAGTTTCGATTTAGCATACTTTCCTTTGTAAAGCTGAGAAATCATCGCCAGCCGCTGGTCCACTAAAATATCGGCCATGCACGGCCGCTCATAACTATAAAACGCCTGCCAATGCTTGTTGGTGCCAACTATCTCCTCGCTCTTCGTCCCGCTGTATTCGGCCAGCGCTTTATTCCAATAAACCACCTGGTGGCGCTTGTCAATCACAAACTGCGGTATCGGCGAACCGTAAACCACGCCGCATAAAGCCTCGGCCCCCATTTTATGTCCCGCACCCCTTTTCTTTTTTAAACCAAAATCCCAAAATCCCATAAGATTGCTGATATACTTCCATCCTATCACAAATACACTCCCCCGATAAAAATTTGTATTTAAAAACCGCTCCTATGGTAACCTCATTGGGACGGCCTTTTGTATCCTATGCAAAAAAATTATTGGTCGGCCCGCTTGATGCACCCCGCATAATCTTTCTCGGCGCCATTCTCCAGCACCAGCGCCGTATCGCCCTTGTCCCAAAAAACAAACGACTCGTCGCTATTGGCATACCGCCCGCCGTCTGCCGAAATAATCTGCACCAGGTCAAAATTACGGCCATCGCTCAAAATTACCTTCGCGCTTCCCGTCGGCACCGGCATCTGGCCCGGCTCAACCGTCAGTTCTTCTCCCTTATAAAACTCCGCTGACACGGTCTTTTCTCCGGCGCAGCCATAAGTCGCTTTTGCGATTAATTGTCTGTCTTTTGTTTCCAAATCCTCCGCGCTGGAGGTTATTGTTACCGGCGCCAAAGTTTCGGGCGCCACAACAGCATCATTTAATGCCTTGTTGCCATTGTATATATACCACGCTATCGCAACCCCAATCGCGATTGCCGCCAAAACACCGATTGTTTTATTCATATTTTTTAATTAAAAAAATCATCGATTGCCGCCAAAAGCTCCTCTGGTTTTTTTACGATCAAAAATGGGCTCCCTTTAGCCAAGTCTTCGGCTTTCTGAAATCCCCACTCAACCCCGATTGACCCGATACCGCACTCGGCCGCCTCGCGCATATCGCCCTGCGTATCAGTCACAAACACGCAATCGTTCGGCGCCGCCCTGTATTTCTCTAAAACCTTTTTGATCCGATCCGACTTATTGTTATGGACAACCATATCGCCATTGAATTTTTCGAAATAATCCGTTAACCCGTTTACCGCCAGAAAATCCTTGATCGGACTGGCAATCGTCGAAGATATAATTATCAAAATATACGATTTCGCCAGTTCGCCAAGTGCTTCTTTCATTCCCGGAAAAACTTCCGCCCCCGCCAATTTCGGAATATACCTGATGAAAAAATCATCGTCTGATTTTTTAACCTCTTCTTCGCCAAGAGACGTGTCTTTTTTCCAGTCATTGATATTCCCGTCAAAAAGTTTTGTATAGTCATCTTCAACCCTGATCTTGGGATTTATCTGCTTGTTTATCCCAAAACAGATATCGAAAGTATCAGCAATCACTCCATCAAAATCAAACAATATTATTTTTCTTTTCATTTTCATATTTTAACAAAAAACGCTCTACATATCTTAAAAACATCCAATTTAAAAGTCTCCGTTCTTTTTAAATTGGTCATTCATTCTTTTAATGAATTTCCCGAATTGGCGGTCTTTTTCCCTCTTGTCCAGATCGGACATTTCATAATATTCGGTTTCCTTTTTCAACCCGATGTAATTATCGTAAACTTCGGCCTCCAGCTTGCCCGACTTGACCGCCGCCAAAACCGCGCACCCCGGCTCGCGGATATGCGTGCAATCGGCATATTTGCATTCTTTGGCCAATGCCGCAATTTTTCCGAATACATCATCAACCCCCGCGGCCGCATCAGCCATTCCCACCTCTCTCATCCCCGGATTATCAATCACGATTCCGCTTACAGTAAGCGGGACCGAACCGCCGCCATCCAAAATATGCATCTCTCTGCTGGTCGTAGTGTGCCTGCCTCTGTCCGTATCAATGCTTACCGCAGCGGTTTTTATTGTCTCTTTGCCGATCAACTTGTTGATCAAAGTTGATTTCCCCACCCCCGAAGACCCAAGAAAACAATAAGTTTTGCCGGCTTTTATATAATCCCGCAACCCGTCCAGCCCCGCGCCAGCAACGGTGCTGGTGGCGATAATATCAATATCCCCGAACCGGCTTTTGATTTCGGAAATCTTTAAGTCCAATTCCTCTTTCGATATCAGATCTGTTTTATTCAAAACAACTGCCGGTGCCGCGCCGCCGCGACGGCTGATGGCAAAGTATCTCTCAAACCGGTTTAAGCTGTAATCGCCGTCTACCGCCTGCACCGCCAGCGCGAAATCGATATTGGCCGCGATGATCTGAATATCGTTTTTCCCCGCGGCCTTTCTCTTGATCATTGATTTCCGCGGCAACACTCCCTCAATTACCGCCTGCTCCTCATTGATTTTGGAAATCGCCACCCAATCGCCCACCGCCGGAAAATCTTCCCGGGACGCCGCGTTAAAAATTTGTTTGCCGGTAATTTTTGCCAGATATTCGCCCTCCGCATTTTTAACCCGATACAATTCTTTGTGTTCGGCGACCACCCGCGCCGCCGCAAAAACACCCCAACCCATTTTCTGCCGGCGGCTTTCAAAAAAAACATCATATCCCAAATCCTCTATCCTTAATTGGCCATTCTTGTTGTCCATACAAATTATTTTATACAATAATGCATCACAATTTCATCGATAAGCTTTCCGTTCCGGCAAAATCTATTCGGAATTCTCGCTACCCTGGTAAAACCGGCCCTTTTATACAAATCAAGCGCGATTTTATTTTCCGCAAACGCCCCCAATTCGATAATTTTCACCTCGGCACCAAACTTCTCCTTAACCGCGCTTATCGCCTTCCCCGTCAAATAACTGCCCAAACCGCAACCGCGGTATTTTTTGGAAATCGTAATTCCAAACCGCCCAATATGGCTTTGTTTTCCGGTTAAAAACTCAATACTGACACTGCCTGCGATTTCATTGTTGTTTTCCGCAACCAATACAAAAGCCTTCCTTTGCCTGATTTTTTTTAATTCACTTGCCAGCCAAGCCTCCTCTTCTTTAATGCTTATTTTTTTAAAAACGGTTATGTACGTATTTTCATCAACAAGCGCATTTATATATTTTTGCCATTGCTTTACTATTTTTTTATCCCTTTCCTGCAATTCCCTGATAATTATTTTATTTTCCCCAAAAAATTTGATTTCCATATTTTTATTTATCTGCCAGAATCCTCCGCCGGCTTTGCCGCGGGGATGAATGGCTGCCCGCAGCGTCACGGAGGCTAAAAACTTACTTTTCCTAACGCGTAGCACATGCGAAGTTAAAGGAATACCTCGGGGCTCTGCCCCGGAAATAGTTTATTTAATCTGAAAAATATTCCCGCCGCTTTTTTTATTTTCCCGGCCAATCGGAAATATAAACACCCTTGCCGCTTTTTTTAACCACCACATTTTGCTTTTCCTGCCAGCCCAAATCAAGCAAAATATCTTTAGGCAGGGTAACAGCCAGCGAAGTTTTACCGGTGCGCGTTAATTTGCGAACATTGTTCTCGGAAGTTTTGCGGCTCATAAATTTTGGCAACTGCTTTGAATCGCGGAACGCTTTGTATTTTGGAGCCTATCCCTCACGCTTGTCCCAAGTTAATCCCAGGGTAATCCAAGGAAAACGCAAGCGGTTAGACCCTTCAATAATATTTGGATTTAAGAGCTTTACGATTCAAGGTAATTACTTATGTAATGACACATGTACATACTCAATTTAACACGCTCCGACCAAAACCAAAACCGCCGCCGCCGCCGCGCCAAGAACCAAAAGACAACCCGCAAAACCGCAATCAGATACCCTAACCCCTAAAATCATCCCCGCCCAACTAAAAGGGTACGACCCTTTTAACCACAATATCGGTAACCGACATCGAGCTATTCGCTACCTTGATTTTCATCGCACATGCGCTAGTTAGCCCGGTTTTCCCCAATGAACAGCTATCACACCAAATCATTTTATTGCCAAACTTGTTTTCAAAACCAACCGTACTGGCGTCAGCTACGGATTTCGTCTAACAATCTTGCGTTATCTTTCCCATCTACCTTAGCTATTCTACTACACCTTATTTAACTTTCATCAATGGCAAAGGGCCGTTTGGCAATCAATCTTCGCACCTAAATGCCTAACGCATAATTATCGGCCGCGAATTCGTATTGACCGATAAATATCTCTTTGAATTGAACTATCGAATTCAATTCATAAAAAACGATCATCGCTTGGCGGTAATCGGTTTCATCAACACTGCGATATGAAAGCGGCGCCAGGCCGTTTGCCAACAGTAAGGCATTGGCCATCAAGCGGCTTGTTCTTTTATTCCCGTCTTCAAACGGCTGAATATAGCTTATACCCAAAACCGCCAGCAATGACTTTGCGTAAATATTTTTCATCTGGCCGATTGCCCCAGAAAGCGCGGCAATCGCTTCTTCAATCTGGTAGATATTATCCAACGGCTGGTATTTGGTACCGGTAATTCCCACCGGCGCCTTGCGCAAACCAAGGCCAACCCCCATATCCTTTACTAAAATCGCGTGGAGCTCTTCAAGATTGGCGCGATTTAATTTTTTGAATTCTTGCGGGTTTTGGCACACAAAATTAAAGGCTTCTTTGTGGTTCATGATCATCTGGGTTTCATTCTCACTGCGGCCCTCCGCTTTTTTATTTTCCAAAATAAGTTTTTCGGTTTCCAGCAATGTATAAGTATTGCCTTCTATTTTTGACGATTTCCACGACAGTTCTATTGTCAGCCTCTCCAATTCTTTATTTTGCGTTACCGGCGTAACATTTTGCGACCTCTGTTTGTAGATTTTTGTTGCCGCCTCAAACCTTTCTCGCTCTTTATCGTAAAAAATGTCCGCCGGGATTTTTGGAAATAAATCAAAATTATAACGGCTCAATCCATAACGCTTGTCCGGTTCAACCGTGCAATAATCTTTGGCGTTGATCTCGGTAAATAATCTGCCGGAAACCCCGATTTCATAAATAGTTGATCTCCCGCCGCCGGCCTCAATTATAACCCCCGCACCAACCATTTCTGATAACGCCCTTTTAACCGTAACCAGCGCAACACTTTCTTTCTCCTTGGATAATGCATCTCGAATAGCTGAAGACTGCATCTTGCCATTTTTTGCCAGAATTGAAAGAATTTTTTGTTGTTTTTGGGATAATTGCTGCATAATCGTATCATTTATATGCGCCAATCGTATCATTTTGATACGATTAGCGCAACTTTTACGCAACAAAACAACCAACAAAACGCCTTAATTTATCGGAAGAACCCAGTTTTAAGAAATCTGTGGCGGTAAGCCATCTGAATTCATCGTGTTCGCAACTAAGAATTACTTTATCGGAAATTGCTTTGGCAATATAAGCAATCGTTACCCAAAAATCGCCATCTTTATTTATATGCGATTCAACATCAAAAGGTCTTAAATCTTCAACATCAAGCCCGGTTTCCTCTTTAATTTCCCTGATAATTCCCTCCATCGCGTCTTCCCCAAAATCCAAATCCCCGCCCGGAAAATCCCATTTGCCCGGATTGGATGGCGCGGTTTCTGTTCTTCGTATAGTTAAAAATTTGCCCTCTCCATTAAAAATAATCGCTTTTTGTGAAACCCCAATTTTCTTCATAATTTTATCTTACCAAAAAGCCGCCTTTCCAGCGACTTTTCCCATCGGCTCATTGCTCATCAACTATCCTTGGTGCCGCGTACCAAAATGTTCAAAATTAAGGCAATTAACGAGCTAAAACTGGAAATTACGCTCAATAAAAAAGGGCTTAAATTAAATTAAATTAAATTTAATTTACCTTATCCTTTCTCCCCCGTTATATCGCAAATGCCATCGATGATCGGCATCATATCGTCATGGAAGGTTATTTAAGGTAAACCTTCCGAAAACCATTTGCGTGCTAGTAAAACTTTGCCAGATACCCTTCATTTCCGTTAAAATTGGATAAAAATTAAAAATGGAATTCTACTGAAACAAAAAACGGATAATATCGAAAGTCCATGAGCGTATCCCATCGATGAAAACAATCGTCGCCGCCAGCCCCCCAGCCATAGAACCAATTACGATATATTTATATTTTCTGGCCCGTTTCAAAAAAAGAGCGGCTCCGGCAACCAAAACCGCGGCCGGCGGGAAAAAAATAACCACAAGAAATGCGCCCAAACCGGCAATCAAGGCAAGGGAAAAAGATGCACAAAACCATGCCGCGAGAAAAATATCGATCCCGAACAAAAAATCAAAAAATTTTTCCAATGCGTTTTTATCCGATTTCCCAAAATTTTTGAATCCAACAAGTCCCGCCAACAACAAACCCAAGACCAATAATGCCAAAAAAACCATTGCGTAATCTCCAAAATCAAACCCATTGGTCATTTTAAAAATTAAATTAAGCTTAGGTAATTTGATTTTAACAATAAACCAAACCTAAGTACACCACATTATCATAATCAAAACCTAACCCTTGCTTGAGATATTTCTCGAAATCCAGAGCATGTTTTTTGGTTCTAAACCCACAATGCCAAGCAATTATGTAGGGTTGTTTCGAAGCAGTGAATTTTTCCCGCAATTATTATGTTCATTCAAGCGCCCCTGCAAATCTTCGGTAAAACCAACATAATAGCTACCGTCTTTTTGGTTTTGCAGAACGTAATTATAAAACATATTTTTGTTTTTTTGTATTATACCATTCGCATTGTGCCCTAAGTAGAGTTTCCGCCAAGCTTCGCTTAAGAATTACATAGCCGAAACACACTGCAGGATTCACCCACTAGATAATTTCAAGTATTCCCGCGTCAGCGGGGATAAACACAAAGCTCCGTTTAAAACGGAGCTTTGCTTGAAATTCTTCTACTAGGTGCACCACTTGCGAACCAATTAGAACTAAGTACTTGAGAAACTAAAGTTATGGGGTAAATTTAGAAAATAATTAAACAAATTAAAATTGAATATTTGAATTTCGATCAAGATTTATAAAAAATAACCCCTTGGCTTCTCGCTTTTGGCAGATTCAACCAGGGGTAATCCAAAAACAAATACGCGTCAAAGCAAACCTTGATGTTTTGCTTTCAGCGCCAGTTCTCGGGTCGAGTATACTTGATATGGAAGTAGATCGCTTTGGTGCACAAGGAAATCTTCCGTTTGTCTGAGTTCTTCCTCATCACGCCGCAACCGCTCAATATCGCTGAAATCGCAGGCATCGACCTGAATTTCATCCGCAATCCCCCTGACTCGCTCTAGCCATTCGGAAACGAGTGTCGAATTGTCACTTTCAGCTTCTCTAATGAAGGCGACTTTATCGCTGAGGGTATCGCCATAAATTAGCTTATACAAACGTGTGTGGGCCAGGGCGTATCCATATTCTTCCGGGTCTTTATCTTCCACGACAATCATTTATATCCAACCTTTGAAATGCATACTTGATGGTTAATACCACATTTCTGTGGTATTGTAAAACGTCTGTGGCCACGCTTGCGAACCTGTTGAAACCAAGTGATTTGGGTATTGCAAACTTGGGATGACTTTGCGAGAAAAGTGTGAAAATAAAAAAGAAGGTTTTATCAAGCCTTCAAAGGGGAACGAATCCGTTATCTAACGCAATCTTTTGGCCTTCCGTCCCGAGTACGAAATCAATGAACTGCTGGGTTTCCGGTGACGGATTGCCCAAAGTTACGAGATACAATTTACGGGCCAGCTCATACTTACCCGATTTTATCGTCTCGGCATTAGCATCAACTCCATCAAGAGTTACTGCTCTAGTGCTACCGCCAATAAAACCGATACCGATATACCCTATCGCGGTGGTGCTGCCGATAATCGCGGTTTTAACCTCGGCATTACCTTCCGCTTCCGTCGTTACTCCGGGTGTTTCGGCGCTTTTATTGCCCATCACAAGTTCGTTAAACGTGTCGCGCGTCCCCGATCCCGCTTTCCGACCGATGACGTATATCTGTTTGTCGAATCCGCCAACGCCCTTCCAGTTGTTTATCTCTCTGGAATAAATCTTCTTAACCTGCTCATGAGTAAGCGCGGTCACGCCGCTTTCATAAACTTGCGGACTGACCGCGATAATGATGGCGTCGTAACCAATCGGGATTTCTTTTAACTTTTCCGTTGGTGTTTCGTACAATTTCCTTTCTTCGTCGGTCACATCACGTGACATCATCGCTAAGGCTGACCTACCTTCTCCCAGATCCTTGATGCCCGCACCGCTACCGCCACCAGAAACGGATGCTTGAATGTTTTTGTCTATTTCATTAAACGATTCGGCGACCTGCGCGACCAGCGGAAGCGCCGTCGTTGACCCGGTCACTCTTAGCATCAGCGCGTTCTGGGCACTCGAAGTCGATCCATTATCTTTCTCAACACAACCCGCCGCGAATATTATCGCCAAGGCCGCGATAAGTCCAACCAATCTCATACTTAACATCACTATACTCCTGCGCATTTTAAAAGATCGGCGCGCTTATAATAATACAGAATACATTGACTTTGGCAAGGCAACCAACCAGTAATGTAACTTTACTTGTTCTTCCGAATATCAAAGATGCAAAAACCGCTTTTTGAAGCGGTTTTTGCATCAGTGTGCACCATTGTAGGGCGGTATGGAACCAATTGTTGGAAGAATTACAAGAATGGAACAAACTGAGAGAAGAAATTAGCATTTTAAAAAAATAAAGAGATGATCTCACGATCATCTTGGACTAAATGCGTCCTAATTTCATTGGGCCCTGACACAGTAAATTTGATGGATACTTAAACATTCTCTTGAAGATTCTTTTGGCATATTCCTCATAACTAACCTCGCCAATCATCATGAGGTGAACATTAATGACGATTTCCATCAAGGCACTCACGCCATACTTTTCGCCAGGTATGACGTGGTTATCACTTGTTAGATCCAACCTATCATTCGTATTTTGGTTGACGATGCTTAGGCCGAAGACCACCGTATGCGCAACCCTGCCCTCCTTGATTAAGACCGATATATTTATCCCTTCGTAACCAGCTTGGTAACACGGGATTTCCATACCATCATACCGAACCGCTTGATTACTTATCTTGTTCCAAGACAGCAGACCCGTCATTGAAAAAAAATTAAACAAACCAAGCATTGCATCCCTATTTACTCTGCCTTCCATACCTATTTCACCTTCTTAAATTTCTACATTATGATCGTAACATATTTCTGTGGTATTGTCAAGCTTGCCCTACTTCGCCAAGGCTTCGAAGGGCACAAATTAAAAGACGACTTTAATGTCGTTTTTTAATTTGTGCCCCACTGTATGGCCGGCTGAAACCAATTACTACAAGAATTACAATTATTGAGAATGATTTTATTCCTTCTCTTGCTTGGCGCGATTGAATTTTTCCACTACATCCTCTGGCGTATCGCCACCCCCTATAATAAGATCTACACCTTCGAATCTTGCGTGGACAAAGCCTGCAGAAACTACGCTATCTTTTTTATTTCCTTCTGGTCTCCATGCGCTAACCATTTTTTGAGCCAAACTATTGATATCATCAGCGGCTTCTGGAATAACCTCTATTCCTTGTTTTTTTTCTTCCAGACCATCGCTTTCTGGACTGGTTTCTTGCGGAGCAAAATTTTTTTCGTTCATTTTTTATTTGTCTTAAAATGAGGTGCTGACATTTATTTTTTATAATAACATATTTCAATTTATAGTAAATTATCCTTGCAATTAGTGCGGGTATTTTTCATCTACGAAAATCAAAAACAGCCGTTTTAGGCTGTTTTTAATCTGTGCCCCCAGGGGGAATCGAACCCTCATGCACTGCTTAAAAGGCAGCTACTCTACCATTGAGTTATGGGGGCAATAAATAATAAATTGGTTATGAGTATGGCAGCAACCCGCCCTGCACAATGAGCGAATATACCCATATACCAGCGCCAAACAAAAAAGGTGCCTTGGCAACAAATACCATACTAGCACCTTTTTTATTTTTTGTCACTACCAAAAAATTACAGGCCTTCGTTACGCAGTTCTTCGAGAAGCTGTTTTTGTTTTTTGGACAGTTTTTTGGGAACCGCGATATCAACCTCAATATACATATTGCCGCGGCCAAACGCCCCGAATCTGGAAATACCCTTGCCCGAAACACGGAACATCTTGCCCGACTCGGTACCGGCAGGTACTTTTAATAGGATTTCCTTGCCCTCGATGGTTGGCACCTCAACTTCGCCGCCCAAAGCGGCCGTAGCCATGGAAATACCCTTTACCAGATATAAGTCATCCCCTTTCCTTTCAAAAATCGGATGTGATTTGATAAATACCCTTACGTACAAATCGCCGGACTTGCCGCCGCGGCGGCCCGCATCCCCCATTCCTTCCATACGGATAACCTGATTATTGTCAACGCCCGCGGGAATCGAAATTTTAGCCGATTCCTCTTTCTTCACGCGGCCTTCGCCCTTGCAAACGTTGCAGGGTTTTTCGGGACGGTAACCTTCGCCGCCGCATTCGGGACAAATACCGAATTTAGTAAACGAACCAAGGATAGTTTTACGTATCTGCTGAACCTGGCCAGTACCGCGGCACGAAAAACACTCTTTGATCTTGGTGCCTGGCTCGGCGCCGGTACCAGTACACCGCTCACAAGCGGCCTGCCGGGAATAGGAAAAGTCCTTGTCGGCGCCGGCATAGGCTTCCTCAAGAGTGATCTCGGCATCCAAGCGGATATCTTTGCCTTTTTTAACGTCGCGTTTCCTGCGGCCGCCGTTGCCGGTAAAACCAAACATCTCCTCAACCATCGATCCAAGGTCTTCGAATTGCACATCAAATTCCGCCCCCGGACGCCCCCAGAACCACCCATCCTGGCCGGCCGTCTGGCCAAAACCGCCAAAACCACCGGGCCCGGCGGTACCAAATTGATCGTACTGCGACCGTTTCTGGTTGTCGGAAAGCACCTGGTAAGCTTCATTTATTTCCTTAAATTTTTCAGCATCGCCGCCCTTATCGGGGTGGTATTTATGCGCCAAAGACCGGTACGCTTTTTTAATTTCGTCCGCGCTCGCGGTCTTTTCGATTCCTAAAATCTTGTAATAGTCCTTAGACACGTAATCAATTTTCAATTTTCAATTTTCAATTTTCAAAAAATATTCAAAAATCAAAACTTAAATCATTTTACTTTTTTGGATTGTTGAATACTGTATTTTTTTGAAAATTAGACGATTGAATATTGAATATTTTAATTTCCGGGAAAAACATACCTCAACGAAACCGGGGCGGTTTCGCTACGGACAACCACTTTATTATTTCTCCTTGAATTCCCCCTCCTGCGGCCCCTGATCTTGCTGGCCGGATGGTCCTTGAGTATCCTGGCCCGCAGCACCTCCTTGCGGCTGGCCGCCTTGCTGATACATTTTGGCGCCGATACCCGAAAGCATCTGGGACAAGGAATCTGTTTTTTGTTTTATGTCTTCTATGCTATCGGTATCTTTCACTTTTTTCAAGTCTTCAATCTTGGAAGTGATCTGTTCCTTATCCGCGGCCTGGAGTTTGCCGCCCGCATCGCGCATCATCTTTTCGGATGTATAAATAAGATTATCGGCGGTATTGCGCGCGGTGATTATATCTTGCTTCTTGCGATCGATCTCGGCATTGGCTTCAGCTTCGCGTTTCATCCGCTCCACCTCGTCCTTGGAAATACCGGTTGAACCTTCGATACGGATTGACTGCGATTTGCCGGTAGCCTTATCTTTGGCGGTAACGCTCAATATGCCATTGGCATCGATATCGAAAATTACTTCAACCTGCGGTATCCCGCGAGGCGCGGGCATTATGCCGTCAAGGATGAATTTTCCCAGCGATTTGTTGTCGGCGCTCATCGGACGCTCGCCTTGAAGAACATGTATCTCCACCGAAGTCTGGTTATCGCTGGCGGTCGAAAAAACCTGCGATTTGGCCGCGGGCACGGTGGTGTTTTTGGATATCAAAACGGTATTCACCCCGCCCATAGTTTCAATGCCCAGAGAAAGCGGAGTAACGTCGAGTAAAAGAACGTCTTTGACATCGCCAGCTAAAATTCCCGCCTCCACTGCCGCGCCCACCGCCACCACCTCGTCGGGGTTGATAGACTTGTTAGGTTCCTTGCCAAAAAGTTTTTTCACCTCCTCCTGAATGAACGGCATACGCGTCTGGCCGCCCACCAGCACAACTTCTTCAACGTCGGCAGCAGCCATCTTGGCATCGGAAAGCACCTGCTTCACCAAAGTTATCGATTTTTCAATCAGATCGCGCACCAAATCTTCCAGCTTGGCCCGGCTTAATTTGTAATATAAATGCTTGGGACCGTTGGCATCGCTGGTGATGAACGGCAGATTTATCTCTGTTTCAAAAGCCGTAGAAAGCTCCATTTTTGCCTTCTCGCCCGCCTCTTTCAAACGCTGGAGTGCCAGCTCATCTTTCGACAAATCGATGCCGTTGTCTTTCTTAAACTCATCGACCAGCCAGTTGATAATGCGCTGATCGACATCATCGCCGCCCAGATGCGTATCGCCGCCGGTAGCTTTCACCTCCACGGTGTCCTCCGAAATATCAAGGATGGAAATATCGAAAGTACCGCCGCCAAAATCGTAAACCAGCACTTGTTCGTTTTTTTTCTTGGTCAAACCGTAGGCAAGTGCCGCCGCGGTCGGCTCGTTGATAATGCGTTTGACGTTAAAACCCGCGATCTCTCCCGCAAGCTTGGTCGCCTTGCGCTGGCCGTCGTCAAAATAAGCCGGGACGGTAATAATCGCGTCGGTTACAGGCTCGCCCAGCTTTGCCTCGACATCGGCTTTCAATTTTTGTAAAACCATAGCCGATATTTCAGGCGCGGCATACCATTTATCTCCCATTTTCACTTCCACCCCTCCATCTTCAGCCCGTTCGCGAATCTCGTAAGGCAGAAGCTTTTTGTCGCGCTGGACTTCCGGATCGTTAAACCGCCGGCCAATAAAACGTTTCACGGAATATAAAGTATTCCTGGGGTTGGTAATTTGCTGGCGCTTAGCCAAAACTCCCACCAAACGTTCGCCGGTCTTGGTTGCCGCAACCACCGAAGGGGTAAGCTTGGAACCTTCGCGGTTTTCCAGGATTTTGGGTTCGCCGTTGATAACCGCGGCAACTTCCGACATGGTAGTGCCTAAATCTATTCCTACTGTTCTTGCCATAAGATTTTATTTATTAATAATTTTTTATTACCACTCATATTTCGCGATAACCGCGCATTTTTTTCTTCATCAAATCCCAAGCTCCAAACCTCTTTGTAATTTGATGCTTGATGCTTAAAATTTCATTGTTGCGGGCGGGTTTCCCCGCCCGTTTTCCAAAACAGGTTTTGGCTTCGATTACGGCTTACTTCGATTTAATCTCCAGCTTTTTAGTTTTTTCTTCTTCTATCCGGGGCTGGGCCTTCGGAATCCTGACTTTCAACATTCCATTCTCGAATTCAGCTTCGGCCTTGTCGGCGATAACCTCCACCGGAAAAGGCACAATGCGCTTCATATAACCATGGCTGGTCTCCTTGCGCCAATACCCTTTCTTTTCGTCTTTTTCTTCCTTTTCTTCTTCCGATTTTGCTTCGATCACAAGCGCGTTGTCTTTTATCTGGGCGCTTATTTGGCCGGGTTTGAATCCCGGCAGTTCGGCTTGGACAACCATGTTGCCGTCTTTTTCATAAACATCTACTTTTGGCGCGGCCGGCATTTTCATTAGTTTAAACGCCGGCCAATCGGCCAAATCCTCGTCTTCGAACCAGCGGTCTATATCCCACCCGCCCCGATAAGGTATCAATGCCATAATTTTACGCCGGGGTTTTAACAAATGCCTTAATTGACCTGTTTTGGATTTCGACATTCGATTCGCCCCAACGTCGGTTAAGGTAATTTAACTAAACGCGCCTTATTTAATAAAACCAATTTGGCCCTCGGGATTCTCCCCCTCCTTGATTTTGCCGAATTTATCCTCGTATTTTTTGACGGCATCGGTCATCGCCAAAGCAATGCGTTTGGCATGCTCAGGCGTCACGATAACCCGGCTGGCCAGCATTCCCTGCGGCGGCGCGCTTAAGAAAAAATCCAAAATAAATTCCTCTTTCATATGTACGATCTGCATCAGATTGGAATACGCACCCTTCAATTCCTCATCACGGACTTTAATCTGCATTTCCTTTTTTTGCGGTTCCATTTTTTTATTGAATTATCATTTAATAACCTTGACCTTGGCGGGCCTTAGTAAGCGGCCGTTGATAGTGTAACCCCTTTCCACTTCTTCGGTAATCTTTCCCGATTCGCCGTCTTGGTCATCCACGGCCTGGACAACTTCGTGCAACGCCGGGTCAAACATTTCGCCCAACGACTCGACAGCCTCCACTCCCTGGCTTTTTAAAAAATCCTCCAACTGCACCTTTATCATCAACAATCCTTTAACATTGGGGTCTTCCTGCAACTCCTCGGGCATTTGCTTTTGCACCAGCCGCAGGTTATCCAGCATTGGCAAAAGGCTTTCCAAAAAACTTGCTTTGGCATAACTCACCAATTCCTGCCCCCGTTCATATTCTTCTTTCTTGTAATTGATGAAGTCGGCTTTAGCCCGCTTCCACCCATTAAGATATTCCTCGCACTTTGCCTGGCATTCTTCTAATTGGCCTTCGCTTATTGGTTCTTTTTTTTCCGGCTCTTTGTTATCCATTTTTATTTATGCTCGAAGCTCCAAATCTCAAGCGCTAAGCTCCAAACAATACTTAAATATTAATAATCAATTTTCAAAAAACTACCCGGTTATCGGCACTTGAAATTATAGGTTTTCAAACAGTTCCAATATTTTATTTGTCAGCGCGATATTTTTTTCGTAAGCCATGCGCTTCGGGCCCACAATCGACAGCACCACCTCCTCGTTTTCCGCCGGCTGGCACAAAAAAGTTATCGTAGAAAATTCCTCCGCCTTGGGAAACCGGTTTTCCAGGCCGATATATATATCCAAACCCGACGTACCGCTATAAGTCTTAACATTATCCTCCAGATAGCTTAAATAATCGATGAAATCGGCGACAAGCTCCCTTTCGTTAAATTCCGGGTTTTGTAAAAGGTCTTCCCATCCTTCTTTGATAAGAACGTCTTCCCGGCGCAGGTAGCCCAATACCAGCGATGACGATGCCTGGGCCAAGCTTTGAGTAAGCGAATTGGCCAGTCGGAACAAATCCTCAAACTCTTTCTCGATATCGGGTACGGCCTCCAGCTCTAAACTAACCGCGGGATGCGCCTCTTTTTGCATCAAGGAATCAACAAACAGGCGATAGCCCATATCGGTGGGAATACGGCCGGCCGAAGTATGCGGCTGGCGCAAAAACCCCATATCCGTAAGTTTTTGCATCTCGTTTCTGATCGTGGCCGGGCAAATACCAAAATCGTAGCGCTCCTCCAGATATTGCGAAGAAACCGGCCGCGCCGATTCGATGTAATCCCGGATAACCATATCCAGTATGGTTTTTTGCCGCTGGGTCAATTCCATGCTTTAGAACTTTTGCGTTTAAAACGGCACGCACCGCAAACGCAAAAACTCATCATAGCAACATTGTAACAAACCCAAATTAGCAGTCAAGCCCCGCGAGTGCTAACCTCTTTCCCAAATTAAAACCGCGCAACATAATTGTTGGCGGCAAAGGTCAAAAGACCCCAGGAAAACAAAACTGATTATAATTACCATTATTATTTCGGGATTTTTGGGAGGCGCGCGGGCCTCCCGATCCCGTGGAGTTGCAAAACTGTCAGCTAACAGGTCAACCCTACCTTAGCTGGTCGGCAGAGCAACTACCGCACTTGTTTTCCTCATCGCTATCTGTACCCACGCCCTCATGTGATCCTCAACACCGAACTGACTCATCCTTCGTTTCATATTTTCTTCTCCTCGCACTAGGCGAACACAGCGAACACATCTCTTTTTTTACGTTCTGTCGGTTCAACCCCGGAAGCCAAAACAGCCAAATATTTTCCGGAGACCGGGAATAAGACGCATTGTCCAAACCCCGGCCTCCGGAAAACAAACCAATGTAAAAGTGCTTTATATTCTTTTACCATATCCGCATTTTTCGTGCAATAGGCCATTTATTAAAAAAGACTTGGAAAAACCAAGCCCAATCGCAAACACTCTTACGAGCCAACAACCCAGCCCCAAACGCCGTTTTCGCACGATCTCCCGACACGAGTTCCGCGCCGCCAAACCATATCATCGGGAACCTCCGACGCAACGCGGGTTT
>CAYYEP010000014.1:0-23709 GCA_964470995.1 uncultured Candidatus Saccharibacteria bacterium
CGTGAACGGAAAACGCGAATGTTCCGGCAACGGCTGGAAGCAGTGCGGCAACTATGATTCCGATAGCTGTTTGGAATGGAGCGGCGTGACCAACTGCGACAGCGACCAAAGCTGTAACAACGGGTCGTGCGTGGATGAATACGACGAGCCGACCGTTGATCTGACTTCGACCGGGGACGGTTCCTGCGGCACCGGATTTACCCTGAAATGGACTTCGACCGATACCAATTCCTGCACTGCCAGCGGCGCGTGGAGCGGCAGTCTGGCCACTGTCGGATCCAAAAAGATCGCCGGTTTCGACGGGACCAAGACCTTTACCATCAAATGCTGGGGCAAGGGAGGTACCGCGATCGATACCATTACCCTGACGGGCAATGGCGATGATGATCTGGAAGTGGATGCCGGCGATGATGTTACCATCGACGCGGGCGAAACCGTGAAACTGCGGGGAACCGTGGACGGCGAATATGACGACCTGGAATGGGAATGCAACGGCGGCGATCTGGACGACGAGGATACCTTGCGTCCCACCTTTGAAGCGCCCTCCAAGCGTTACGATTACGACAAGGTTTATACCTGCACCCTGACCGCGAAAAACGAATGCGGCGAAGATTCGGACACGGTAAAGATTCGGGTGAACGCCGACGATGAGGACGAGGATATGCGCGTTTCTTTGAGCGCCGATCCTTCCAGCGGCTGCGCGGCGTTAAACGATGTCGATCTGACCGCCGAAGTGGATGACGATTCGAAGAACGAGAAATACAAATATTATTTTGATTGCGACGATGACGGCGATTGGGACAAGACCGCGTCCAGCGACAACGATTCCTATACCGCCAGAAACCTTTGCGATTACAAAAAAACCGGAACCTACACCGCCAAAGTGAAAGTAACCAGCAACGGACGCAGCGCGACCGATACGGTGAGCATCCGGGTGAAGGATTGCGATACCAAGGAGGAGGAAGGTGACCTGCGCATCACCAAGATGGTGCAGAACGTTTCGACCGGCGCTGATTATTCGGGCCAGGTATTTGCCCAGCCCGGACAGGTGGTTGGTTATAAGATCGTGATTTCGGCGGTTAATGGCGAGGCCAAAGACACGCGCCTGACCGATGTTATCCCCGATGGTATTATTAACGTTACCGCCTTAATCGTGGACGGCAAGAAATCCAATAGCGATATTGCCAATGGCATTGATTTAGGCGATATCGACGAAGGCGACAGCGTGACCATTACCTATTTAGCCAACGTGGCCAGCGAAAGCAATTTTGGTTTCGGCCAGAATTCGGTAACAAATATCGCGACTGCGAACTCTAACGGCGACGAAACAACGGCCCGTGCGACAGTGATCGTATCGCGACAGGCGGTTTACGCGGCGACGACGGTTTCGACCGGTTTTGACGGAAATTCGAGTTTAATGTTTGCGGGCGGTCTTGCCGGATTGGCACTGGCAACCGGATATGCCTTGAGGAGCGGCCGGTTCGGGTTTCGGAAGAATCGCAATGAGCTGGAGGAAAAGATCGATTACATCAAAAGAAATAATCTGATCAGCTAACAAAATATAAGCGGCCCAAAACCCCTCAAAAGAGGGGTTTTGTGTTGATTTTTAACCTAAAAAAAGGTAAATTGATTAATGCGGTTTGCGGACGTTTCACGTTTCCTGCCCCGTATTAAAAATTTTGGACGATAAGCTTAGCGGCAGAACACAACCGGTAGAGTATTAAGTGCTTTTGAGAGCTGTCCAGAGCAGAGCAGAGCAGAGTAGAGCAGAGCAGCGAAGCAATGCGCATAATTCCATTATAAAGGGCGTTTAGCTCAGTGGCAGAGCGTTCCGTTCACATCGGAAAGGCCATAGGTTCAAATCCTATAACGCCCACAGTTACCCTCATTTTGCCTAGACAAGCTATCGAGGGGCGACCGAGCGGGAGCGAGGAAATCCCGAGACCGGCAGGCTCGAGGGGCGACCGAGCGGGAGCGAGGAAATCCCGAGACCAGCAGGCTCGAGGGGCGACCGAGCTGAGCGAGGAAATCCCGAGGCGAGTACGTCGAGGGAGCCACAGGTTCGAACCCTGTATCGTTCACCAGTTCCAAAATTTTAGTACGGGTACCCGATGCAAATTTCATTGCGTTTCAGTCGCATAGTTAGCGTTAATTTCTTAATAATCAGGTAATTAGAAAATGGGTAGGGCTTGTATATTAGAAAAGCGAACGACGCTTTCCTGAATGCAAAATACTCATACTAAATACATACACCTATGTCAGCTGACCCAAACAAAAAGATAAAAGTGATTTTTGGTTGTCTGGATTGGCGGTTGCATCCGCATCTTGAAAATTTTTTCGCGGGCGAGGATATTGGTTGCGATTTATGCGTAACGGCCGGGTCGGTAAAGGCTTTGATTGAGCCTGAAACCCAGCAGTTTATGCTCAACCAAATAGAGATTTCAAAAAATCTTCACAATTGCGAAACAGTAGTGCTAACAATGCACATAGATTGCGGCGCGTACGGCGGCTCAAAGGCTTATGGCGGTTCGGAAGACGAAAGATCGGCTTGCATGGCGGAGTTGCGCAAGGCTAAAGAAATCGTGCGGAAAAAATTTTTGGATCTTAGCGTTGATACCTATCTTATCGGCTTGGAACGATCGGTGAATGGCTGGAGCATAAAACCCGAGAAGGTACAAATAGAAATAAGCTGTTAATTCGTTTAACCGGCGCGCATGGATATTCGCGAAATTACCCGAACATACCTTTATCCTCTGGCAACAATGTGTTCTACGATCATCGGGATCGGAATTTTTGCGTTGCCGTATGTAGCGGCAACAGTAGGTTTGCCGGTGATGCTTGCTTACTTATTGGTAATGGGCGGATTGGTAACCGTGGTGCACGTAATGTTTGCGGAGCTGTCGCTCAATACCGCCGATTACAAACGTTTGGCGGGTTTTGCCAAGATATATCTGGGGCAGTGGGGCAAGGATTTGGCGATTGTGAGCAATATTGTCGGTTTTTTCGGGATAATGCTGGGGTTTATGAGTATCGGGGGAGAATTTTTGTATGGTTTTCTGGGGCCATTGCTGCAGGGTGATCCGATCTTTTATCATTTTGCTTATTTACTGGCCGGAGCGGCGCTGATTTTTTTTGGCATAAATTTGGTTTCCCGGGTCGGACTATGGAGTCTGACGGCTTTTTTTATCATATTCGGAATCCTAGCTTACAAAGGCGCGCCGTTTTTCGATTTTAGCAATCTGGCGGCACACACCGGAAGCGCCAAGGATATTTTTTTTCCGTACGGCGCCGTGCTATTTGCAATGTGGGCATCGTCGTCCATTCCCGAGATTGAAGAAATGCTTGGACGAAGGAACGCCAAGGGAGCGTTGAAGCCGATTGTGGCAACGGCGTCGCTAATCGCGATGTTAACGTACGCGCTTTTTGTGGCATTGATCTTAGGTTTGACCGGAGCGGCAACGCAGGAAAACGCCCTTGCCGGGCTGGCCGGAGTTTTGGGAGAGGGAGCCACGAGCCTGTTTTTTCTGTTCGCACTGGTAACCAGTTTTACTTCTTTCATTATCCAGGGATTGTCGTTGAAGCGGCTGTTGGTTTATGATATGCGTACGCATAAGCATGTGGCGCAGGCGCTAATTACTATAATCCCGATTGTGCTTTTTCTTGCGGGGTTCAACAGCTTTATTGATATTTTCAGCCTGGTGGGAGGGGTATTGTTGGGTTTGGACGGTTTTTTGATATTATTAATGTATCGAAAGATGCGTCCGGAGCGGGCGTGGCTGACTTATTTGCTGATGTCAATTTTTGCGGGCGGGATAGGCTACCAAATCTATTATTATCTTTTAAGCAACCAATAGAATCTACCGCGTAAATGTTTAGGCGGCAGATATAATAAGCGAGCCGCGGCGCGGCTCTAATAAAAGTGGTCATTATCTATATTATTTTGTTTCTGGCGTGCTGTGTCGCGTTATATTTCGCCGGCAATTGGGTTGTTGAGGCGCTTTCGAATCTCGGAAAAATATTACGATGGAAGGAATTTGTAACCGCCTTTTTTATTATGTCGCTGGCGGCAACCTTGCCGAACTTATTTTTAGCCATAATGTCGGTTATCAACGGCGTCCCGGAATTATCGCTGGGGGATGTTATGGGCGGCAATGTTTTTGATATGACAATGGCGATCGCGTTAGCCGTTTTCTTTTCGAAAGATGGAGTTGACGCAAAAGACGATACCATTCAAACCAGCCTGCTTTATACTCTTGTGGCGGCGGTATTGCCCGTTGTGTTACTATTAGACGGCGTGTTGTCGCGAATAGACGGGTTTGTCCTGTTGATTTTCTTTTTTGCATATTTGTATTGGCTTTTATCAAAGAAAGACCGTTTTCGACTTATGTATTCGGGCCATCCGGTAAATATTGAAAAGAATATAAAGTCGATCAGACTCGACATCGGAAAAATTATACTAGGCTCGCTGGTAATGATTGGCGTGGCTCAAGCGATTATTTTATTGGCCGATAATTTTGCGGCGGATTTCGCGATTTCACTGCCTTTGGTAGGCATTTTACTGGTGGGATTCGGAAATTCTTTGCCCGAAACATATTTTTCGATCGTGGCGGCGCGCGCGGGCAAAACCAATATGATTCTGGGAGATATTATGGGGGCGGTTATTTTGCCGGGAACCCTGGTTTTGGGATTGGTCGCGCTAATAAGCCCGTTTCAAGTCAATGAGGCCTCCATGTTTTTGGCGGCCAGGTATTTTCTGATAATCGCGGCAATTTTGTTTTTTGTTTGCGTAAAAACAGGCCAAAAACTGACAAAAAAAGAAGGCCTGCTTTTGCTTGTTGTTTATATCGCCTTTTTGATCACCGAGATATTTGCCAAATAGATTGCATTTCTGTTGAAAAAAAAGCGCCAGGGCGCTTTTTTTAGGGTGGATTAGAATTTTAGAATCTATTTTATGCCGGTTTTGGCCTTGACCTGGTCGATCTCTTTTTTTATTTCTGCGGCTTTATCAAACTGGAGGTTGCGGCGGGCAAGATCAAGCCGGCCGTTGAGTTCTTTGAGGTATTCTTTCAGGAATTCGTCTTTGGGCATCCTTTCCTCTTTTTTATCGCGAGCCGACAAGCTTTCGTTGATGGCTTTATTGATGGCCTGCGGTTCCACGCCGTGTTTGTCGTTATATGCCCGCTGGATTTCGCGGCGGCGGTCCGTTTCATCGATGGCGTGGCGCATTGAACCGGTAATCCTGTCGGCGTACATAATTATTTGGCCATTGATGTGGCGCGAGGCGCGGCCAATGATCTGCACCAAAGAAGTATCATCGCGCAAAAAACCTTCCTTGTCGGCGTCAAAAATTGCGATTAGAGATACTTCGGGCAAGTCCAGTCCTTCGCGCAGGAGGTTAATGCCGACCAAAACGTCAAACTCGCCTTTGCGCAGATCGGCCAGGATTTTGGGCCGGGCGAGGGTTTTTATTTCGGAGTGTAAATACTCGGCCCGTATCTTTTTACTCTTGAAGTGGTCGGCCAGAGCTTCGGCCAGCCTCTTGGTAATAGTGAGCGCCAGAACGCGCTGATCTAATTTTTTGCGGTTTTCAATTTCTTTAACGGCGTCCGGGATTTGTTTTTCTGTGGGGCGGATTTCAATTTGCGGATCGAGCAAGTATGTGGGACGGACGATCTGTTCGGCGATTTGGCGCGATACGCTTTTTTCGTAATTGCCGGGCGTGGCCGATACAAAAACAACTTGGTTTATTTTTTGCAGGAATTCATCGTATTTCAGGGGCCGGTTATCGACGGCCGAAGGCAGGCGAAATCCAAATTCGATAAGCGGTTTTTTGCGGGCGGCATCGCCGATTTGCATACCGCGTATCTGGGGAACCGTTATGTGCGACTCGTCAATCGCGATTAAGTAATCTTTCGGAAAGTAATCAAGCAGGGTATATGGGGCGCTGTCCGGCTCGCGAAAATCAAGGTGGCGGGAATAGTTTTCGATCCCATGGCACCAGCCAGTTTCGCGAATGAGAGAGATGTCGTATTCGGTGCGGCGGCGAATCCGTTCGGCTTCAACGAGCTTGCCCTTTTTTTTGAACCACGCCGAGCGTTCTTCCATTTCTTTTTTTATATTTGCCAGCGCGACCTCTACGCGTTCGCCTCCGGCCATCCAAAATTTCGCCGGCCAAATGTCGGCCTCCGGCACTGGTTCAAAGGAGCCGAACGGAGCGACCGCTTTGGAAATGCTTGTAATGCGGCCGGCGGCGATCTCGATGCGGGTTATAACTTCGGCTCCGGCCAGCCAGACGTCGATAAAATTCATACGTTTGCGAAAACGCCCCCGAGCGAGCTCGTAGTCGTTGCGCTCGTATTGCAAGTCAAGCAAGCGGCCAAATAATTGCTCCTGGGTCATGGGTTCACTATTTTTTATGATGAGCCGTTCGCGCAAATAGGTTTCCGGGGAACCGAGGTTGTAGATACATGATACCGAGGCGACAACGATAGCGTCGCGGCGGCTCAATATCGACTGGACCGCTTCGTGGCGCAAGCGGTCGATCTCGTCATTGATCTTGGAGTCCTTTTCAATGTAGGTATCAGTGGCGGGGATATAGGCTTCAGGCTGGTAATAATCGTAGTAGGAAACAAAATAGCAAACTTCATTTTCGGGAAAAAAGTTTTTGAATTCTTCGTAGAGCTGGGCGGCCAAAGTTTTATTGGGCGAAATCACCAGCGTGGGCCGCCCGGTCTTCTCAATCGCCTTAGCCAGTGTATAAGTCTTTCCCGACCCGGTCACGCCCAAAAGCGTCTGAAACTGAAAACCGGCCGATATTCCATCGCTTAGTTTCTTGATCGCCTGCGGCTGGTCGCCCCGCGGCTCGAATTTTGATTCAATTTTCAATTTATTTTGCATTCGTATTTTCAGGGCCTATCTCTTGCGTAATCGCAAGGGTTAGGCCCTAACAATGCATCTTGACCCATCCTTGACATTCTATTTTTTTTGTTATGTTTTTATCGAGGTTTAAAAAATGGCAAAATATGAAGTTGGAGAAAAAGTTCGGGATAGGAGCACGGGCGTCGCAGGAACAGTCATTGCCGTAAGTGATGGCTTCTGTGTAGTAAAATTTGATAATAACAAGGGTCAAGATCGTATTATTGAGCATTTTCTTGACCCAATTTAATATGTTAAATCTTTAAGATTTAACTTTTTAATTTATTAACTCTCCTTAATTTATTATACCCGATGGCAAACCTGGCCAGCGCTGGATACTAAACTTCCGATACTTGTTTTTATTTGGCAAGCTGCCCTCAAATACCCTATTGATCCCACCGCCAGCGTCCCCTGCAAATTGGAAACATCATACCCTTCCACCCGCATTTGCATTTTGGTTTGCGAAGGTCTAACCTTCGCTTTTTTGCGAAATGCGACACGACTTTGAGCTTCATTTTCGTATTACGGACACAGTGATTTAACCTCTTTTAATTCATATTCTTTTAACTATCAGCATCATACAATATGGCCAAGGAAATACAACGGGGTGATAATAATTAGAGATACTTTCGAGTGTCCGATATGTCATCGCGACATGCGGCTTGCGCACCCTACGCTGGGGGACTTCGCCGAATGTGAAAGCCAATGGAGAAGCACGCTTCTTCTCGAAACATCCATGGCGGCCGCAAAGACCACCTAACCCGGCAATCGTTCCGGGTTTTTTTTGACAAAAAAAAATTTTGGAGGTATTGCTAAGGTGTGGTGTTGGTATGGAAATTTTTACAATTGGGCAGCGAGTATTGGCTTTGGTCGATGGCGGATGGTACGAGTGCGATATCCGCGGACTTCCAAAAAGTGGCGAGAAGGCATATGAGCTTAACTGCCAAGGCGAAACAATTCGCCGCGACGCGGAGGAGCTACGTTCAATCGGTTAGAAGGATTCGGGCCTTCGCTAAGCGACGGCCTTTTTTTAATTTGCAGAAAATCACGCCGCTCTTTGTCAAGGCGGCTTATTTTATCAGGGATTTGCGGCGAGCGCGATTGTAAGTAATGGCGAAGCGATGGGCCTCGTCGCGGATTTGCAAAAAAAGGTTTGACAAATTGGGCGGCAATTTTGAAAGCCGGGCGTATTTTTTCGAATACGGGGAAAAAATTTTACCGTCGCCTTTGCCGATTTTTGCCAGTGCGACGATGGGGAGATCGATACCGCGCGCAGCTTTAAGCTGGCCTTTGCCGCCATCAAGAATAATAAGATCTGGATTGGGCCATTCGGGATGAGACAGGCGGCGCGTCAAGACTTCTTTAAGGGAAGCGACGTCGTTTTGGCCGGCAATCGTTTTTATTTTGAATTTACGGTATGAATTTTTATCGGGCAAACCGCGCTGAAACACAACCATAGAACCGACCGCCAGCGTTCCGGAAAGATTGGAGATATCGTAACATTCCAGGCGCAGATTGTCGGCGCGGTAAATCTTTAATACAGTTTCCAGGGTTTTGATCATTCTTGGGTAATTTTTTTGGGGTCGGGCGCAAGGCGCGGAGCATAACCCGAGACTCTCGTAAAAACAAGATCTTTGGGGTAAGTTGCGGCAACTGCGGTAGGGAAACGCTTTGCGTATTTCCTTAAGAAAGGATTTTAGTTCCCGACCGGAAACAAAAGGGCCGCAAACTGCAGAGGTTTGGCCTGCACTCTTTTTTTGGGGTTGGTGGGTCAGGAAAATACGGGGAAATTCATCGTCGGAAAGACCGATAAAAAAATAGTTCTTGTCGTCTTTCCACTCCACGTTCCAGCGCGGCTGGAGTTTTTTTATGAACTGCTGTTCCAGAAGGAGAGCTTCCTTTTCATTGGCAGTGCGGATAAAATCAACGGCCGTTACGCGGGAGATGAAATCGAAGGCGTGCTGGTCCGGTTTTTGGAAGTGGTTTTTGACGCGTTTTTTCAAATTTTTGGCTTTGCCAACATAAATTACCGCCTCATCGGCGCCTTTAAAAAAATATACTCCCGGGGCATTGGGCAGGTCGTTGACGATTTTTTGCAGTTGGTCGGTCATCCTATCGCTCATTTTATACGGGAAGCACCTTGCTGCGCAAGAAATGCTGATCTCGCTCGGCTCGATTATGAATTATGAACGCGATTTGTCAAACAGCGCCGGATTTTTTACGGGTTCAATAATTATCTTTAAGAACATATAAAATAAATTTGATGGAGGAGGGCTTATCTCCCCGAATTTAATTGAGGGAGAGCAAATATTCAAAATTGAATGAGAGCATTACGCTCTCCAAATCTGGGATGCCGCTTTAATCAGCATCCTTTTTTTATTTCGCGCCCGGCAGTGTTTGATTATCGGATTTAAAAATTGTTGATTCCCCGGAACCGGTTTTAAAATGGGAGTCAGAGGGATGAAGTGATTATTTTTTTGGCGATCGCGGGGGCTTTTCAAGCATTGATTTTTGGGGTATGATGAATACTCGAATTAAAAAACGGCCCCTTAGGGCAACTTCTATGGATTCAGATTTCATTGAGCTTTCGGGCGTAAAGGTACACAATCTTAAAAATATAAGCTTAAAGATTCCTAAAGGCAAACTGGTAGTGATTTGCGGTATTTCGGGCTCGGGAAAATCTTCTTTGGCGTTTGATACAATATTTCAGGAAGGCCAGCGGCGCTATCTGGAAAGTTTGTCAAGCTATGCCCGTCAATTTTTAGGCGGGCTAAAAAAACCGGACGTTGAAAAGATTAGCGGGTTATCTCCGACGATTGCGGTAAATCAAAAAACAATTTCCTCGAACCCTCGCTCAACAGTCGGAACACTGACGGAAATTTATGATTATCTGCGACTGCTTTTTTCGCATATTGGCCGAGCGCATTGTCCGAAGTGCGGCAAGCCGGTAGTATCGCAAACGCCCGACAATATGGCCGAGCGCATATATAAGCGCGCCCTGGAGTCTGAAGTTACCATCGTGGCTCCGATCGTACGCTCCAAGAAGGGGCAACACCAAGGAGTTTTGGAGGAGATATACCGGAGCGGCTGGCCGCAAATAATCATCGATGGAATTGTTTACGGTAGCGACGAGGCCAGAGAAAAGGAGCTGGATAAACAAAGGGTTCACACAATCGGGGTGCCAATTGATAAATTTGACTTGAAGCCCTGTGCGGCAAAACCTGCCGCAAACAAAAAAACAACCTCAAAAGCGGAATCGGAGGCGATGATGGTTAAAAAACGCAAACTGGAAAGCCTGCTTAAGAACGAAAAGGAAAGGATATTAGCGTCGGTCAAAAAGGCGTTGGAAATGGGCAAAGGACGGCTGTTGATTGCCTATAAAGCAGGCAAGGCCGTTCATAATGAATCTTTTTCGAGTTTTTTTTCGTGCCCGGATTGCCAGGTGTCATTACCTGATATTGAACCGAAGATTTTTTCTTTCAATAGCCCTTTCGGCGCATGCAAAACTTGCCAGGGGCTCGGCAAGCTGGCCAAAGTGAACAAGGAGTTGATACTGAATCCACGCCTTTCCCTTAACCAGGGCGCGATTTTGCCGTGGTTTTCCCTGGGAAGGTGGTCATTAAGAACCTTGGGTGTGCCATACCAAAAATGGTCGTTGCAAAATCTTTCGGAAAAGGAAAATTTTTCGATGGACGAGCCATTTCAGAATTTGCCGGCGCATATCCAGGAACTTGTGCTGTACGGCAATAAAGCTTACGCGGCCGCCTCTGCCAAAGGCAACGGCGAACCAATGGATTATGAAGGCATTATCCCGCGAATGGAACGAGCGCATCGCGAGACAACTTCGGAATATTTGCGCTCGGAAATTACAAAATATATGTCCGAGATCGAGTGTCCGGCTTGCCGCGGCGCACGCTTGTCTCCAGAGGCGCTGTCGGTGAAAGTGGGAGGCAAAAGTATTCATGAGGTAGCGGCTCTGCCGGTGCGCGAGGAAATAATTTTCTTCCAAGAGTTGGAAAAAACATTAACCGACAAGGAAAGAGAGATCGCGCCAACGATGGTTCGGGAAATTTGCAAACGATTAAGCTTTTTGGTTGAAGTGGGGGTAGACTATATTGATCTGGCGCGCGAAGCCACCACCTTATCGGTGGGGGAAAACCAGCGGATCCGGCTGGCATGCCAGCTGGGTTCGGCGCTGTCGGGGGTGGTGTATGTTTTGGACGAGCCGACTGTAGGACTGCACCAGCGCGACGTTGATCGGTTGATCAGCGCGCTTAAAAAACTTAAGGATTTGAAAAACACAGTTATTGTGGTAGAGCATGACGAACAGGTTATGCAGGCGGCTGACTGGGTGATCGAGATCGGACCGGGAGCGGGAATCCATGGCGGCAAAGTGGTATTTGAGGGAACTCCAAAACAATTATTGCGAACCAATACGCTAACCGGAAAGTATCTGTCGGAAAGGATGACCATTGCGACTGGTTTTAAAAAGAAGGATGTAACAGAGCGAACACTTTGGATGAATTTGGAAGGCGCAGCTCAATTCAGCTTAAAGAACGTGGATCTAAAGATTCCGTTAGGAAAGCTGGTTTGCGTATGCGGCGTATCTGGTTCGGGCAAGAGCACTTTAGTTATCGATACTTTATCGAGCATTTTAATGCGCGACATTATGAACGCGCGCACGGTTCCGGGAAAATACGCGCAACTGACCGGCGCGGAAAGACTGAATAAGGCGGTTTTGGTCGATCAAAGCCCTATTGGCAAGACGCCGCGGTCGAACCCGGCAACATATACCGGAGTTTTTAACCATATACGCGAACTCTATACCAGCACGCGCGACAGCCAAATGCGGGGATTTACGCCGGGCCATTTTTCGTTTAACACGCAGAAAGGGCGTTGCGCGGCTTGCCAGGGGGAAGGTTTCCAGAAAGTGGAAATGTATTTTTTGCCGGATGTCTATGTGGAGTGCGAGGTTTGCAAAGGGCAGAGGTTTACCGCCGAAGTTTTGAGCGCAAAATTCCACGATAAGAATATTGCCGATGTTTTGAATATGAGCGTGGATGAAGCGAAGGTTTTTTTTGCCGATATCCCGGTCATTCGCGACAAAATCGAATTGCTTTCAGATATTGGCTTGGGTTATTTAAAATTGGGGCAGTCGGCGCCAAGTCTGTCGGGCGGGGAGGCTCAGCGCATTAAACTGGCGTCGGAACTTTCCAAGCGGGATACGGGCCGGACGGTTTATATTTTAGACGAACCTACGGTGGGATTGCATTTTGATGACGCAAAAAAGCTTTTGATAATCCTGCGGCGGCTGGTGGAAAAGGGCAATTCGGTGATCATCATCGAGCACAATCTGCAGATCATCAAGGAAAGCGACTGGGCGATTGAGATTGGCCCGGAAGGCGGAGATAAAGGCGGCCGGATAATTTTTGAGGGCACGCCGAATCAGCTGGCAAAGACCAACACTTGGACGGCGAAATTTTTAAAGTGAAGCGAGTATTAGAAGCGATGCCGCCAGATAATGGCCGGTAAAGCGGGGCAAGTATCCAATCTTTTTTTATTTATCTGCCAGAATACCACGCCGCTTTGGAGCAGGGTAGTTTATTTTCTGACAATTAAGCTAAAATGGAATTAGATATTTAACGGAGGATTATGGATCGAAAAACGCGGATAAAGTTAGAGGAACCAGTGCGATTATGCTGGAATTGCCATAAAAAGCTACGTTGTCCGAATGGATTATGCGAGTTGTGCGGGGCCAGACCCGATGATTCCCGAGCCGATTAGGCCGTTCGAGCGACGGCCTTTTTTATTTTGACTTCCTAGGCGCAAGCGGAGACCAGTTCGACCAAGACTGCCGCAGCGTTTACCCCTCGGAGGGCTCATTAGAAAGCAGTTATTGCGCAAACTTTGATTTTGACCACAGCGCATATTGGTGCTAAAATTTGCTAATTGGAATTAAGAACAGATTGAAAGTAGCGTATTTGGAGGCGTTAATATGAAGGAACTGGCATTATTGATGTTCTTTTGCATCGCAATAGTTGCAAGCGGATTTGAAGTAAGGCAAGGACCTGATTCGCTTGATATAGACAGCGAAGGCAAATACTTAATTACTTTTGCCAACGGAACCCAGGCCAGCGGTAATTTAAATATCAGCGCCCTGCTGGCATCAACCGAAAGTGAACGGATGATTTTTAACGAGGTTATGGCTAATTACGATTCTGGTTCGGCCCTGGTCGAGGTATATAACTTTGGACCGCCAAGAAAGATCGAAACCGGTTACGGGCGAATGGCCGTACCGCGTGGCCGTACTGTGATTCAAATGAAGGTATCCTTTCATAACGGGTTTGGAACAATAAACCTCGCAGATGCGCAGAGCGGCGAGTTATTTGATACTATAAGCATTCAGGACCACCATCCTTGGTGGGCGACCTATCAGCGGTCACCCGATCTATACGGCGGTTGGAAATATAAAATGCCATCCCTGGGATTCGCAAATCAATGAGCGGCACGGAAGAACGGCATTCGTTCTTTTTTTTTGAACTTTGTCCGTATCCGGCTCCAACGCAATCAACCAATAACATCATTTGTTGCGGCCGCCAAATTGATTAAATCAATATCGCGCCAAGGAATTCGGATTTATTCTTGTTTTAAGATAAAAAAATGCGATTAGAATCGCAAAGTTACGTTATTTTTTCCGAGAAGCGTATTGAGCTCGTTTATTTTGGCCGCGGTTATATTTTTTTGATGTTGCATTGTGTAAACTCTGTATAAATAATAATGCTCATAGCATGTGTTTTCTTCTTCCAAAAAGATTCCTTTTGCAACTTTGCGGAGTGTTCTCCATGAGGAATGGCACATCCCATCGGGGCTTGGCTGACCCCAGCGATTGGGCTCACACAGAAGTGTTTCACCGCTAATAACGATATAATTATCTAATCCGATACTGCCAAAGGCTTTAGATTTGCCGATTTGGGCAACAACCTCTCCGTTAACAGGGTTGATACTTATATTAAAACATCCTTGGCTTTCCAGAGCGTCAATTACTCCTGTTTTTTGGACCAGGCTGATATTGGCCGTTAACCGCGCCAAACCGCTGGAGTTTCTTACATCAGCTTCGCCGGAATAATTTCCTTTGTTGAAGTCGACTTTCCATGCGGTTATATTGTGAATGAGCGGGTGGAAATAAACCGGGGTAATAGTGCTGATATCGCCGATTGCGCTTGTCATTTCCGACTGGCCGGGAACGGCCGAATTTTCGTTTTTATTTTTTTCTTGTTTTTCCTGGTCAATGCAGCCGATTCCGGTAAATAATATCGACACTATCGATATTATGGCCAGATATTCCAATTTTGTTTTCATTCGAATCGCCACTTATGTTATATAATTTTTTTTCGACTTGTAAAGATGGTGCAAGTGAATACATTCGGGTAAATTAGAATATATGGAACCAATTATTATTTTATTGTTTGTGTCAGTACTAATTGCGATTGGCTTGCAAAGCCTTTTTATTTATAAAGCAAGCAAGGGAGGCGGAAGTAGAAACAATGACGTTGCAATGGGGATGCTTCAGCAACAATTAAACCAGATGGGCCTAATGCTTGATGGCAAGTTAACGGAATCGAACCGGGCGATGCAACAGCAATTCGGGCAAAGTTTTGCGGTCATAAAGGATGTTACACAAAAGTTGACCGAATTGGATAATACCAACAAACAAGTGATGGGTTTCGCCGAACAGCTCCAATCGCTGGAAAATATTTTAAAAAACCCAAAACAGCGCGGGATTTTGGGCGAATATTACCTGGAAACGGTTTTAAAAAACGTTTTGCCGCCCCAGTCCTACCAAATGCAGTACAAATTCAAGAACGGGGAGATCGTGGACGCGGTGGTTTTTGTAAAGGACAAGATCATTCCGATCGATTCGAAATTTTCGCTGGAAAACTACAATAAGATCGTGGCCGAGTCCGATCCGGCGCGGAAAGCTGAGCTGGAAAAAGTGTTTAAAACTGATCTGAAAAACAGGATCGACGAAACCTCAAAATATATCCGTCCCGAAGAGGGGACAATGGAATTCGCGCTGATGTTCATTCCTTCGGAAGGCATTTACTACGACCTATTGATAAACGAGGTGGGTTCGGTAAAGGTAAACACCCGCGACCTGATAGAATACGCGTTCAAGGAAAAACATGTGATTATTGTTTCGCCAACAAATTTCCTGGCTTATCTGCAAACCGTTTTGCAAGGCTTGCGGGCGTTGCAAATCGAGGAGTCGGCCAAAGAGATACGCGAACGGGTAGAAATGCTGGGAAAGCATTTAAATGCCTACCAACAGTATCTGGAGAAATTGGGGGGGCACCTGGCAACATCGGTGAATACTTTTAATGCGGCATACAAGGAATTCGGCAAGATCGATAAGGACGTGATAAAAATTACGGATTCGGACCGAGAGAAGATAGATATCCGGCAGATCGATAAACCAAGCTTGGAAAATTGACTTTTGCGCCTATTTGTTATAGAATTCTGTTGTTGCCTCTTAGCGGGCGATTTACTTATTAAACAATAATTCTATGTTGGCAGTGATAAAGACCGGCGGCAAGCAGTATGTTGTTACGCCGGGACAAAAATTGAAGGTGGAAAAACTCGAAGGCGAGGCCGGTTCGGCGATCAAATTCGAGGAGGTTTTGTTGATCGAGAGTGATGACAAGAAGGTGGAAATCGGCCAGCCGATCGTAAAAGGGGCCAAGGTGGTCGCCAAGATCGTGGCGCAAACCAAGGGGCCCAAGGTGATCGCTTACAAATACAAGGCCAAGAAGCGGTATCATCTGAAGAAGGGTCACCGGCAGGAACTGACCGAGGTGGAGATCACTGGGATCGACCTGAAATAAGTTTTTAACAAAAATTGAGACGCCCGAAAGGGCGTTTTTAGGTTGGTTTTATCATTGACAAATTTAATAAATTGTGATATGGAATTTATTAAATTGAAATAACAGGAGGCGAGATCATTCAAATAGGATTTGCGATGATGGGAGAACGGAGTTACTACGCTATGTGGTATGTTCCGAGCACGATCATTAGACAACCATGGATCGCGGCGGTACAGACTCTCCGGCATTTTGCCAAATTTGCACGGGAAAACAACATTTCTGATTTAGAGATCGCTTGGCCGTTCAAATACGGGAGGTTCGACGACTTCGCGCCAAGTCAGGTTTTTAGTGAAACAATACAACATTTGATCAAAAATTTTTCGCTGAGCGTTCACGGACCGCTGGCGAACTTGGCGGCTAGCGACCTGATCGAGCGGCAGGGTAATTTGATGGAGATGTACAAATGCCTCGTTTATGCCCATAATATGGGCGTAAAAGAAGTGCAGGTGGTACATTTGGCCGATAGCGAAAGCCGTTCATTGGGGCAGCGGGTTCGCGGTATCAAGCCCTCAATCAGCGCGGATGATGTTTTTAAAAACGGCATGGCCAGCGCGGTTGAGCTGAAGCGCAAGCTTGATGAAACTATCAGTGGGAAATTCAGGATCGGGTTTGAGAACCTTAGCATGGGAGTACCGGCATTCCATTATTTGAAAAGCATGGAAGACCTGCTGGGTGAAAATTACGGCTTCGTAATTGACGCGGGGCATTTTATCCAGAATGGCATTCCGGTGGTGCCAATGATCGAGACCTGGGTGGATAACACCTTTGAGGTGCACTTGAGCAGTACCACTGGCGGGAGCGATGACCACTGCGCTCTAGGAACCGGATTGGTGGATGTACCCGTGGTTATTGATTGCCTGCGGGATAATAACTATAAGGGCCGGATAGTGGTTGAGGTCAAGCCCAAGTTCGTGGCGCCAACTCTGGCCTACTTGAAACGAGAAAGACTCATGCACCGTTAGCGGATCGGCAATTTAATGCCATCACATTTTTCCGCGGCGGTTTTTTTATAAGCGGTCTTAGTTTGACCGTTTTTATTTTTTTATGTATAGTTGGTTAGTAAAAAGCAATTCGGAGCTGATCTTTCAATGATAGAAAATATCCAGTATCGGGATGAGCTTGGGGTTGTGCTCCGAGCGTTAAAGGACAAGAAGGACGGAGTCGTGGGAAGCGAGGATACCAATGTGGTGATCGTGTTTTCCGGCGGCGGAGCGCGGGCCATCGCGAGCATCGGGCAAGCCTTACCTCTGCTTGAACGCGGTTACGACCCGTCGCTGTTACGCGCCATAGTCGGAAATTCAGCGGGCGCGGCGGTTGGGTTATATTTCGCGAACGGCAGGGATGTTTTTCGTGAAGGCGCATATTTCTTCATCAACAAGCTGAACCGCTATATCAGCTTCAGGAAACCGCGAACAATATTCGATGTTGCCGGACTTATCGAGGCAATGCGTTCCGGGACGGCGGCGGCTGATATAAATACGGCGGCACCTGAGCCGGAAGCTTTTTTTACCGGTACGGTTGATGAGGAAAACCGCTTCCATTTGTGGGATGTCTACGATAAACGCTGGGATGCGATCGAGGCATCGATGCTTTTCCGTACCGCGATATCCCGGCGCAAGGGGATTTTAATGGACGGACATTGGTATAGCGACGGGGGTGTGTTCCAGGCGCCGTTAGCCCAGATAGCGGAGCGTACCGACGCAACACACATCCTGTTCTTTGCCAATGTGACGGAGGGCGCTGCCGCTAAGCCGACGCTGGCGCAAAGATATCTCGCAGTCGAGGAGCGCATCGGAAAAGCCAAGTCTTCGCAAGCAACCCGCCAGGCAATCAAAGATAGTACCAGGCTGGCAGGTATTGATTCGTTGCGAAACCGATTCCCGCATATTCCGGTCGGCGTGGTATGGGCGCCGCCGTTCTTGCGAAAATTGTCGATGTTTCGCGCTAGGCCGCAGGACTTGTATGACATCTTTACGGCATGCAAGCAGGACGGATACGCCAAGCTTAACCAGTATAATTGCTGAGCCCATCGGGTTCAGCAATTTATTTTTTAAATTTTAATCTTTACAAATTGTATAATTTGTGATATAATATGTTTGTTAGCATTAGTATGGAAAAGAAATTAGGAGGAGTTTGGTGAAGGGTGTTTGGAAAAGAAATTGGATAGCATTGATTGTCTTATTGCTTGGTATTACCTCCCTGGCATGTGCACAGAGTGACGAATGCTGGGTTATGGTCCATGGATTCCAGGGGCTACCCAGTCAAGTTGAGAATAATACAAATGTTTTGGCACCACTGCATAAAACTGCGGCGGACAACAACATTACTGTTTTCGACTGTGACTGGGCGCACGGGAATATCACTTCGGGGTCGCTGTATGACGCGGCCAACGAGGTGAATATCACGGTTTCTGCCCTAAAAGGCAAGAACGTGACCTTGGTGGTCCATTCGGCCGGGTTGCCGATCGCGATGTACGCCAAGCAAAAGTACAACCTCTCGATAAAGGGAATAATCTCTTTTGAGGGGGTAACTTACGGTGTAACGCGATTCGAGGGGTGGTTCCTGACTGTGAACGGGCTCAATAACTTTGATCCCGCCTGGCAGTCAACGCAACAGTTGATGCCCGACAGCGAATTCATGCTGTCGATCAACAAGACGCCGAATTATCCAATTGTTGAGATCAAGGGATGGCTAGGGGCATATCTTGGGACGGATTACAATTTTATTCCAATGGATATGTTCCAGACATTCAAGCCATTACCAGGATCCATCAATGAGGGGCCGTACTACGACCTTAGCCATGAGCAGATCATTTCCCATCCTGTACCGCTTGGGTTAGCCGTGATTTGGACAAAAAGCTTTTAAAATTTCTTTTCCTTTTTTTAAAGCTCACAATAAATTGCGGGTTTTAAAAAGCAAAAAACCACCCTTAGGGCGGTTTTTTGTTAATGGGTTAGAATAATGCAAAATATTGACATTTTTTATATTTTATGTATAATCAATGTATGGTTAGCAAGTGGAATGCATATTTACCCAGCATTGTGGTTTTCTTGGGCATAGTATTAATGGTGATCGGTAATTTTCTCCAATATATCGATTTCTGTTGGTATAATATGGAGTTAGTTTTTATCGGAGGTGTTCTCACGGCGGCCGGTTTCATCTGTATCGGCCGATACCTGATGAAATCTTCCGAGCAAGACTACCAAAATGGGTATGATGCGGGTTTCGAGGCGGGACGAAATTTATAATTTTTTTGGAGGCGACATTTAGCCTCTTTTGCTTTACAAAGGCCTATTTGCGGCCGGAGATGGCTGAAGCCAGGGTTTCGTCGTCGGCATATTCGAGCTCGCCGCCCATGGGCAATCCCAGGCCAAGGCGGGTTATTTTTTTATTAAGCGGCTTGATCCTTTCGTTTAAATAACCGATCGTAGCCAACCCTTCGCTGGTGGGATTGATGGCTAATATGACTTCCGCAAGCTGCGGATCGTTTTGGAGCCTTTGGATAAGGGCGGGCGTACGCAAATGTTTATCGCTTTCTTTTTTGAGACCGGAAACCGTGCCTCCCAGAATAAAATACAATCCTTTGTAGTTTTTAGTTTTTTCGATCGTGGCCAGGTCGGTTTCCGAGGCAATCACACAAAGCGTGGTTTGATCGCGTTTTGAATCGGCGCAAATCGGGCAAATCGTTTTTTCCGATTCATAGGTGTCGTAACAGTTCGGGCAAACCTTGATCTTATTCTTCAGATCGGCGATGGCGGTAAGAAGTTCTTTGATGGTTTTATTATCCTGGCGAAGCAGGTAAAAAACAAAACGCGCCGCGGTGCGCGGGCCGACAGTGGGAAATTTACTGAACTTATCAATAAGATTTTGGATGGAAGGAGAATACATTTTTCAGTTTTCTTTTTTCAGTTTTCAATGAATCTATAATTACCATTTACCCAAACCAGCTTACCGCAAATTGCTGGTTATTTTTTGAAATATCATGGTTAGTTCTTGTGCTTCTTGCCATATTATTCCTAATTCATTCTTTTTATCAGGAAAACAGGTTGCTATCATGCGGAGCCAATGTTTTGTTTCTTGAGTTTTTTTTTACAAATAAAAATTTTATTGGCGAAGTCTTTCTTGGAACCTGCCCCATTGGCTTCCATGTAGTTGGCCCCGATACTTGTGCCAGACCTGATCAATTGGGATATTAAGGGTCTGGACATGGTGTCTTTGATTAAGTCTTTGCAAAAATAAATAATCGATTCGCCAAATTTCGCGGTTCTTTCTTCAAGTTTGTATTTGTTTAAGGGTTGATCCATTGAAAATTTAATGAAAACTGAAAACTGATAATTGAGAAATTCTATTGGTCCTGGTATTCATATCCCTCGGTATGATTTTTAAAGCACACCGTGCGGTCGTCAAAATGCAATAGAACTTTGCCTACCGGACCGTTGCGGTGCTTGGCGATGATGATCTCGGCCACGCCTTTTTGCGTTGATTCTTCGCGGTAGCGATCTTCGCGGTAAATGAAAGTGACTACGTCGGCATCCTGCTCAATGGCGCCGGATTCGCGCAGATCGCTTAGTTTAGGAATCGGCGGGATCCGCTGTTCCACTGCGCGAGAAAGCTGGGATAGGACAAGAACAGGGATATTAAGCTCGCGCGCCAAACCTTTTAGGGCGCGCGAGTTTTCGGATACCTGCTGTACCGGACTGGCCTGTTTATTCAGGGGCTCCATGAGCTGGAGATAGTCAATAACCAGCAATCCCAGACCCTTATCAGCCTGCAAACGGCGGCAAAGGGCTTTCATCTGAAGCACGGAAGGAGAGCCAACGTCATCGATGAATAACGGCGCTTCGGCCAAAATCCCCAACGCGCGCTGGATGTTTTCAAAGTCGGCTACATCGAGCTTTCCGGTGCGAATCTTCCATAGTTCGACGCCCGAATAAGCCGAGATCAAACGGTCCACCATTTGGTCTTTTGACATTTCCAGGGAAAATACCGCCACGGTAATTTTTTCCCTTATGGCGACATTAGCGGCAATATTCAAAGCCAGGGTGGATTTACCCAACGACGGACGGGCGGCCAAAATAAACAAGTCGGAATTTTGCAAACCCGACAGCATTTTATCAAGATCAACATAACCTGTGGGGATGCCGCGGGTGCCATTGCCCTGCGAAAGTCTCTCGATGCGTTCAAAAGCCGCGGGCAGGGTATCGCGAATGGCGGTGAAATTTTGAGTTATGCCAATCTGGGCAATGTTGAATATCTTTTTTTCGGCTTCGTCGAGAACCTCCTCGATATTTTCAGCTTCATCGTAACCCATAAGCTCAATTTCTTGCGACGCCGAGATCAGGTCGCGCAAAACGCGCTTATGACGCACGATGCGGGCGTAGGATGCCACATGCGCGGCGCTGGGCACAATATTAACCAATTCGGTCAAATAGCCGCTGCCGCCCACGTTCTCAAGCGAACCCTTTTCTTTAAGGCGGTTGGATAGCGATAAAAAATCGATCGATTCTCCTTTTTCAAATAGCTCGCGGCAGACTGTGTAAATCTCGCGATGGGCGTGGCGGTAAAAATCTTCCGGGGCCAGCAAATCGGCAACCTTATTGATCGCGGAGCGATCCAACATCAAGGAACCAAGAAGCGATTGCTCAATCTCCAAGCTTTGCGGCGGTATCTTTCCGGGGACCTCGTTTGATTGCTGTTGTCGTTGCATTTTAATTGGGACATGCGGAATTACGACCGCATTTGTAATGAATTATCGTAACAGACAACGAGCCGAATTTCAAACCGAGTTTTGGCAGTGCCGCAGAGCATTTTTTGAAATGTTATTATTGGCCAAGAATACCGGCTGGATTGTGGAAAAGTAACCAATTTTAAGCGGATTTGGTTATGTGGGGGATATAAGCTTGACATTAAAAATAAAAAAGGCTAGTATTCCTATGTAACAACGAAATATGGCCGATAAAGCGAAAGCCAAAAAGGACTCGAAAAAAAAGAAGGCTGCGGCAAAGACTTGTACTTGTACCTGTAATTGCTGTGCTGGAAAATAATTGGGTTACCCTGAAAGCACGCAAAAGATCATATAATAATGATTGATATGATTTTTTGTTTGTCTTAATGCAGAGCGATAGAAAAGGAGAGAACTCCACAAATTAATAGCGAAAGCGATATCCAGATAATTGTAGATATTCCAAACCCATTGGAATATCAAAAAAGCAACAACAAAGAATTTTTTGAAGTTGCCTTGAACTCTATTGTTTTGAGGATTTGATCCTGGTCCAGGATGAACGCTGGCAACGTGGATAAGGCATGCAAGTCGAGCGGATCAAGTGTCTTGCACAAGGGAATTCTGATTAGTGGTAAGTTGAGTCTCAACATTAAGGATGCAGTATTTTTGTATGTAGCAAGCCTTTGAAAATGTTGGGCAAGTATTTGCGAGTAGTTAGGATTTTCCTGTGCAAGATGCTTGGTTAGCGGCGAACGGGTTAGTAACACGTAGATAATCTACCTTTAACACGGGGATAGTCCGTCGAAAGACGGTTTAATACCCGATGGTCCCGCAAGGGTAAAGGCGCAAGCCGGTTAAAGATGAGTCTGCGCACTATCAGCTAGTTGGCGGGTTAACGGCCCACCAAGGCTATGACGGTTAGGGGAAGTGAGAGCTTGTTCCCCAACACTGGGACTGCGACACGGCCCAGACACCTACGGGTGGCAGCAGCCGAAAATATTGGACAATGGGCGAAAGCCTGATCCAGCGACGTTGCGTGGAGGATGAAGGTGTTCGCATTGTAAACTCCTTTTATAGGGAAAGAAGTTATTGACGGTACTCTATGAATAAGCGGGGGCTAATTCTGTGCCAGCAGCAGCGGTAATACAGAACCCGCAAGCGTTATCCGGATTTATTGGGCGTAAAGTGTTCGTAGGCGGTACGGAAAGTCTGGTTTTAAATTCCACGGGCTCAACCCGGGGGCTGAACCGGATACTACCGAACTTGAAGATGCTAGGGGCTATCGGAACGCACGGTGTAGGGGTGAAATCCGTTGATATCGTGCGGAACACCAAAAGCGAAGGCAGATAGCTGGGGCAATCTTGACGCTGAGGAACGAAAGCGTGGGGAGCAAAAAGGATTAGATACCCTTGTAGTCCACGCCCTAAACATTGGACACTGGTTGCTTGAAGTGTCGACCCTTCAAGTGGCGAAGCTAACGCGTTAAGTGTCCCGCCTGGGAAGTACGGCCGCAAGGCTAAAACTCAAAGGAATAGACGGGGGCTCACACAAGCGGTGGATCATGTGGCTTAATTCGTCAACAAACGAGGAACCTTACCTAGCTTAGACATTCTAATGATCGCCAGATGAAAGTCTGGTTTCCCACAAGGACATTAGTTCAGGTGCTGCATGGTTGTCGTCAGCAGGTGTCGTAAGATGCATGCTTAGATGCCGTAACCTGCGCAACCCTTACCGTATGTTTTACTTGTCATACGGAACTGCCGGGGACAACTCGGAGGAAGGTGAGGATGACGCCAAATCAGCACGGCCTTTGACAGCTAGGGCCGCACACGTGATACAATGACTGCCACAAAGGGAAGCTAAGCCGCAAGGCCGCGCAAATCCCATCAAATGCAGTCCCAGTTCGGATTGAGGTCTGCAACTCGACCTCATGAAGCCGGAATCGCTAGTAAACGTGAATCATAACGTCACGTTGAATATGTTCCTGAGCCTTGTACTCACCGCCCGTCACGCCAAGCGAGTTGGGGACAGCCGAAGCGCCCCGCGAGGGGAACTAAGCTGGATTCAATAAGAGGGGCGAAGTCGTAACAAGGCACGGGTAGGGGAACCTGCTCGTGGATCAATTAATTTACATTTTTGAGTGTCGGCTTT
>CAYYEP010000015.1:0-14403 GCA_964470995.1 uncultured Candidatus Saccharibacteria bacterium
CCGAAAAATTTTGGAGTTAAACCGGCGGCTGAATTTTCTGAAGTTTGGCGGCTGGTACCGGAAAAGGTTTCCTTGTCGGCGGGTATCCGGGTTTACACGCCGGCAGGAATGACTGCCGATCAAGTGGCGCAAAATGCGAAATTTGAACCGGAAATTGCCGGCCGATGGCTGGGTACGCCGACGAGTTTTTTTGATTTGATTGGCGTAGCCTACGGACAGGATGGCGGCGCCAATGCGGAATATGCCGTTTATCAGCCGGACGAACCGTTGTCCGAAGGCTTGCATTACGGCATAACGCTGGCATTGGCCGACGGCAATCTGATGAATGCCGATTTTTTAGCGGTGGGCGATCCGCGGATCGAGGGTATTTTCCCAGCGGGCGATATGGAAGCACCCGAAGATTCAAAGATTACGATTGTCTTTAGCCGGCCGATGGCGGCTTTGTCCGTTGTTGATATGATGGAACCGAAAGATCTTCCGATCAAGATTGTGCCCGAAACGAAGGGGCAATGGAAGTGGATTTCGACCAATACTTTGCAATTTATCCCGTCCGAAACACTGAAACTTTCGTCAAACTATACAATTAAGATTGGTTCGGGACTAACATCGTTGGAAGGTTTGGCGGTGGAACCTGCCGAGGCAAGTTTTAGAACGCGCAATTTGCGCTATTTGAAATATGATGCAATCGGCGATGATGTGGTCTATAACCAGCCATACCGGATTTATTTTAACCAGCCGGTTGATTTGGACAAAACCGCGGCGCAAATCAGGGTTACGGAAATTGGCTCGAATGAGGCGGTGGATTTTGTTGTTGAATATAAAAAGGTTGAAAAGACGGACGAGGGATTGTCGCGGGCCGACGGCAGTTTTTTTTCCCGGGGCGCTCGGGCCGCAAAAAAATATTTTTATCAATTTCGGGCCAGCATTTTAGGTTCGCTGGGCGGGGCTGGCGGTGAAGACGATAAAACCGTTATAGAGATTTACGGCAAGAAGGATAAATTCGGGCGTTCAAAGTTCTGGGATACGGATAAATCGTACCAGGTGATTATTGACAAAGCTTATCCGGCAGAAGGGGATATTATTATTGACGCGCTTCGCCAGGCCGCGTTTAAGACTACCGGACTGACGGATGGTTTTTTCGAGGAAGGCGGACGCAGCGATTACGCGGATGCAAATATGTTTGACCCGCAGGGGAAACTCGGCATAAGATTTTATGAATCAATCGATCTGAATGCCAGCAAGTTTGGCGCGTCGGTGCCGGTGGTTAAGAAGGAGTTTGGCAAAAAGTGCACCGATCCCTATCTGGAACCGGATGATTTTAATTGCGATCTAATTGACGATACCCGGGCAGTGCTGTTGACATTCGATAAATCCGGGATTAGGGCGGGAGACATCGTTACCGTGGCTTTGGAGAAAGTGGTAAATGAAGGCGGCGACCGAATTAACGGGGAAACGATTAAAAGAGATATTTATATTTATAAGCCTCTGGAGTATCGGATGGCCAAACGCGGCGATAAGGTGGATCTTGATTCTCTAACGTTATGTTCGAATAATCCGCTTGAGGTTCCGGCCAACGAAGATCTGAAAAAAAAGATTGATGCCCGCCGAGAATTTGAGATATTTTCGTGGAATGGATCGCGGAAGCGTAACTACGAAGAGGGTTCAACGCCGACGAGCTGTAATCCGGACGAGTTTGAAACTGTCATTAGCGTGGGGCTAATTCCCAGTACTGATTATAGTTTTAATTTTAATGTTACCGATTTGTTTGGACAAACGCTGATCTTGGAATTGGCCGCATCTACAGGTCCTATGGAGGGGTCTTATGTGGCTTTGTTTCCGATGCAACAGGAAGTAAGCGTTACTACCCCGGATCAAACGATACTGACATACGGATCTGAAAATCTTACTTACGCCGATGTTTCGGTGTGCAAATTGAGCGCTTATGATTTTTGGCGCCAGCAAGAGCGGTTAAGCGATTGGGGTGCGGTTAACGCGTATCCGGCAAACTGCCTCCAAAAGGTGGATAAGCGCATTGAGCTTCCCGAGCGCTACTGGCTGACTAATTACTTCGATATCGATATCGCGCGGGGATTTGACCAGCCGTTGGGAAATTATATTGTGACGCTTGCCAATCCGCTTTATACCGACTACGATGGCGGCCGCCGCTATCGCCATAGTTATATTACGGTAACCGGGTTAAGCGCGGCGCAAAAATCCTTAAATCTTTCCGATTATCTTTATTCAGGAGCAACCGCCCTGACCGCGCACCAACTGGAGGGAATGAAAAATATTTATTGGGTGAGCGACATTAAGACATTGGCGCCGGTGGCGGGAGCGCGGGTGGTTCTGTATTCGGGAAACGTTATCGCGGGCGAGTCGATAACCGACTCCCAGGGCGTGGCGATGATCAAGCCAGTGGCAGGCGCCGATCTGGCAATTGTCGAATTTGGAAATGATTCAACGATCGTCGCGGGTTACGATACCAAGATGAATTGGGCGTCAACGGCATATAACGTGCGCCGGGCTTATATTTACACCGACCGACCGATCTACCGGCCGGGCGATAAGGTGGATATTAAGGGTATTTTGCGCTTGGGTTACGACGGTAACTATCAGATGTGGGAAAATGATGACGTTGCAATCGAGATCCGCGGGCCGCAGTGGGATATCGTTGCCACTCCAACTGCCGTTGCCAACAGGTTTGGAACCTTTACCGTTGATTATCTCCTTGATTCCGAAGCGGCACTGGGAAACTATGAAGTATGCGTTAAGGGTGGCGGCGAATGCGGCAGTTTTTCGGTGAAAGAATATTCTCCCGCGGCGTTTAAGGTTGCGGCATCAACAGGCGAAGAAGAATATATTTCCGGGGATAAAATTAAGGTTAATGTGGATGCCCAGTACTATTTTGGCGTGCCGGTAGCTAATGCTAATGTCGAATATACGATTTCCAGCCAAAACTATTATTTTGATAAATACGCGGAAGGCGGTTATAGTTTTGGCTATTTTGAAGATTGCGGCGGTTCTTATTGTTACGGGGACAAATTCATTCGCCGCGGAGTATTGAAACTTGATGAAGATGGCAAGGGAACTATCGGTGAAACCATTGATCTGCAAAAGATAGCCGGGGAGGCGGAATATGCCAACAGCCGCATTATTGTCTTTGATATTACGGCAACCAATTCGCTGGGGCAAAGTATTTCCGCGCAAAAGTCATTGATCGTTCATGCCGGGGAGGTGTATCTGGGGGCTAAGGCCGATCCGTTTTTCACGGCAAAAGGGCAGGCCGTAAACATCGAAGCACAAGCAGTTGATCCCGAAGGCGCCAAATCCAGCGCGGGTGGTGTGGCGGCGGCGGTTTACCGGGTAGAATGGATTTATGCCAAGCGTTTGGAGGCGGGCGGGTATTATAATTATGACTGGAGCAAGAAGCGGGAGAAGGTAGCCGATATCGGCCTGGATTCCAAGGGCGGCGGGAGTTATGCGGGAAATACGACATTCGACAAGGAGGGGCAGTACGAAATTGATATTACGGGCCGGGACGGCCGGGGTAATACGGTAATGTCGCGAGACTACGTCTACGTGTACGGCAATGGAATCGCCAGCATCAGGCGTTATGACGACAGCCAGCTGACGTTAAAGGCGGAAAAAGAGAAATTGGACGCGGGCGAGCAAGGATCATTGATTATTGAGTCGCCTTTCCCCCAAGCGAAAGCGCTGGTTACGATTGAGCGCGGAAAGGTTTTTAAGTACGAAATTATCGATATCAAGGGGAGTATGCATAACTATAAGTTCGATGCGGCCGACGAATACGCGCCGAATGTATACGTATCGGTGTTGCTCCAGTCGGCGGATCCGGCAGTAAAATTCGGGACGCAAGAGTTTAAGATTAACAGCGACCGCCATAAACTTAATATTGAAGTTAAAAGCGACAAAAAAACGTATAAACCGGGCGATAAAGTAACACTAAACATCCACGCGGCCGATAACCGAGGCGAAGGAGTGAGCGCGGACATTTCGGTGGCAGTGGTGGACCTAAGCGTATTGGCTTTGGCCGGTAATCCCAAAAAAGACCCGTTGGTATTTTTCTACGATGGGTTCCCGCTTACGGTTAATACCTATTCAAGCGTTAAGGAGGCCTTAATCAAGGTTGATAACAATTCCCGCACAAAAGGCGGCAGCGGGGGCGGAAATAATGGAGAGGATAACGGCGTGCGGGGCGAGTTTCGCGATACCGCTTTCTGGGAGGGTTCGGCGGTAACGGATGTTCAGGGGAATGCCCGGATTGAGTTTGAATTGCCGGACAACTTAACCACTTGGCAGGCCGAAGCGCTGGGCGTAACAAAGGATACTAAACTGGGTGCGGGCTACGCGGAATTTATGAGCAAGAACGATTTGATGGTAGTGCCGGTCAAGCCGCGGTTTATTATCCCGGGCGATCAATTCTATGTGGCGGCCCAGGTGTTTAACCAATCCGATAAACCGCGCAAGGTAAAAATATCGTTTGCCAGCGAGACTCTGAACTTTATTGGCAACAACCGGGAAATAACCCAAAATATTAAATCCCAGGAAAGCAAGACTGTCTATTTCCACATAATGGCTCCGCTGGAGCAAACGCGGGGCGTACACAGTTTTACCATCAATGCCGATGGCGAGGGTATCAGCGATGCGATTCGGCAGATCATCGCGGTTGTTCCCAATCTCACGTACGAGGCCGTAGCAACCGCGAATTATGTTACCGGGGCGGCGGCAACTGAAGTTGTTTATCTTCCGGATAACGTATCCAAGGAACAGGGAGGGTTGACGATACGGTCTTCTGCAACGCTGGCAGTGTTCCTTTCGGAGGCTCTTAACTATTTTGTGGCTTATCCTTACGGCTGTACCGAGCAGGTTTCCAGCCGTTTGCGCGCGATGGCGGTGGTGAAGGCCGTACTGGACATCCCTAACTTGGGAGATAAGCTCAATCTGAAAACCGTGTGGGTTGGCGAAACTGAATATACCATTGATGATCTGATTGATGCCGGGCTTAACCGAGTATACAAGAATCAGAATTCCGACGGCGGTTTCGGAATGTGGGATAATCGCAAATCTGACTATTATATAACATTGGAAGCGGTTAAAATGCTTGAAGAATTGAAATTATCGGGAGTATCAATAAACCAGTCTTCGCTTGACCGCGCTCTCGGCTACCTAGACACAAACTTTACTTACCAAACCGGTCGAATGGGGCCGGATCAAATGGTGGCTACGGTGGCGGTTTTGCTTGGCAGCAACAACGAATCCAAATCCGCTTCCAGCGCGCGGGCGGCAGTGATCGGGCTTTTGGCGGCAAAGAACCGGGAGAGTGTTTTAAACGACCAGTTAAGCAATAAGTCGCTGGCACAGTTGTCGATCATCCTTTCGAGGCAGGATTTCGCGGGAGCTTTGGGACAAGTGAACGCGGTTTTAGACAATCGGATCACGATCGACAGCCGGGGGGCTTTCCTGCAAGCGAACGCGGGCAATACGTTCGTGGATAATTACGAGACAACCATCGGCGATACCGCGCTGTATTTGAGATCGCTGGCGGCGGCCCGGCGCGATACGGTTTATACCGATGAAGTGGTGCGCTGGATTCTGTCTTCGCGCGACAAAGATGGCGCTTGGGGTTCAACCCAAAATACTTTGGCAGCGGTCATGGCGTTTACCGATTTTTTGAAATGGAAGCGCGAAACCGAATCTCAATTCACGCTGGCCGCGGCACTCAACGGACAGCAGATCGCCCAAAAGGATTTTAACGCCGATACCATACTGGAGCAGTCGATTGCTGAAATCAAGGCGTCGCAATTCAAAACCGGGGCTAATAATATTGTCGCGTTCAATAAGAGCGGCAATATTACAAAGGGCGGTTTTTACTATGATATGGGATTAAAATATTATCTGTCGGGGCTGGCGGCGCCGCGCGACGAAGGTTTTGCGGTGTCCCGCGCGTTTTATGCCCTGGCTGATGAAGAAGGCAAAACCGCACTTGCGAGCGCCAAAGCGGGCGATGTGTTGCGCGCACATATTGAAGTTACCGTAGGACGCGACCGGCGCTTCGTAGCAATCGAGGATTTTATTCCGGCGGGTATGGAAATTGTGGATATGGAAATGGCTACCGAGCAAAAATCACTGCGCTTCAACGAACCGGAAGTGAAATACAACCTGTTGGTACCTGATTATACCGAGTCGCGCGACGAACGGGCGTTTATTTATACGTCGGATTTAAAAGCCGGGACTTATGAGTTTGATTACTACGTGCGGGCGCTTGCAAAGGGGGATTATTTGCGGTTGCCTTGCGTGGCATCGGAATTTTACAATCCGGAAAATTTCGGTCGCAGCTCAAGTTCTTACTTCAAGATAAACTAGCGGCGGCAATGGTGCCAAAAAAGAGGGGTAACCCTCTTTTTTGGTTGACATAAGGGTTGTTTATGTGTACGCTTTTAAGCGAATCCGCAGGAGGCAGTACTATGTGTGATGACGAAACCAATGAAAAGTTTGATGAACTGTTGATGAAGTTCATAAATTATTGCCGGTTGCTACAGTTGGAATATGAGGCGGACGATATAGATATTGTTTGGGCCAAACTTAATGATTTGGACCGGGCCAGATTTTTGAGGTTGGAGTCTTTATGGAGCGCCGTGCTTGGTGGCGCGATTGTGATTGGTTTGTCCGAAAGGGGTCTTACGGATAGGCGGAATCAAATTGCCGCGGCCATCGCAAAACCGTTTGATGCTGAATTGGATAGTTTGTTTCCTTGCAGTTTTAGGCATTTAGTGTGACCGGTATATGTCGGCCACTTTTTTTAATTTGACCGCGGCTAAATTAGTTTGTTATTCTGGAATCGGGAGGAATATTAAAACATTCTCAAAGATCGGTTGAGGAATCGAGCCGCTATTTAAAAGACGTGGCCGACCCTGGCCGGTAGCCGGAATGGCCTGTCGAACCTATGGGTAATAGAGTTACGGTGTCGGTATTCAAGGCGGACGTGGGCGGACCGGGTCATATGAAACCATTCGCCGAAATGGTGCGCGAGGTCAGGGAATATTTATTGTGGGCGGGCGGCGAATTGTTTCGAAGCGCTTACGTATCGACGACCGGCGACGATATCACGATAATTTTGGGACACTCCCGGGGCAAAAATGACCGTGCAATCCACGAACTATGCTGGAAGGCTTTTGTGGCGGCCGCCGATGTGGCCAAGAAAATGAACGCGTACGCGGCCGGGCAGGATCTATTTTCAACCGCGTTTTGCGGCAATCTTGCGGGTATGGGGCCGCAGATCATCGAAATGGATTTTGAGGAACGCCAGGGCGAGACTTTTGTGCTTTTTTGTCTTGACAAGACGCGGGCGGGTGCTCTTAACGGCGCGGTGCGGCGGATGTTTGGCGACGTTAATATTAATACCGGTTTGCTCCATTCGAGCGTAATGCAACAAGGATATATTTTTGAAGTGCAGGATAATTATTTTGGTGGCCCTGGCGAGCGGGTGATAAGGCTTAATACCCGCAGCGAAATGGCCGAGCTGACGGCCTTACTGGTTAATGATGACCGTTATGTGGTCAAATCGGTAATGTCGGCCGCTACCGGCGAGGTGGGGGCAATGGTGTCCACTTTTTGTTTGGATCGAAATTCGGAAACTCATGTTGGCAAGGATGATCCGGTGGCGCTGGTGCGGGTACAGGGCTGCTGGCCGGCACTGGGCGATGTTTTTAATCCGTTTTCGCTGATTTTTTTGGTGGCGGGAGGGATGCGCGGTTCGCACCGAGTACCCTTGATGCCGGTAAAGGTGGGCACGCCGGTTTCCGACAGCGACGGCCCGGCGGTTATTTCGGCGCAGGTGTTTTGTTGCAATGACGGCCTTTTGAGTAATCCCGAAGACGGGTTTGACCAGCCAACCTGGGATGAAGCGCGGCGAAAGGCGGCGCGTATTGCAAGCTGGTTGCGCAGCATTGAACCGGACGGAACGACCTTGCCGCCGGCCGAAATCGAATACCATGGCATCCGCGATACGATAAAGCATTTGCAGCCGCGGTTCGTGGTTATAAATAAGCCTTAAGCCTTAAATCTTGATAATCTTGAATTGCGAAACCCGTGAATCCAATTGGGTGCGTGGAGGTAAAACCTCCACGCTTTTTGTGTTTGAAAAATAGGCTTATTTTTTAATAATATGCACTTCGACAGATTCGCTTTTTGATCCGTCGCTGGCTGAAATGATATAAGATCCGGGGGCGGAAGGTACCCAGATAATCTCGGTTCCCTCGCCCAAATTGCGGCCGTTGGCGTGCCATATTGCCGGGCGGGCGGAGCGTAGAATGATGCGGGTAAAATTTTCCAGCTGATAGGTATCGCCGGCGTGGGGTTTTTGGATCAGAGCGGTATCGGCGGCGAGCAGGATATTTCGGGCCATCTCGTAGTTATCATCGGCCAGCCCGTATTGAATATTTGTGCCATCGGAATATGCCGCGATGCCGGAAAAGTCCAGCGGCGTTTTTTTATTGTAATCCGATGCCAGCATTATTTCCATTATATCATTCCAGATTTTGCCGGCGCCCAGCTGGCCCGACAGCCCCTCCATTGCCGAAGCATCTGCGTTACCCACCCAGACCGCAACCAAAAAATCGGGCGTATAACCAATAACCCAGCTATCAGTGTAATCATGGGACGTGCCGGTTTTTAAGGCGTAGTTATTAGCCGGTAGGTTTAAATCGCTGGCCGTTGAAAATTGATCTTGCGCAATCTTACGGTCGGAGAGAATTTTGTTAATCATTTGGATGTAGGGAGGATTGGCGGCCATAAAATCTTTTTGCGGCGAAAAAGACTCATTGCATAGCGGGTCGGAGAACAGCTCCAAATCGCGCAATTTCCCGTTGTTAGGAAAAATGGTAAAGGCCCGGGCCAGGTTTATAATATCGGTTTCCATTGCACCAAGGGCAACGCCCATTTGGTAGTTTTCATAGTTCTGGGCAACAGGTATTTCCAGTTCGTTTTGGACGAAATCGCCAAAATCGCGGTTACCGGTAAAGTTAAGGGTAAGAACGGCGGCCACATTGATGCTGTTGGCCAAGGCATAATGCGCAGTCATTACGCCATGGTAGACCCGGTCGTAGTTTTCGGGATAAATGGAATGTCCAAGCCCTGCCGCATATTTATATTCCCGATCATCGATGAGTGTATAGGGACGCATACCTTTTTGGAAGGCTTTCAAATAAATAAATGGTTTTATTGTGGAACCGATTTGGCGGGGAACGTTAAGCATATTTATCCGGTAGCCGTCGCGATCGGAGGATGGGTCGGGCGAACCGATAAGCGATAAAACCTGGTTTTGAGGAAAGCCAATTACAACCGCGGCGGCGTTCTTGGCTTTTTTGGTGCCCAGTTCTTCAAGGTTAGCCGCTACGACGCGGCGGATTTTTTCGTTGATTGTTTGGTCGAGCCAAGTAACTTGCGATCCTAAACATTGGGACAGCTCAAGATAACCAGCCAATTCAAAGACGGTTGCGTTTTGGGTGAAGTAGGCGGCCAGGTTTTCTTTGGCGGCGGCGGAGGGAGTGAAGCTCTCTTTAACATTAACGCCCAGCATCTTTGCCAATATCTCGGCTTGGGCGATATTGGCATCTTTGGCGGGATTAGTGCCGTTCGGGTCGCTGATTGCTGCCAGCAGCTGCAATATCTGGGCTTCGTTCAGTTTGTCGGGCGCAACGCCAAAATATGCCCGCGAGGCCGCCGTGATCCCTTGCAGGCGATTGCCAAAAAAGATTGAATTCGCGTATTCACCGATTATCTGGTCTTTTGTTTGGGAGAGTTCCAGGGCGATGGCGGCGGCGGATTCCGCAAGCTTATTGCCGATGGTACGATTATTGGTATTACCCATTAATATCTTTGCCAGTTGCTGGGTAATGGTGCTGGAACCGCGCCGGCCGCCGATGCCGATGCGGGCGGCTAGGCCGCGCGCGACCGCTACCGGATTGATACCGGCGTGCCAATAAAAAGTTTTATCTTCTTTGGCTATCAGCAGGTTCTTCAGGTGTTCGGGGATACGGTTCGCATATTGGACATAATAACCTTGAGGGTTCGGACGCAAAAAAAGAACCGAGCCGTCGCGCGCGGCGATGGTATTAGATTCGGCGGCGGCGTAATTTTCGGCCAGCTGGGAAACGGCAATATTAGCCCAGGCTATAGTTAAAACCGCGGCAAAAAGCAATGCGGCGGCAATAGCTGCCGCAAGCCGTTTTTTTATTGTCGGTTTCATTGAGTTTATAATAGTCGAAATCGGAGGATATTCAATTATTAATTTTTCATTAACATATTTAATTTATTTGGTTTGACAAAGGGTTTAAAAGAAATTAAAACATACTAATGATGTCCTAGGTCAGATATCGAGAGCTGTTTCGGTGCCCGGTTAATTTTCCTCCCTAACCGGGTACTAAAACAGCTTTTTTGTTGCGGCGGCCAGTAATTTTCAATTAATAATTTAGGAGTTATATTTAACTTATGAAAACATTAAAACAATTATATTTTGCGGCAATAATATTGGTTTTTTTGCTTGTTGTATTTCTTTCAAATCGGCACGGGGGCAATGGCGGTTTTATGATCGGAGATGATGTGCCGGCAACCGGCGATACCGGCGGCGAGATAAGCATATCGCCGGATAACGCCAGCCCGGTTTTGGACTTAAGTTCCAGCGCGGTCGAGCCGATGCCTTCGACGGAGCAACAAACATTGGCGGCAGATACGGGTACGGATCCGGTCGGAGAAACGGAAAATGCCGGTACGATCGCGCCCGTCAATGATATTGCCGGTGAAGAACCCTCGGCGGCGGCTAATGCAACCCAACCGGCCACCACGGCGTTAACGGGGCCGATATCGCCGGCCGCGGAATCGGCGCCGTCAGTTCCATCGGTAAACACGGCAGCGATGACTATTTCCAAGGATCCATTATTGCAAAAACTCGTAGAATACGAAACATGCTGTCAAAATGCTTTCTCGCGAATGATGGTTTTTGAATATATGCCGCGGACGGTTGACGAAGGGGAGGAAATGGCGCGCGATATGGCGTTGCGGCTGGCAAAATTTTCGGCCGCCAATGTAATGCCGATCGTGGCGGTGGAGCCGGTGGATGACATCGGCAAGCCGTTGCGGTTTGCCGATATCGCTTCGGGGAAATACGATGCCGCCCTGAGGGCTTATTTTAAGATTTTGAAAGAGCGGGGCGTAAGCGCGGCGCAGATGGGAATGTGGATGCCCTTACCGGAGCCCAATATTAACGAGTGGGGCGCCCCGAATCGCGACGCCGCTTTGTTCGCGGCGGCGTTTAACCACTACGGAAAGATATTTAAGGAGTATTTCTCTGAAGCCAAATTGACTGTCTTGCTCGATAATACCACTTATAACAGCCAGACTGGCGATATGGATTATGTGCCGCTAGCGCCATTTGTGAGCGGTATCGATAAAACGCTGGTCGATTCATTCGGCCTGCAGGGTTATCCATGGACTGCACCGGCCGACGAAGAACCCGAAAAATACCATGATTATGATCCGGCAAGTTTTTTGAACGCGCAAAGAGCGATTGAGGCGGCAAAGGCCTTGAAAGTTAAAACAGTGTGGTTTTCGACCGGTACTTTTTCGAAAATGTTTGCCAATGACGAAGATAAAACAGTATTTGTTGACGCCAAACAGCGGGGCGCGATGCTGGACGGGATTTTGAAACAAGTAAAAACGGTCCGCGGGGCGGGCTACTCGGTGATGCTATGTATTTTTGCCGAAGATAAGTCCAAAACCGAAGAGGCTACTGATTTTTCGTATTGGAATGATAGTAACGAACCCAGCGAAGAACTTGGAAAAATGTTCACGGAGTTTGCGGCGGCCGCCAGAGCCGAAAATATTCCTTTGGGAATATATGATTCCATACCCGATTAGCCGTTAATTTTGCACCGTGATATTGCCATAGCGGTCCATAATCACAATCGTACCGGGCTGGATTGTCAGCGTTTTGGCGCTTTTGTGCGACAACAGGCCATTCATACGCAAGTACCGCTGGGTTTGGGTATTTATCATTTTGTCCAGCCCGTCGCGGCAATCGGAGGCCGGCACCGAACCGATTTCGGCGCACGGATCATCACCCATAAATTCATAAAGCAATTGGCGAGTCGCCTCCCAAAGCGTGCCGCCTTTTTTTATCGTTACGGCGCGATAATCTTCGTCAGCCGATTTTTTTGCGGCGTTTGAACCGGAATTCGTACTGGACGGGAAGCTATCTTCGGTATAACGAGCGGAGGCAAGGTTGATTTGCGATTTATTTTTGGGGTCGGCGGCCGGTTTATCGACCGGTGCGGGAATTTTGAAGTGCGGCGTCATCATTTGCGCTTCGGCTTTTTGGTTTTGCAAAAGATCGATGAGCTGGGCGCGCGATGCGCCGGTTTCATAATTATATTCAACGATTGTACCAAGGCTGTATATATTGGTTCCAACAACGACTGATATCAAGATAACCGATAGCGCGGTATTAAGACCGGTTGAATACCGGCGGCGATACTGAATATTGCCGCCGATCTTTAACCGTTTTTTGACGGCAAAAAAAATATTGATGGCCAGATGGGTGAAGAATGATAAAAGGTTAATATTTTGCATAATTCTATATTCGCCGTTTGGGAGTAATCCATTTCAGATTGTGTTCGCGCCGCAGGATTTCCTTAAAAAAAGTTTCACAAAAGATGTACGAGTTGATCATCGCCAAGACGATATAGAGCGGCGAATAGTAAACCAGATCGGCGCGGCGGCGGACAAGCGCGGCACAGGCACCCAATATTATTATTGAAGCCATATAAAGCAAAATCATAAACAGAAACATTTCAATGTTTACGACCGGCAAAACTATGAGCATTACGACAAACACGAAACCTTCGATGTTGTTGAGTGAAAGTTCGAAAGCGCAGGCCGGAAGGGTGCCGACGACGTCCCGGTGTTTTAGGATATTTTGCCAGCCGCCGCCATACCAGCGGCGCACCTGATAGATGTATGACTTAAGATCGGCGGGATCCTGCGTCCAAACAATTGCCTTTTTTAAGAAACTAATGCGGTAACCGCTCCGGTGGAGTTTAAAGGTGAAATCCAGGTCTTCGGTAATTGTGTCGTGATCGAAAGTAATGCAGTCTTTAAATATTTTTGTCCGAAAGGCCGAAGCGCATCCGGGAATGACATAAAGGAAATTGATATTTGATTGGGCGGTTTTGTGGATTTCCTGTCCTACAAAATATTCTATTTCGCGCAGGGCGGTAAGCCAGTTATGCTTTAGGCTCATCACGTAGCCGGCGGCGGCCACTGTGTTCTGGTTGCGGAATTCGGCTTCAACGTGTTTTATGAAATCTTTATCAAGAATCGTGTCGGCATCGGTAGAAATAAAAATATCGGCATCGACGTGGTTAAGGCCGATCTGTTGGACATAGCTTTTATTGCCCATATTCTTTTTTAGCACAACGAGCTTGATTTTATCGCCAAATTGGCTAAGTACTGACAGGCTGTTGTCGGTACTGCCGTCATCGATTACCAAAACCATTTCCGGCGGCCGGCTTTGGCCAAGGCACGATTGGACACATCGGGCGATGGTCTTTTCTTCATTATGGCAGGGGATCATCACCGCGACCGTCGACTGACCGATGATAGGAGTTAGGTTTTGCGTGTGATTTTCCGGTGTCATATCCCTTATTATACCTTAAAATAATTAAAATTTTAATGAATCAAAAATCGATGGCCTTATTAAGGACGACCTATCAATATTTTTAAGGCCGGATATGGGACGAACGACGCATGGCCATGTGAATTAAAATGCGGCGCAAGGCTGTTTGGTTTGCTATCGGTAATTATCGCGCTTTTCCCCCGGGCGGTTCCGGCGCGGTCTTGACGGTTGGCGCCGCTGGCACTTGACAAAAAATAGGAAGCTAATATATAATACTTGTGTGGAGAGGAAGACAGTTTCTTAAGGAACAGCTGTTCTTTCTTTCCCACCTCCTATTTGATCTTTAACATAATTTATTTTTATTGGGTTCAATGAAGTTCCTCTAAAGGATGGAATTTGAATCGCGGATTTGTGCCGTGTAAAAATGAAGGGGGATTTAGCTTCTTTGAACCAGGAACCCGGAAGGGTACGTTTCGCGCAATAATTTGCGGCGAGAATGTACTCCCGGGTTCTCATTATAATTATATTGGAGTTGTTGGAATGAGCAGAACGATAAAGATAGTGTGCGCCGGTATATTGCTGGCGTTGGGGTTGTCGATAACGACTATTGCAACCGAATTCGAATTAGCAGACTATAAAATTGAATTTCACGTTAATGAGACGCTCACATTGGGCAATGTGAGCGAGCAGGCGTTCCCGGGGGGCGCGGCGTT
>CAYYEP010000015.1:14503-18302 GCA_964470995.1 uncultured Candidatus Saccharibacteria bacterium
ACGCGGATTGATGACGCGGTGATCGCGGGTTTGGAAGGCGCAACCGGAAGTTGCCGTATCATCGACTTGAATGGTATGCCATTTTCGACGGCGTATCTTAAAATATCAAGTAATGAGGTTGGTATATTCCAGGTTTACGATGGCGCCGAGTATTTTGAACAGGTCCTAAAAAGCCTGCATATTGAATAAAGGTGAATAAAGGTGAATAAAGGTGAATAAAGGAAGCACTCTTGGAGCGATGCCGGATTTTCCGGCTTTTTTATTTGGGGCGCACGGACGCGTTTCATTGCATAGATGGGACGCTGATCGCCATTTTTAATGATTTTTTCACCGTACGCGTTTTATGATTGTTATCAATGGAGCATAAACGCAAATAAGTATTTCCATTTTTGCGCTCAATTTATAGATAGGCCGGGGCGGGCTTTCTGCAATAGGTCGAGTCCGGTGCCGGTTGTTATTGTATGTTTTTTTGGGAATGTCGTGATCTTTGGAGGAAAGATCCGGTCGAGAATTGATAACTGCAATCAAAGCCGATTATACGTTTTTGGGGAGGGCGTTAGCCGATACAAAAAGGTTTGGCCGGTTTTTGTGCCGGGCGCGATTGCGGCCACACCTTTTTGTATGTTGCGAAAGGTCGAAAAAGCTTCTATTTATTTTGGCGTAATTAACAAACAATATGAATAAAAATAAATTTATTTGCGTGTTGGCAGGGCTGGCTTTACTTTTTGGGGGACCGGGGTTGGCGGCGGCGTGCGATCCGGGCAATCCCACAAAGGGCACAATTACCATTAAAAAAATAATTGTTCCCACGACTAGCCTGAAACAGAAGTTTGATTTTAGTATCTCCGGCCCCACGCCTTTATCATTTGAGCTGGCGGGCGGAAAATCAAAAACCAGTACGGTTGCCGCGGGCGATTACTCGCTGTCGGAAGGCGAGGCCGGCGGATGGCGGCTGTCGTCGGTTGTTTGCAAGCGGAATTGCGTTCCATTCGCGGTAGATTCCGAGAATGTGGCCTTCGCAATTGCCAATGGCGATGTGGTGGCGTGCACTTTTACAAATGTTGCATTGGGAAGGTTAAAGATTGTCAAAAAAACGGCGGGCGGCGATGGTACGTTCGCATTTACCAGCGACAATGACGAGATTGACGGTACCGAGATATCGACTAGCGGCGGCACGGGCGAGGCGATAATCTCTGATTTACCGCCAAAGACCGGATATAATGTTGAGGAAATTGCGCTCGAAGGCTGGAATTTGACCGCCGCGGATTGTTCTTACGGAACCCCCGAATCGTTTGCAATCAAGGCGGGGAAAACAACCACTTGTACCTTTAACAATGAAACGTCCGCGGCTAAGAGCGGCAAGGTCATTGTCAAAAAGGTGATGGTTGGCGGCGAGGATGAGTTTGAATTTACGGGCGAGGTGTCGGGTACGATCAGCGAGAACGGAGAAACTTTGGAACAAGTTGTGCCGGCAGGCGTTTATGACGTTACCGAAGAGGAAACCGAAGGTTGGGTTTTAACTGGAATTGAATGTGATGACGACGACAGTAGCGGCGACGTGGTGGCGGCAACCGCAACCTTCGATGTTTCCGAGGACGAAACGGTAACTTGCGTGTTTACAAATGCCAAAGCAGGCAAGATTACGGTCTATAAAGAAACACTTCCCGCCGGAGATGAAACTTTGTTTTCGGTAACAGCCAGCGGGAGCGGCGACATATATAGCGATGCCGCGCAGGATTTGGATATAAACAATCCGGCGGTATTTGCAGTGGCGGCGGGTACTTATTCCGTTACCGAGGAAGACAAGGCCGGTTGGAGCGAAGATGACAGCGATTGCCAGAATATTTCCGTGGCCGGCGGAGAGGAAAGGGAATGTACCATTACCAACGCTCTAACTAGTAGCACTGCCATGCTAACCCTGGGGAAAACGGTAATTTCCGATGATGGAGGGACGGCTTTGGATACGGACTGGACACTGGCCGCCTCCGGCCCGGTAATAATTTCCGGGGTTGAAGGCCAAAATGAAATAACCGATGCGTCAGTACCGGCGGGGGATTATGAGCTTTCGGAGGCGGATGGGCCGGACGGATACGCGGCGGGGGATTGGGAATGTACCGGTGCGGCAGTCGTTGGCGGTACGGTAACGCTGGAAGACGGTGATGTCGCGGTTTGCACGATCACCAATGACGATATCCGTCCAACCTTAACTGTGTTTAAGCAAGTGGTTAACGGGCCAATGGTTGCGGCCGACTTTCCGTTATGGGTTACGCCGGAGGGCGAAAGTGCGATTTCTATCAATTCCGGCGATACAAACGACTACGAAGCGGGATCTTATACTGTGAGTGAAACGAATAATTACCCGGCTTTATATGATAAAGTGGCGATTAGCGGCGATTGCGGCGCGGACGGCAGTATTAACCTAGAACCCGGCGACAATGCGGTTTGTTATATAGATAACGAGGATTCCAACTTGGCGCGGATTACGGTTTACAAAACTGTAGAAAATAATTCGGGCGGTACGGCCGCGCCCGCGGATTTTGATATTACCGTGGATGCCGATGAGGTTTACGCGCCGGCAACCAAAGCTGGCAGCGAGACCGGAGTAGTTTATTATCTGGAGGGCGGCCAGACCTTCGCGGTAATCGAAACCGGGCCGGACGGTTATGATATCACTTCAATGACCGGCGATTGTTCCGGCAATATTTCCGCCGGAGACGATTTGGAGTGCCGTATAATCAATTCGGACAGATCAAGCGAAACGACGCTAACCCTGGTTAAAGAGGTAATCAACGATAACGGCGGCGCGGCGGCGGCGAGTGATTGGACATTGGAGGCGGCCGGTCCAACCGATATTTCGGGGGCTACCGGCGCGGCGGCGGTAACCGATGCGGCAGTGGAGCCGGGAGTTTACGCGCTGTCCGAAACCGGGCCGGGCGGTTATGACGCCGGACCGTGGAATTGTGTTATCAACGGCGGCAATCCGGCGGAAGGGGATTCGGTAACGCTGGCGGCGGGCGACAGCGCGGTTTGCACTATCACCAATGATGACATCGCGCCCAGTCTTAAGCTGTACAAGGTTGTTGATTGCGGAGTGAATATTTCCTGCGCGCATAACTCCTGCGCCGATGCCAGCGAGTTTACCCTTTACGCCACCGGCGGCGGAACGGAATTGAGCGGCAACACGCCGGTTGAAAGCAATGGCGATTTCCAGGCGGATTCTTATCTTTTACATGAAGATGGGCCGATGGGTTATACTGGAACTTGGAATTGTACCGGCGGCGTTTTTGACGGTACCGATACCATTGCGCTTGGCGTGGGACAGAGCGCAGAGTGTACGGTAACCAACGTCAGGAGTACGACTCCGCCTCCGGTCAAATACGGCACTCTTAAGGTGATAAAGGTCGCGGTTGGCGGCGATAGTTCCCAGACTTTCAATTTTAAGGGCAACAAGGGTATCGGGGCGTTTGCTTTAACGCCGGCCAATGGTTCATTTGGCTGTACCGCCAAGGCTTCCTGGACATCGGGTAATTTGGCGATTGGCAAATATACTATAACCGAGAAGGTTCCCGCGGGCTGGAAGCAGGTATTTAATTCCTGCAAGAATGTGCGCGTCAAGGCGGGCAAACAGGCAACCTGCGTGATTGTGAATATCAAAAAAATCTGCGGTACCGGTTGCCATACGGGATGCAATTGGGGCTGTAATTATTACTGCAACGGGGAGAATGGGCAATTGGGCGGCGGAAGTATCTTTGCGGCCAAGAAATAGCGGCGCTCACCGTTTAACCGGCGGCGGTCAAAA
>CAYYEP010000016.1:0-17901 GCA_964470995.1 uncultured Candidatus Saccharibacteria bacterium
GCGGGGTTTGGGCCAACAGCGGCAATGGAATGTGGCGGCAGCTGTCCGGGCGGTTATTGCGATACCAATCCGGATTCTACCTGGATAATGTACGCGCCGACGGGTGATTGTCCTACTTGCAATTATACGATCACCAATACATCGAGCGGCGATATCCAGTGTACGAGTTGGGAGCTTGTGGGGACGTCTTATGGCGGAGTATATAACGGCCGGCAGAATTTAACATTCCTGGCGGGTGTGCCGACGGGAACATTCACTTTGAAGCTTACGGTCAGTAGTACACCCAAGGCAAGCAATAATGATGATTGTAGCCTTGGCCTTCATAGTTCAGTCGAGCATGAAATTACGATAAAAGAGGAGGTAGGGGCGGATTTTATGTGCAGTTTGGACGATCCGGGCGTGATTGCCGATCCGTTGTGGCTGGATTGCGAATCAGAGGCTTTTGAAAAGAAAGTAATGAAGGGTGAAAAAATATTTCTTTCAGACGAATCGTCTTTGTCTCTACATTCCGAAGAATCAGAAGACGGAACCCAGATCGACGCGGATAGTCGTTATTGGACGCTGAATCTTGACGGAAGCGTAACTAATGGCATTGCCTCGGATATAAATTTTACTGCCGGCAAGAGCAATATTTTAAAGCTGGAGGTTGGCGATGACGCGTCCAGGACGAATTGTAAAATTATCAATTTCGGCGGGAAAACACTTCCCAAGTGGGAGGAAGTTAATCCGGTGAGTATGCTTCTCGATAATTTGCAAGCAAGCCTTGCAAAATTGTTTGATTGGGTCAAGTAACTTGTTATTGTCAGAAGGCTTTGTTTAGGGTATAATCAGGCCGCCTTTATGAAAGAGGCCGCGGATGCCGCGGCTGGGCAAGTAAATTATAAAATACCTCTCGGGCCGAAACGCGATGGCATAGAACCGCGCGGGGGAGTTTTTTGTTTGACAAGGAAAGTCGGATGGAATGTTCCCCGGCCTATTGAAGGAAAAAATATGGAATTAACAACGATAATCGCGCCGATATTTATTTTGGCGCTTGGCGCCTGTCTGGGTTATTACGCCCGGCAGATGCTAGCGGCAAAGCGCGCAGGAACGATAGAGAAGAATATTGCCAGCAAGCTGGCAAAGGCGAAAGCCGAGGCGCAAAAGATTTCCGATGAGGCGCAGACTAAATCCCAGAAACTGTTGGAGGCGTCGCGACAGGAGGTCCAGACACGGAGCCGGGAGATAGCCAAAACGGAGACGCTAATTTTGAAGCGAGAGAGCACTTTGGAACAAAAAGTGGCGGAGTTTGAAGCGGAAGAGAAAGAATTCCAAGAAAAGGTAAAGAAGCTGAGGGTGTTAAAAGAAAATCTTGAAGAATTGCATCGTCAAGCGGTGGAGAATTTGGAGAGGATTGGCGGTTTAACAAAAACAGACGCTCGGCAGGAGTTGTTGGATGCGCTGGAGAAGGAGTATCAGAAAGATCTATTGGATCGCACTAAGGAATTGGAGACGGAGGGGATGGAGCCTTTCAAAAAAAGAGCCAAGGAGATTCTGGTGCAGGCGATACAAAAATTCGCGTTGTCGCAGGCGCAAGAAATTACAACTTCGGTTGTGAATTTACCTAACGATGAAATCAAGGGCCGGATTATCGGCAAGGAGGGGAGGAATATTCGGACGTTGGAAAGATTGACGGGTGTTGAGATTGTTGTTGACGAGACGCCGGAAACCGTGGTGATCTCGGGATTTGATCCGACGCGGCGCCAGATTGCCAGAATTGCTTTGGAAAAACTGATCCAAGATTCGCGGATACAGCCAGCACGCATCGAGGAAACAGTGAAAGCCGCGGAAGAAGAGATTGCATCACAAATAAAAGAGGCGGGCGAACAGGCATGTTACGATGTAAATATTCTTGATATGAATCCCAGGCTGGCACAATTATTGGGACGGTTAAAGTTTAGAACCAGTTATGGCCAGAATGTTCTTTTACATTCGATCGAAGTTTCGCATTTGGCGGCGGCGATCGCCGCGGAAGTTGGAGCGAATGTGAAAATTGCCAAGAGGGCGGGATTACTTCATGATATCGGCAAATCCGTTGACCAGCAGATTGAGGGTTCACACGTGGAGATTGGCATAAAGATACTGGAGAAATTCAATGTGGACCAAGCGGTTATTCACGCGATGAGGTCTCATCATGAGGAGTTTCCTTATGAAAGCATAGAGGGTATTATTGTGCAGGCGGCGGATCAGATATCGGGTTCGCGGCCGGGAGCACGCAAGGATACGGTTGAAAATTATTTGAAGCGTTTGAGTGAATTGGAAGGGATCGCCACTTCGTTTACGGGGGTGGAGAAGGCTTGGGCATTGCAGGCCGGCCGCGAAATAAGAGTATTTGTGCGGCCTAAGGAGGTGGACGATTGGGGGGCCAAGAAAATGGCCAGGGATATTGCCAAACGCATAGAAGAAGAATTGCGCTATCCGGGAGAGATCAAGGTGAATGTGATTCGAGAAACCAGGATTACCGAATACGCCCGATAATCAAAATCAAGGGGAACCGCCGGTTTACGGCGGTTTTCGTTCGGGAATACGATTGGATTTGCTATGACTGGAATTTCGGCGGCAGTTGCGACAACAATGCTGGTAAGGGCGGCGACAAGAGAGGTGATTATAAGACGTGCTGGCAATGAAGACTAGTTTTTTGGTTGACGGGAACGGTTTTAGGCGGTATCATATTGTTTGTTGTCGCCAAGGTTGTCCAGATCGGCTCTTCCGGGGTGTAGTGCAACGGCAGCACGAGTCCTTTGGGAGGATTTAATCTCGGTTCGAGTCCGAGCACCCCGACAGAGAATAGTTATTAGTAATGAGTAAATGAGTAAGATGTTGCCTATGCGTAGCTACAGCGGGCTTTGCCGCGTTGCAGATATGCTTTGGCGTATCGAAGGCGGGCATAGTGTAGCAGCAGCACGAAACCCTTCCAAGGTTTCGGCACGGGTGCAAATCCCGTTGCCCGCTCAAATAAAATAAGAAACAAAACTCCCGGGCGATCGGGAGTTTTGTTTGCTTTGCGAAGTATAAATTTTGTCTGTATAATAAGAATGGAAATGTAGTTTCGAAAACGCCGCCTTTTGGATCGCGAATTGCGCGATTCGGGCTTTGTAAAAATGAATAAGATCATCAAATTGATAATCGGTCAGCTGAATATAGGCGCACAGTGCAAGAAATACGGATTGCCGTTGCGGCAATGTCCGCAGTTATTGTTTACGGCAATGGGGCTTGCGATCATAATTACCACGGTTTCGACCTATGTCGTAGGAATCAGCTACAACAGCGATCCGGAGATGGTGGCGTTGATCGTTATAGGTTTAACAGTGGTTTTATTGGTTATCTCGTTTACGGTCGTACAAAGTTTTGAGCAGTTGGCGGAAACTAACCGACTAAAGACCGAGTTTATCAGTATCGTGTCGCACCAGATAAGATCGCCCTTGACTAATTTGAAGTGGATTGTTGAGATATTGATGTCGGGTATATTGGGGAAAACCGATGAGAAGGAGGCCGAGTATTATAAAATCCTAAAGGAAAATCTGGAAAGGATGCAGAAACTTGTCAGCGAGTTACTGACGGTGTCCCGGATTGAAGCGACTAAACTGGTATTAAAGAAAGAGGATTTTTCGATGGAAAACCTGGCGCGGGATTTGACGACTGAATTCGAACCGTTGGCCAAGTCTTCGAACATAAAGTTGATTACGGAATTTGAGTCGGGATTGCCCAGGGTGACCAGCGATCCGTTCCAGATACTGCAGGTATTGGAAAATCTTCTTTATAACGCGATTCGTTATATCGGCAGTCCGATTGGGGGCAAGCAAGGAGAGATAATGTTGAAATTGTCGCGGGAAGGAAAGTTTTTGATGTGCCAAGTGATTGATAACGGTATCGGAATTCCCAAGGATGACCAGAGGTATATTTTTCAGAAATTTTTCCGGGCGGACAATGTGCGGCGCTATCAGACAAGCGGTTCGGGCCTAGGGCTTTATATCGCTAAGAACATAATCGAAAAGTCAGGCGGCAAAATGGGTTTTTTTAGTACCGAGGGCAAGGGGACCACTTTTTGGTTCAAATTGCCCGTTTCGAAAGCTTCGGGAAATTAAGGAGTGGTAAAAATCAGACTGGATTTAATAACCGGAGCAAGCCAATTCTGCCACGGTATGGCGGGGGAATAAGCAGGGAGTTGGGGAGCTCATCAAATAGTATGGCAAAAAAAATTTTGTTTATTGAAGACGAAGCGGTAATGCAAAAAGCCGTCAGCGATTTTTTGACTACCCGGGGCTATGAAATTATGTCGTCATTGGACGGCGAATTGGGATTGATATCGGCAAAAACCCGCCAGCCTGATTTGATTTTGCTTGATCTTATTCTGCCTAAGAAAAATGGATTCGAAGTTCTAAAGGAGTTGAAAGCTGATCCGGCAACAAAATCGATTCCGGTGGTTGTGTTGACTAATCTTTCGGAAATGGGGGATATCGGAAAGGTTTTGGAATATGGGGTTACGACTTATCTGGTAAAGAGCGACCAAAGCTTGAATGATATCCATTCGGTGGTTGAAAAGATACTTGGACCCCAGTCATGATGACGCGTTCGGGCCGCGAACTAAATGGTGGAAATTCCGATTCCGCGGATATTGCAAGCGGAAGTGTTTTGTTAGGATGGTGATCCGGCTAAACCTACAAAAACAATGAGGGTAGAAACCCAACAATTAAAAGCGTTTCTGGTTGACGCGGGATTGGTGTCGGAAAACCAATTCGAAGTTTGTGTTAAAGAGGCGTCCAAGAGCAAGAAGCGTGTTGATGATATTTTAATCGATCATAAATTCATTGACCAGGAACAGCTTTTGAAAATGAAGGCTTACATACTGGGCATTCCGTTCGTAAATTTGGAAAAGGACAACATTCCTTTCGATATTTTAAATTTGATTCCTGAGCAGATTGCACGGGCTAATAATATCGTGGCTTTCCGCCGAGGGTCTGATTCTTTAGAGGTGGCAATGTTGGATCCGGAAGATTTGCGTATTATTGAATTTATCAAGAAGACGACCGGGTTGATCGTGCTTCCGCGCTTAACCAATGCGGCGGGGCTTAAAAATGCGATCATGCAATACCAGAAAACGTTGGCGGCCGAAGTGGGTGATTTGGTGGGGGGGTCGGATAATATTTCTTTGGAACGAGAGGGCGGGGTAAAAATGGTGAAAGACGACGAGGCGGCGGCCGGAGAAGGCAATGACCTGAAGAAGGTGGCCGAGGAAGTGCCGGTGATTCGGATCGTCGATACGCTTATCAAGCACGCGGTTCTGGAGGGTGCCAGCGATATTCATATTGAACCTACGGATAGAGAAGTGATCGTGCGTTACCGCGTTGACGGGATATTGCACGATGCAATGACTTTGCCGCGCACCGCGGCGGCCGGAATTGTGGCGCGCATCAAAGTTTTATCGAATCTCAAGTTAGACGAATGTCGCTTGCCGCAAGACGGCCGGTTTAAGGTTGAGGGCGACGATTGGAAATATTCTTTGCGCGTTTCGACTTTACCGGTGTTTCACGGCGAAAAAATTGTGATGCGCCTTTTATCGGAAAGTGCTAAAGCTTTTTCTTTGGAAAAATTGGGGTTCAGGGGTTTGGCGTTGGAACAGATACAAAAAGCGCTTGAAAAGACTATGGGGTTAATTCTAATGACTGGGCCGACCGGTTCGGGCAAGACTACGACGCTGTATTCGATGATGGATATTTTAAACGAGGCCGGGGTGAATATTTCGACGGTCGAAGACCCGGTTGAGTATCAAATGCCGCGCATTAATCAAACGCAAGTGAACGCCAAGATTGGCTTGACGTTCGCATCGGGATTGAGAACTCTTTTGCGGCAGGATCCGGATATCATCATGGTGGGAGAGATCCGCGATAACGAGACCGCGGCGTTGGCAATAAACGCGTCGCTGACGGGCCATTTAGTGCTTTCGACACTGCATACGAATTCGGCGGGCGGGGCAATCCCCCGGTTAATCGATATGAAGGCCGAGCCGTTTTTGATCGCGTCAACCATTGATATTATTATCGCTCAGCGTTTGATCCGCTGTTTGGGAGACACCAAAGAAGAATATCGTTTAAAAGAAGCGGATATTGATCATCTGCGCCATTATTGCGATATTGATAAAGTTATGGAAATATTAAAAGATGAGGGTATTGTGCCAGCCAAATCAACCTGGAAGACAATATCGTTCTGGCGGCCGAAGCCAACCAAGGATTGTCTCGACGGTTATCGCGGGCGGGTGGGGATACACGAGGTTTTGCCGGTAACTTCTAAAATTAAAGACTTGATCATAAAGAACGCAACCGCCGATGAAATTCAAGAAGCGGCTCGCAAAGAAGGAATGGTGACGATGTTTGAGGACGGGTTTATAAAGGCGGTGGAGGGGAAGACATCGATTGAGGAAGTTTTGCGCGTGGTTACCGAATGATTATATCTTTTAATCTATTTTTGTTATAATGCAAAAAAGATTTAATCATTTTAAAAAATGTGGGGTGGTGGGCGCGGGCGGAATTGTTTTAAAAATACCTTTGTCTCGTTTCCATCTTTGTAAAAAATGGAAAAAATTATCGTTTATACGCATTTATTTGCGCTATGATGGTTTGTTCGGCATTGTGTTTTGGTATTATGGCGTGGAATGAACCAATAACAACTCCGCCGGCCGATAATGTTGCCGCGCCGATCAATACGGGCGCGGACGCACAATACAAAACCGGTGGTTTGGGGGTGAAGATTGGCGGCGCGATCACTTATTGGATTTCCCAAGTCGGCAATAATTTAGTTTTCAAAACCGGCGATGATTTCGCTACGGCTGTCGAAACGGTGAACATTAGCACTGATGGCCGGATCAGCAATGTCGCCGCGCCGATTGGAGATAAGGATGTTGTTAATAAGGCTTATTTGGACGCCTTATCGGGCGGTTCGGATGGCGGTACAGGCTATGATGGTACATGTACGGGAACAATACTGGACCTTAGATTTACTGTAGCCACGTATAATGGTAATTTGGGCGGAATTGCTGGTGCGGAGGCTAAATGTGCGGCGGAGTATCCGGGTTACCATTTTTGCCAATATGCTGAATTGAGAGATGCTGGATTAACCGGGTGTTTACCAATTGTTGGTCAGTATTCGTTAGTTAGCGGATGGTATAATAGTGTCAAAGATATATTTAGTATCAGCAAACCATCAACTTGCAAAGGTTGGACATCGTCTGTTGGCACTCACATGAGTTATTTGTTTGCCAATTATGGTTATCCGGGTTTTCCGGAATTTGCCGGCGGATGGATAAGCGAAGATGGAGGGGTTTTTGGTACTAATTATGATTATTGCTCCGATCCGCATTCTCTGGCTTGTTGTAAGCAATAATGATGCTAATGAAAAAAAATTATAAGATAATTCTGGTAGTGGCGGGATTGGGGTTGGCGGTTACCGCCGTAATTTTTTTTCTTCGAACAACCTTGGAATTAAAAACGCTTACGGTGGCGCCGGAATGTGCTGTAAACTATGAATTTTTTACCGTTCGGGGTGATTCGTTGGCACCGCAGCTTGCGGATGGCCAACAAGTGAAACTATTCGTTGATTATTATAATTGCCATTCTCTTACTGTGGGTGATATGGTAGCCTATCATTGGGCCGGTAATCCGGATGCTCCTATTGCCAAGGTCGTTAAGGCGGTTGTCGGGGATCGCTGGCGGATGGAGTTAATTCCCGAAAAAAACGCTTATCAAGTTGAGGTCAATGGTCAATGGTTGGCAAATTCTGAAGGAATACTTTACCAAATTCCGGAGGAGAAGGCAAAAATGCTTTTAATTTATGCCGATTCTTATCCGGAAATTCCTGAAGGGACTTGTTTGATCTTGGGTAATATACCGGAGGGTTCCGATGATTCGGTGAGATTTGGTTTGGCGTCGCAGAAAAACATTGCCGGCAGAATCAGTCCTTAAAACCTAGCAAGAAATATCCTATATTACTAAGGCTATTTGTTTGTATGATGCGAGTCTGATGGTGATTGAGATTGGCGGATGACTTATTAGCGGAAAGGTGAAATAAAAATTCGCGATGGGAATCGCGGATTTTTAGTAGGAGCAAAGCATTATGCGTATTGATAAATTATCGGCGGGTAAATATAATGGAATTATGGAGGAGAATAAAAATCAAAATTATATTTCGCTTGTTGAAGCCGCCAAAATGTGTTCTTATTCGGAGCCTTATTTGCGGTTGCGCGCTCGAGCCGGAAAACTGAAGTCGGTTAAATTGGGCAAGAAATGGATGACTACGGCCGAGTGGTTGAGGGAATATGAGGCGCGCGTGGCGGCATGGCGCCAGGCGACCGAAGAGAAAAAAATTGTCTCGACGGCGGTTTTGGTGTCCGCGCCGGCGGAATTATCGGAAAATATGTCCGTGCCGGTTACGGTTGAGACGCAGGGGCCGGAAGCGATGGCCAAAGAAATGAATGATTTTTCCCCGCGCCAACAACTGCAGAGTACGGTACGGGATTTAACCGATGAGGGCGATGATATGCCTGCCGTACCTTCCAGCCGGCCATTGGTGAGATTCGCTTCGGGTTCGGGCCAGGTTTTGCCGGTACCGCAGCAATCCAAAGACTTGGAGGCGGGGAACAGTGATTATTTGGTGTGGTTTGGGGCAATGATTGCCGGCGCGATGAGCGCGTTGATGCTGGCGGTTATTGTTTCCGGAGGCAATACCGTGGCTGATATCGCCGCAACAGCGCAGAAATTTTCACAGGCTAACGCGAACCAGGCGGCGATTTTACACGTTGGCGTGTCCGATGATGTTGCGACGGACAATTTGCAGGAAAGTAAAATCGGCGCAGAAGGTATCAAGAACCAATTTTCCACCGACAGTTTAAAGAACTTTGTCGAAGAGGCGGCAAATTTTATCGATAATCTCGATATGCCGGGCTGGTAATGGGGCAATGTTTGCGGCGCCGTAATGCGATAACTTGGATTTTTAAATGACACAATTTTTCTTTGTTGCAAAATCGATTGATGGCGTCGAAAAGAAGGGTGTAAGCGAGGCCGAAGATGAAAATCAGTTGGCACACACCCTCCACCAAGAGGGTTTTGTTTTGGTAAAAGCCGTCCCGGCGGAAGGTAGGAAGAGGAGATTAGCGTTGCCGACGGTGTCGCTGGGAGTCAGCCTGAAAGATAAAATTTTTTTTATTAAAAATCTTCAAGTAATGGCGGCGGCGGGGCTTTCTCTTCCCCGCGCGATTGGAATATTAGCCGATCAGACCGAGAACAGGATTTTTCGCAAGGCGTTGAATAATGCAAAAGACAGTATTATCCGCGGCGAGAATTTCTCGGCGGCGCTGGAGAGATATCCGGCGATTTTCTCCGATTTTTTGCGCAGTATGATCAGGGTGGGAGAAGAAACAGGAACGCTGGAGAATGTTTTGTCGATATCGGTGGCGCAAATGGAAAAGGATTACAACCTGCGGGCGAAGGTTAAGGGCGCGATGGTTTATCCATCGGTGATTCTGGTTGCGATGATGGGCATCGGGATGCTGATGCTGGCCACGGTGGTTCCCCAGCTGGCTGCGACTTTTGAGGATCTGCATGCGGAATTGCCGATGTCAACGCAATTTGTGATCGCGGCGGGTAAATTCGTTCAAAGTTATTGGTGGCTGGTGCTGATTGTAATTATTGCTATTACTGGGGCAATAATGCGCATTTTGAAAACTAAGTGGGGGAAAAAAGCGGCGGATGACGCGGCGTTAAAATTTCCCGCGCTAAATACAATTGTGCGCAATGTGAATACCGCATATACTTTGAGGAATTTGTCCGCGCTTATCGGTGCCGGAATATCTTTGCCCCGGGCGTTGGAGATTACCGCGGGGACGGTGAGTAACGTCAATTACGCGCTGGCATTAAATGATATCAAGGAGCGGGTCAAAAAGGGAGATAAATTTTCGGCGGCGATTAAGGATTATTCAAAAATATATCCAGCAACCGCGGTTCAGATGATTGCCGTCGGCGAAGAAACCGGAGAGACCAGCAATATACTTTTAAAATTGGCGGATTTTTACGAGACCGAAGTCGACGAAGAAACCAAAAATTTCGCGTCCATTATTGAGCCGATGCTGATGATTGTTATTGGCATTGTGGTTGGATTTTTTGCAATGTCGATGATGCAACCAATGTATTCGATGTTGGATAGCGTTTGATAAAAAAATGCCGGGCCTAATCAAATTCGACGATCGCCGCGGATTTACTCTCGTGGAGGCGCTGGTCGGGACGACACTGACGGTGATCGTGTTTTTGGGTATGCTGGGCGCGTACCGATTGGCGTTGAAGGTGGTTAATTTATCCAAGAACAAGGTAACGGCGACTTCTGTTGCCAATTCTAAAATAGAAGCGATCCGTAATTTGTCTTACGGCTCGGTGGGAACGGTGGGGGCGTCTCTTCCTGAAGCGTCGGGCATTCTGGATCCGGTAGAAATTCAAACTTTGAACAATACGGAATTCACTATTACCACGTCGGTTCGATATGTGATCGACGATGCCGATGGCACCGGCGGGGATGATAGCTGTGATTGGGATTATAAAAAAGTCGATATTGCGGTTACTTGGGGGGGGACTTATCCGGGTGGCGTAGATATTTCGACCGAAGTTGCTCCGAAAACTTTGGTTCAGGAGATTGAATCGTGCGTGTCCCAGCCCGGCGGAGTGCTCAAAGTCGCGGTTTTCGATGCGGGGGGGGTGGCAGTGCCATCGCCTACGATAGAAATCTATGATCAAGCGGGAAGCGCTTTGTTTGATTCGGCAATACCTTCGGACGGGATATATGAATTTGCGCTTGAAGCCGGGACATACCGGGTGGAGGTTTCCAAAAGTTCCTATGTGCCGGCACGGACATACGGTTCAACCGAGGTGGCGGTGCCGGACAGTCCTAATCCGTCGGTGTTGCAGGGATATATGACGTCGGTGAGCCTTTTGGTGGATGAGGTGGCGGCGCTATCCGTAGATAGCATATCGCCGACAGGACAGGATTATTTTGCCGATCCGTTTAATGACGCGACCCATATTTCCGATTCCGATGGCATACAGGTTGCGGCGGGGTCGTTAATGTTGGCAGGTCCAGTTTATCCTGATAGCGGTTGGGCGATTTCGGAGGCGGTGGCGCCGGTTGATATTGTGGCCTGGGACGAGCTTATGTTCGATGATGTGGTTCCGGCAGGATCCGGAGCGAATTACCAGTTAATGTATTATAACGGTATCAGCTGGAGCTTGATACCGGATACTGATCTGGCCGGAAATAGCGCCGGGTTTTCCGATTCGCCGGTTAATTTGGCGATTATCGATAAAAATGTTTATGCGCAGCTGAAATTGAGGGTTAATTTAACAACGACGGATCCGAATTTTACGCCGTCGGTTCAGGGGTGGGAAGTTTCTTGGACGACTAGTACCGGGGTGGCGGTTGGCGGAGCGGTTTTTCATGTTCGGGGAAGCAAAACGATTGGCGAGGATAGTTTGGGAGGCCCGGTTTATAAATACGACCAGGATATTACTCTTGATGCCGCGGGGCATTATGATATTGCCGATGTTGATGGCGATACCTATACTTTCAGTATTGAAGCGACCAGCAGTATGGCTTTAATCGCTACGGATCCCAGTCCTCAGCCGATAAGCGTTGATCCGGGCGGATCAGCGGCGGTAAAGCTTTTTTTAAAGGCGCAGAACGCGTTGCTGGTTACGGTACAAAACGATGCGACTCTGGAAAAGGTTTTTTCCGCGGCGGTGAGAATTTATAATACATCATTGGGTTACGATAAAATTGCGTATACCAACAGCGGCGGCCAGTTATATTTCGCGCCGTTGGAGGCGGGTATTTATGATGTAGAAATTATGGTTGCCGGATATAACAACTATTTCGGAACGGCCGTTGTCTCGGGTGAGAGCAGCGAAATTATTTTAATTGATCAAATAGAATAGGCTAAAATATGATCAAAATTCCGGCTGCGGCAAATTACGGAAAAACGATAGGATTCACGCTGATCGAAACGATTGTAGTTATTTTTGTTTTTGCGATGATAATGGGCGTGGTGGCAACATCGATTGTGATGCTTTACCGTACCGGAGGCTATATCACCGATCAGGCGGTGGCAATCGATGAGGCGCGCCGGGGCGTGGATATAATGACTGAAGAAATAAGAAAGGCCAGTTATGGGGAGGATGGTTCATATCCGATAGAATCCGCTGCAAGCAAGGAATTTATTTTTTACAGCGATATCGACAATGACGGCGAGATCGAGAGGGTGCGTTATTATTTGGCGACGGTAAACACGGGCAGCGGATTGGATGAATGTGTGACGACTTCAAGAGGCGGTTCTTGCAGCGCGATTTTTAGCGGTTTTTTAACGGGCGAATTGAAGAACGCGCAAGTGGTAGTGTCTACCGAGGGGTATTACGGAAATTCGAGCCGGTACTCCGATCTTTATGTTGATGGAAATAAAATCGATACTTTGTGCGCCAGCGGCTGTACTCAATGTGCCGGTACTTGGCAGGGAACCGAAACCTACGATATAACCTCATATGCGGAAGACGGAGTGGTTCAGCTGATGATGGACAGCAGTAATAATGTGAGGAATTTATGCTCATGGCAGACTTCGAATCACGCGATGAAGGCGAAATTCGCTTTTTCTTGGGTGGAGGAGGTTCCGGATTCAGGAAATGAACTGCGCAAGGGAGTGATCGATCCGACGGGTTCGCCAGCGATTTATCCCGAGACCAATGAGGTTTCGACGATTATTACTTCATACGTGCGCAATGCGCCGCCGATATTTACTTATTATGACAGCGAAGGCAAACATATCACCAGTGATCCGTCGATACTTACCGATACCAAGATGATGAGGCTTTTTATGGTGATTAATGTTGATATGAACCGCGCGCCGGGAGATTACGACCTGGAACAGTACGTGCAATTGAGAAATCTTAAAGAATAGCTGGCTAAAAATATGCAAGGAAAGCAAAAAAAACGGGAGAGAGGTTTTATAGTCACTTATGTGTTGGTTTTTGCCGCGATATTTTTGATGATTCTTTCGGGTATATTGGGGTATATTTTGCTTCAGCTGCGCCAGTCGGAACAAAAGCTGGCTTGGAATTTGGCGCTGGATATTGCCGAGGCGGGAATTGATCGTTATCAATGGTGTTTGAATAATAGCATTGAGGATGATTGCTTGGGAGAGAAGGATTATTATGATATTGAGGGGCGGTTGGTTGGGGCTTATTCGATTGAAATGGATTCGACTATGGTTTGCGGCCAGACGACTCAGCATCAGATAATTTCGACCGGATGGACCAGTGATTATCCTTCGATGCAGCGGAAAATAGAAGTTTATTACGGCCGAAAATCGATTGCTGAGTTTGCTTATATTCTTAATAGCAGTGTGTGGATTGGGAGCGATCACGAGATAAACGGGCCTTATCATTCAAATGGCGGCATCCGAATGGATGGTATTAACCAGTCGCTGTTGACCAGCGCGGCAATGCTAGATGATAAAGGAGAATGGGTGTGTACCGATTCATTTGGTTGTGATCCGTGTCCGACTTCACGCGGTTGCCGGGTTTCCGGAGGCGATTGTATTTGTCCAGGGGTGTTTACGACGACATCAAATCCGACGATCAGCTTGTTCAAATATCCGGTTCCGCCATTTGATTTTAATGCCATTACTATGGATTTAGTCGAGATCAAAGATAAAGCGCAGAACGGCGGCGGACTTTATTTCCCGGTATCGACGAATATTATTCCCGGAAGCAAGGGGTACCATTTAAAATTCTTAAATACGGGCAGGGTGCAAGTTTATGCGGTTATGGCGTTGCAACAAACCAGCGCTTACAGCGATGAAGAAGATTGGCATTTTGACCGTTTTACGATCAACAACGAGTCGCTTTACGGAACTTATACGATTCCGGAAGATTGTTCGGTTATTTATTTGGAGGATAATGCGTGGGTAGAGGGAACGGTAAAAGGAAAAGTAATTGTCGTGTCGGCAAATTTGGTGGATAACAACGTGGATACAAGCATCGTTTTGCCGGCAAATATTACTTATGCGAGCGGCGGCGATACGGATGGACTTGCGATACTTGCCGAGGAAAATGTATTGATCGGGCCGCAGTCGCCTAATGACATGGAATTGCATGCAATAATCGTGGCGCAAAAAGGAAGATTCGGCCGTAATCATTATACCGGGAATTACCGCAATTCCTTGGAAATTTACGGATCAATAATCAGCAACGGCAGAGTCGGTACCCAGTGGACGAGCGGCGGCGTTATGATATCGGGTTATGCCCAGAGGGAAACTTATTTCGACCAAAACCAGGTTTACAGCCCGCCGCCGTTTATCGCCAGTATGAGCGACGATTATAAAATTGTAAGCTGGCGGGAGATAGATTAAAATATACTTAAAGCCAAGTCTTGGGATTATTTTTGATTTTTTTATTAATAGGTTTGTTTTGTGAATATCTATTACCGCATTTTTTAAAATTGCTACTAACAAAGCAGGTCTAACCGTATTTTTACATGGTGGAAATTTTGGGTTTGTCCAACGATTCTTTCGGATTGGAAATAACAGATGTTTCGGTCAGAGCGATGAAACTGAAACGTTGCGGTAAAAATGTCCGCGTTGTTTCGGTAGGCGTAGCGGCGATTCCGGATGGTGCGATGAAGGCTGGTGATATTAAAGACGAGCAAAAGCTGGTTGTGGCGATTAAGGAGGCGGTTGGCAAGGCGGCCGGAAGAAAAATAAAGACCAAACGTGTTGTGGTGTCCTTGCCGGAAAATAAGGCTTTTTTGCAGGTGATAAAGATGCCCCAGCTCAAAAATGAGGATTTGCGCGCGGCGGTAATTTTTGAGGCGGAAAACTATATTCCGCTGCCGCTGGAGAAAGTTTACCTTGATTTTGAAAAAGTCAGGGATGCTTTGCCGGACAATAACTCTAATTGCGAAGTATTGATTGCCGCTATGCCGCGGATTCCGGTTGATGCCTTGTTGCAGGCCATTACCAAGAGCGGTTTGGTGCCGGTGGCGATGGAGCTTGAGTCGGGAGCGATTTATCGGGCCTTATCGTTTGATCGCGACCTTGAATCGCCAGCGGTGATGATTCATATCGGCGATGCCAAAACCAATATACTTATTTACGCGGATAATATGTTGCGGTTCACATTTTCTATTCCGATATCGAACCGGTTTTTTTTAGAAATTATTTCAAAAAACGTTGGCGTTGATATGGCGAGGGCTAACGAATTAAAAAGGGAGCGGGGGATAGAACAACTCACAGAAGAAGACTACGGTTCTGAAGTGAAAACCGATAACGACCGGGAGAAGATAATGAAGATAGCCCGCCAAGAGGAAGATTACGAAAAAGAAAAAATTTTTGAAGCATTGATGCCGGGTTTGGTGGATTTTGTCCAGCAGATAAAAAAATGCGTAACCTATTACCAAACTCATTACAGTGGAAGGAGCGCCGCCAAAGAAAGCATTGAGAAAATAGTGATTTGCGGCAGCGGATCGGATTTGAAAGGAATTGACAAGTTTATTTCGATGAAAATGAATACGCCTGTCGAGAAGGCGAAGTTAAAGGTTGACAAGGATATTTTGGGGGCGTCGGGACAGGATAGTAGCATATGTTGCGAACCGGGCGGGTTTGCGGTTGTTTTTGGACTGGCGCTAAGGTCGCTGGCGCTGGAGGGTAACGTGAAAGCCGAATTATCCAAAAATAAAAGGACGGTAAGGATACCTAAACCGCCTGTATCCCAAAGGCGTTTGGCCGTAAAAAGAGATTAGCAATAGCCAATGATAAATCTTTTGCCTCCATATTGGCAAAAAAAACTTGAAGAGGAAGAGCTTTTCAAAATAGTGGCGACAATGGGGATGTTTTTTGCTTTGGCGGCGGCGGTTTTTGTTTTGATGCTGGTTTTGGTGAGAATATATTGTTTGGTGGAGCTTGAGGGTGCGCGGGTAGCGGCCGAGGAGAAACAAAAAGAGATCGGAATTATGGATATCGCAACGACGGAGAACGAAATAACATCGAAAAACCGATTTATCGCCGGGGTAAGCGATTTTTATGCTGGACAGATATTAGTAACGGAAATGGTAGAATTGGTCGCAAAAGCTCTGCCGGAAGGAACGTCGTTGTCGGAATTAAGCCTTGCGGGCAATACGGTTCATCTGGGTGGTTATAGCCCCGACCGTAATTCGCTGGTAGCTTTGAAAAGTAATTTGGAGAAGGAGGCGTCATTCAAGGAAATTGTGTTTCCGCCGGAGAATTGGCTAATGGCGCAGGATATTTATTTTTCCATAAACTTGAAATATGAACCTTAACGGAAAAATATTTGCCGCGGGCGCGGCGTCTTTTGGGGCGTTTTTGGGTATTATTATTTTTGTTGCGGTTCCTTTGGTTGGCGATATCCAAAATGTGCGCGCCCAGATTGTTGAGCGCCAAATTGAAACAGTCGAGTATGAGGATAGGATATTTTGGGTGCGGCAATTCAGGGGATTTGCGAAACAGGAGAGTGAAAATTTCAGCAAACTCGACAATGTTCTGGTGGACAGCCAAATGCCTTTGGGTTTTATCGATTACTTGGAGGAGGCGGCGTTTGATTCGGGGATAAAAGTTAACTTTTCGCCTTTGGTTACGCGCCGGGAGCTGGATGAAGAATGGCCGTCGTTGGGTTTTCAGATTGATGCCGTTGGAGATATCGAGGGCATTTTAATGTTTACCAAAAAGATTGAGACAGGGCCGTATCTTGTGAATATTGAAGGTTTCAACGTGGAGGCCGGAATTGATGATACCGAAGTGAAGGAAAATGCGATAAACGCGGTTGAAAATGCGGGGAAAGCGCATATTTTGCTAAGGGCATATGCAAAAGAACAATAAAAAGAAATTAATTTCTATTGCGGCGGTTTTGAAAATTTTGGCAAAGAGATCCTTCGTTGTTTTTTTGATGTTGGTTTTGCTGGCGGCGGCGGTATCGTTGATAGTGTATAATTACCGGGGTATGGATACCGATAATCAATCGGGTTTGGATAAAAAAGGATTATTCAACGCGGATCGCGCCAAGCAGTATCGGGAAGTTTTTTTGTTAATGGAGAAGCGGCAAAAAGATAACGAGGCGGCCAAAGTCGAGGTACCCCGGGGAGTTTTTAAAGAGTTGACCGAACAATAGATTAAGGTTACAATTACGCCGTATTTCGGTTGGATTTTTGTATGCTCGCTATTTTTTGTTTGTGCGCGCTTCCTATAGTTCAATGGATAGATTGCTAGTTCTTCGTTTCGCTTGTTACGCCCCTATAGTTCAATGGACAGAATAGGAACCTTCTAAGTTCTAGATGTAGGTTCGATTCCTACTAGGGGCACAGTCATAATGATAGAAAGCAGTAGATACGGGCTCGATTCTTGTCAGGGGCACTCTGTAGCAGAGATTTGGCGTCTTGTCTTCGGAGGGCAAAAATGTGTAGCCAAATAACGCTACAGGGCGAGCCCTGGAAATATGGGAGAAAATAGGGTATTATCGCTTTGTTGTGTTATATGGTGGCCATAGTGTAGTGGTCTAGCACCAGAATCTGTGGAATTCTGAGGACGGGTTCGAATCCCGCTGGCCACCCCATAGAAGTTTGAAGCTAAAATTTACTACCCCTCTGCGGGAAATCCGAACTGATTAACGGTTGTTGGGCGGTTTTTTGGTTTTATGTTGCTTGCAATGGTTAGAGCATTGCATTTTACCATAAACCCTTGACAAAATCAGAAAAAGGTGTATAATCAAAAACGGAGGAATAACCTAAATTCAGGGACTAATCAGGACACCGCGAGGTGTTTTTTAGTTTGCC
>CAYYEP010000017.1:0-16211 GCA_964470995.1 uncultured Candidatus Saccharibacteria bacterium
AACCGCCCGGACAGCTGCCGCCACATTCCATTGCCGCTGTTGGCCCAAACCCCGCACTTGTATGTACTTTATACGAAACATCCTCGACGCAATTCGAACCATCGCAATTATCACTGTTAAGATTCACCCATCCGACAACTCCGGTCGTCGCATCGGCCGAACTCGTCATCCATCCATAAAAATCGCCATTGCTGTCAATATAACTGTCCTTGAATTTCAAACAACCGTCCCAACCGCCGGCATTCGAACCAGCCTCAACCGCCGCCGTCGCCCGAGCCCATCCCGTTATTGCGTGATTGCCCGAACCATCCGCTTCGGTATCAACCATCGGTACGCATGCCAAACCGGAGCAACCGTTGCATCCTTCAATATCGGCTAAATTAAAACTTATCCAGCCGATATTTTCTGACCAAGCGTAACCCGAAATTTGTCCGGTCGCCTCATCAATCCCCACCCCGTAATCAAAAACGGCGCCATCACCATCAGGCGCGTCCGAACCGTCGACAATATCATCATTGAAACTTATCCAATCGATATTCTCTGACCAGGCAAAACCGCCCACATTATCTTCATTCGCCGCCGATACCGACAACGATAGAAAAAAACCCATCAACAAAAAAGCGAAAAGCAGGTTATTTGCCATTAATTTTTGATGGTTGGTCATTTTCGAGGTTTCTGAACCGCACTTTTATCACACGGCACGTTTTTAACCGCGGTTTTCACAATCGCCAATTGCGAAACGCTTTCCCGATTTTTAGCTATCTTTAAAAATTTTAACATACGCAAAAACTATGCACAATACTCATACCTCATAGTTCATTTTTAACCCGGCGCTTAACCCCGGCAGCTTCTGCACTCCAATCACCCGATAACCGGTATTTCGGTTTTTTACTAACCCTTTTTATTCTATTCTCTATTCATTAAAATCATCTTCGTTTCTATGCGATAAACCCCTCAAAACTCCAAGAATAATGATCACTAAGATAAAAATTAATGAAAAAGTAAAAATAATTGCGACCCAGTCATAATTTGAATTCTTTTTTTCCTCAACCTTCGTGCAATCCATATCCACGTCCTCGCCCTCGATCGGACAATCGGGATCGCAAACGCAATCAACAGCATTATCGCAAGCGCCATCCCTTGCAAGCATTTCTATTTGAGCACAATTTTCAGCCACCGATTCTTCCGCCAGCATTACGGCCGGATCTTTATAGACAAATTGGATCGTACCATACCCGTCTTTGACCTCCCCCTTTTGGTCTTCGCAACATACGTAGTAACGATAATCGCCAAAATCATCAAGAGAAATCACCGCCGTATGCCGCAAGTCATCCGAAGTGGAAAAAAGCCCCTCCATCGAATCAAAATCTGTTTCATTTTCTGCGTATCGGCAAACAGCCGCACTGCTTGTAACCGCTTCAAGCGCGACCAGTTTCTGATAAACCGTACCAAATGGCTTGCCATCCGAGATCATCAACTCCCCATCGTTCGCCGCTCCAGTATATTCAAACGCGATTAATAACGATGCCGCATTGGCATTCCCCGCAACATCCTTACAACGGACATAATACGAATAATTTCCGGGGACAAGTAACGTAACCGTCTTGCGATGGAAGGTTCCCGCCATATCGCTCTCAAAATCGTTCTCCATCAACACAAAATCCGTATCTGCGATATCATAACGACAACTTGATTTTTCGGTTGTTCTCAATGCCAATTCCACAACCGATCTATCTACTATAGCCGTCGGCGACAAGCCGGAGAGTTCAATCTCCGGCGGCGTCTTATCCTTAACCGCTACTTCATTATTAGATTTATTAACTTGCTGCGCCTGAATTTGTTGTGTTTGATATTGCCCATAAGTAAAAGAAATTTTCCCGGATACCGAATTGGCATTGCCGCTGGCATCCTTGCATCTGACATAAAAAACATAATTCCCGGGAGCGCTTAGAATTGCCGCCGCCGAATGGCGGATGCCATCCGAAGCGTTAAATTTCATCCCCATTTGGTCATAAGCGACATCATAATAGCTATATCGGCACTCCGCCGCTTCGTTGGTAATAAGCGATAATGTCGCACTGGAACTGGTAATTGTGCCCGAAGGTAAAAGAGAATAAAGTGTCGGCGGCGTCCCGTCTTCCGCCTTTTCCGCCTTGCAAACGTTATCGCGGCAAACTTGGCCCTTTGCCGCGCAATTTTGCGCATCAACCCACGCAGCTTCTTCCTGGCAAACCCCCTCATCACAACCCCGGGCAATCACTCTTTGCTGCAAAATAGTTGAATTGCATCTGTATTCTGAAAGATAGCTATCAGCGCCGCAATCCCGTGCCAAATCGCCCCGGCCACCGCAGGAATCATACCAATAAGCATCGCCGTTATAGCATTTCTTGGAATAATTTTGAACACAGTCGCTGTCATCGGCAACGCAAATTCCTTCGGAACAACTCTCACCGGAAGCGCAAGCGGTAACGCTCGACCACTCAACGCAGGAATCAGAATCATAATTATTACAGGCCTGGTAACCGATTCCCGCGCATTGCCTGGCACCAATAGTACATTCATTGGTACAACCCGCAACACATTGACCGCTGGTATTGCAACTATATCCCGAAGCACAAGTACCGCAGGAACCGCCGCAACCGTCCGAACCGCACGCTTTACCGGAACAGCTGGGAACGCAACTGGCAACACATTGACCGCTGGTATTGCAACTATATCCCGAAGCACAAGTACCGCAGGAACCGCCGCAACCGTCCGAACCGCACGCTTTACCGGAACAATTAGGCGTACAACTGGCGACGCATTGGTTGCTACTGCAGCTATATCCCGAAGCACAAGTACCGCAATAAACATAACCGCCGCAATTATCAGACGTAATGCCGCAATTTACACCTTGCGCCGCGCAACCACGGCAAGTTCCCGCACAATAATTGTTGCCGATGTCATACAAGAAAGAAGAAGAAGAAGACGGTATCGGCAAATGGTCGTAGCAATAATGATAATCGCCTATCATCTGGCAACTCCCCGATTGGCAAGCGCCAAACAAATCGCATCCCCATCCATATTTTGGCGTATACCAAACCCCAGAGTTGCAAACCTCCCGCCCCCAAAGAGTTTCCCGCGTTATCCCGCTGGCAAGACAAGTCCGCGTTTGATTTACCCCATCGCCCCAGCCGCAATAGCCCGCCGGACAGCATGCTCCGCTGCTACAGACGGTACCCGAAGGACAATCGCCTTGACTGCTGCAACTCTGCACCACCCCGGGATCAACAGTACAACTGGACATACAAAAACCGAGAGAATTGCATAAACCGCTATCGCATGGGAAAGCCTGGCCTTTGCATCCCCAGCCGTACAACCGCGTTTTCCAAGCCCCGTTGCGGCAAACTAATCTTGCCCAAGAATTCTCCCGGCCCAAACCACTGGCCACACATTCGCGTTGAAAAGCGTCGTCGCCCCAGCCGCAGGTACCCGCCGGACAGCAAACCGTATTATTGCAACTGGTACCCGAAGGGCAAGTTTCGTCACTAACACAGCTTTGCGGCGTATCGGCATTTATAAAAGGGACACCCCGAAAATCAAAAAATACGGAAACTGCCACAATCGCGATTGCCGCCAAAAACATCAAAACATTTTTTTTTTGCCATATAATATTTTTAAAATATATTTTCCTGAAATAGCCTAAACTCCCACCATCATTATACTTCAAAAACGCGAAAGTACGCAAAAAAAACCGCTTAACATTATTTAAATCCTGCCAAAATCAAACAATACGCCAAAAAAAATGACAACCCTTATCGCGCTAAAATCAAAAAATGTATCCATAATATACTCTCGCCAAACACTAAAGGAAGAAGACGATTCAGTCAATCAGCAAAAACACCAACAAGCCGATTTCGACACGCAAAACCAGACACAACCTAGATTCCAAACACAAAAAAGCCCGACGAGAATCCGGCACTCAAAGCAAAAAACAGACAAACTATAACCCACGCTTCAGTTAACTGCCAGCCATATAAGCCGGTATCCTTGTTAGCTCGATTTTATTAACGCACGCCTTACGGCGCTACACCTTTGTCTTTATAACCTCATCGATAACCCCGTATTCTTTAGCTTCCGGCGCGGTCAGGTAAAAATCCCGGTCGGTATCGCGCGATATCCTTTCGATCGGCTGGCCTGTATGTTTTGCGATAATTTTATTAAGTGATTCCTTAATCTTGATGATCTGGCGCGCATTGATCTCAATATCCGATGCTACCCCCTCGGCGCCTCCGGCCACCTGATGCATCATTATCTCGGAATTCGGCAAGGCAAACCGCTTCCCTTTCGTACCCGATGCCAACAACACCGCCCCCATTGATGCGGCCATCCCCACGCAAACCGTCGATACCGGGCATTTGATATATTGCATCGTATCATAAATCGCCAAACCCGCGGTCACTGATCCGCCCGGACTGTTGATATATAACTGAATATCTTTTTTATCGTCCTTCGAAGCCAAAAACAAAAACTGCGCGATAATCGAATTCGCGTTCACATCATTCACCTGCCCGCCCAAAAACACTATCCTTTCCTTTAAAAGCCTTGAATAAATATCGTATGCTCTCTCTCCATATTGGGTTTTCTCAATTACTGTTGGTATCAAGTTCACCTTAACAGCGAAAAACTTAAGGCTGAAAGTGTAAAAAAATCTGCTGTTACTTTACGCTTTTCGCCTTGCGCTTTACGCTTTTTTAAATAAACTATCCAAATATTCGAACGTCTTCTCGTTTTTAATGGCTTCGCGGTAATATTCGCGAACCTGATTAGCGGCGCCAACCTGCCCTTCTTCCAGGCTCCCGTCTTTCTTTATCGCCTCATCAACATCCGCCTCGGCCGCTTCAATTTTCTCCGCCTTGGCAATCTCCTGAATAATCAAATAGTTCTTAATCCTGGTCTCATTATCTTTAGCCATCGACTCTCTTAATTCCTGTTCCGTTTTCCCTAATTTTTTCAAATATTCATCAAAACTCATATTCAAAGTCTGCGGCGTCCGATCCTTAAGCTGGCGGATCATTTTATCCGTTTCCCGCTCCACCAATATTTCCGGAATTTCCACATCCGTTTCTTTAGCTATTGCTTCCAGCACATCCTCGCGTAAATGCTCGATCATATGCTTCTCTTTTTCCAATTTCAAACGCTTCATATCTTCTTCTGTCAATTCCACTTTCGCCAGCTCGAAATCTCCCGCGATTTTTTTGTAATCAGGCAATTCCGCCTGTGGATAAATCGCCACTGTCGCCGTGTATTCCAACGGATTGCCTTCGGCTAACTTCAAAACCGCAATTTCCGGATAACCCAGAGGTTCTATCTTGTTTTCCGCCACCGCCACTGGGAAAGTACCTTCCACCGCCAACACCGCCGCCCGGTCCAATATCTTGTCCGTGCCAATCTTGCTCTTTACCATTTCGGCCGGCGCTTGCCCCGGCCGAAAACCCGGCAACTGTGCCTCCTTTGTAAATTCTTCCAACGCCTTCTGCGCGAAAACCGCAAAATCCTCGGCTGTTATTTCAACTTTCACTTCAACTTTCGATTTGGGTAATTTCGTTACGGTAACTTTATTCATCTTTTATCTGTTTATTATATCTCCGGCGCTTCATCATCAATTATGATATCTTTTGGCCTAATCTTGGTTTTCGCCGATTTCTTTTTGGCCGGTTTATTTTCTTTTGTTTCTTTTGTTTCTTTTGCCGCCTTAGGTTTTTTAGCCTTTTTGGCCGGCAATTTTTCAGTCTCTTTTTTTACCGCCGTTTTCTCTTCTTCCGTCTCTGCGGTTTCCTCGGCTTTGGCCGCGTTCTCGGCCGCCTCCTCTTGCGCAATTTGCTCCAATGCCTCTCCCAAATTCTCCGGACTCCTCACATCAATCTTCCAACCGGTTAACTTGGCCGCCAAACGCACATTTTGGCCGTCCTTGCCAATCGCCAGCGACAGCTGATCGTTAGGAACTACCGCCAACGCTTTGTTTTTAGGCAAAACCTTCACCTCCATAATCTTGGCAGGCGACAACGCATTGGCAATATACTTTGCCGGATCATCAGAATGTTCAATAATATCGATCTTCTCTCCGCCCAACTCGTTAATCACCGCACTCACACGAGTACCCCGCTGTCCCACCGCCGCCCCGATAGGATCGATACCATCCATATTCGACGCCACCGCAACCTTGGTGCGCGACCCCGCTTCGCGGGCGATCGATTTCACCAAAACCTGGCTTGCCCCGATCTCGGGAACTTCCAATTCAAACAACTTGGATACAAACTTCGGGTACGCTCTCGACAAAAAAATTATCGGCCCCTTTGAAGTCTGTTCCACCTTAAGTACGAACGCCTTCAAACGCTGGCCCGGTCGGTAGAATTCACCCGGTACCTGCTCTTCACGATTCAATACGCCAATAGTCTTGCCGATATCCATAAACACCGTCCTCCCTTCCAGCCGCTGCACAATTCCCGAAATAATCTCTCCCTCCTTAAGCTTGAAATCCGCAAAAATAGTTTCCTTTTCCGCTTCACGGATCTTTTGGATAATCACCTGCTTTGCGGTCTGCGCCGCGATCCGGCCAAAATCCTGTTTTTGCTCCAAATCAATCCGTACCTCGTCCCCCGCCTTAATATCCGGATCATCCTTTCTGGCATCCTCAATCATTATATATTTTTCCGGATTAAACTTAACTTTCTCTTCAACCGCCGTAGTTCCATCCAAAACGGCGGGAACAACTTTCGGTTCGCTAGAACCTTCGGCCAGCTTTTCCTTCATCGCCTCCAATTCCTCCTCGGTAAAAATCATTGACTCGTCGACAACGGTCTTCACCTGCCAAAACTCCGCTTTCCCTGTTTTGGAATCAAGCTTAGCTTTGATTACCTGGCTTTTTTCGCCATACTCCTTTTTATAGGCGGCCGCCAGCGCCGTTTCAATGCTTTCAATAATCTTCTCTGCGGCCAACCCCTTCTCCTGCGAGATCTGGGATACCGCCAACGCAAACGATTTCAAATCCATAAATTATGCCTTCCCGAACCCCAACCGCCAAACCCCAAAAAATTTGGACACTGGATGCCGGATACCGGGTTTAGATGAAAAATAATGTCCGATTTTCATCGGACTAATTGTAGTTTAACAATTTATTTTATCTTGTCAACCATCGCGTTCTTACTGCCCTATCTAGAAATTTCAAGCAACCAATTATCGATTGCTTGGCGCGCCATCTCGATGCGCCGCTGCCAATCACTTCCGTCAATCACTGCATACCTCGCTCCAATATCATCAAGCCGGTCTTTCCACCATTGGAAAAATTCCCACCTCTGGTTAATATCCGCCATTGGTCTCTGGGAATCAGGAGTATACGGAACATCGGGCGAAAGTAGAAGATATAAGTCATATTTCCTTCTTTCCGCCTCTTTTCTGACCCAATCGGGACACTCGCCAAAGTAATAGTACGACCAGAATAACGTGGTCATTAATTCGGTATCGCAGAAAAGCACTTTATTACAGCGCCGGGCCTGAAAATCCTCCGTCACCATCTGGCCGCGGGCAATCGTCGCAATATCCCCATACCGCACTTCACCCGGCTTATAAGACCGATTAAGCTCGTACTCGCGCAATAATCCCCGCGCGTACTCGCTTACCCGAACCGTCAAATAATGGGATGCCAGTGCTTCTGCCAGCATCGATTTTCCGGTCGACTCGGGTCCTACTATCGCGACACGGCGCGCAAAATAAGGCCGTGCCACTTCGGGAATATACTCCCAATACCGGTAGGAATTATTCCTTATTTCGGTCCCCGAAACCGGTATCAGGTCGCGCTCCCGATTTACCGGAATGTATTTGATACCCATTGTTTCGGCCATCTTCCACCCATAATCCTCCGACCCAAATAACACGTCGAACTCCTCTAATGGGCAATGCCGCTTGATACTCTCTTCCCAAATATTCCAAAAATCAGGATGTTCCTCCGGGTATTGCGGTATCTGGGCGTAATGATGCACCACATTGCAGTCCGGAAACATCTCTTTGACCCATTGGTAACGGATCTCTCCCGGGATCGATTCGCTGGGCAACGTGCACACCAAAATGGTCAGCCGGCGGCACGACGCTCTCGCGAAACTTATCAGGTATTGGTGGCCGGCATGGAAAGGCATGAATTTACCAAACACCAAACCACTTCCAAGATACTTCATAAATTCTATTTATAATTCCCCCCGATATCTTTTTTAGTTGCAAAGAGCTGAACACGCCAGTCAAGCAACCCTTTGGTCGCCAACACCAGGAACATTGCATATTCCAATGCAATAAACTTGACACCTTTTATATAATACAAACAAATACCGATTATGTCAACTAAAATCCACAAGTACCAACACTCAATTTTCTTTTGTGCCATTATAAATTGCGCCAAGAAACTCAGCACCGTTGTAAAGGCATCAAGATAGGCAAACGACGCCGGCAACGGAAAGAATCCCGGGAAATAAATATGAATATTGCTCATCAAATAACCCATACCCATAGTACCCAGAACAACAATGGCGGCGTATATCATTTTTTCTTTCACAGTTGCCCGTAAAACATCCTGCCTCTCCGCCTCTTTTTTGCGAACTATTTTCAACCAAATATACCAGCCATATAAACTGGCAAAAAAGAAAAAAATTTGCTCTGCCAAATCCGAATAAAGCTGGATCTGGTAAAAAAGAAATGCATAGCAAAAAATACCGACTATCCCGACCGGCCAAGTTGCAATCCGGTTCTTGGCAGCCAAATAAACGCACCAAATATTGAAAACAGTGCCGAAAAACTCGATATAGCTCATCGGATACCCGAGGAGCGTAAAAAATATCGTATTAATATTTAATAAATCGTATATGAATTGCATTATAATGTTGGTGTTTAGTTTATCGTAAATGATCACTTCCGGTCCATTGACAAGCCCGGTAACCGTTTATCAGTTAATATTAACCGCCCGCGGGTTGCACTTCGGGACTAAACTTACAAATTGTTCCAACAATATAATTATAAAATAGAAAATTAAAATAGTCAATACAAAAAAATTCCACTTTAAGCAAAAACACCCCTTTGGGATGTTTTTGAGTGTGCCGAGGTCCGGAATCGAACCGGAATATGATGATTTTCAGTCATCCGCCGTGACCGACTTGGCTACCTCGGCATTAAGATGAACCGCTCTCCGCTTACGCTTCAGAGGTTCAAACAAACAAAACAAACTCAAACACATCTTTCATATCAAAATTTCCCGCTTTTGTCCATCGGCAAACCCCGGCAATCACTCGCCAGAGCAACAAAAAAACAGGATTTGCCGGTTTAACGAATCTGAGGAGTTATTTCGGCCAGCGCTTGTCCAACGGTCAAAACCGGCAACCCGCTTGCTTCTATCGCCGCCATCTGCCGGCCAAAATCTTCTACCGCAGTTGTATATCCATAATTATATTCACTGCCAATATTATGGTACAAAAGCACCAGCCATGATCGGTTTTGCGCCGCGCGAGTTAGCCACGTTTCTATTTCGCCAATTGTAGTCGTATCCATTATATATTGCGTCTTTATCCGGTGAGAATCAAAACCAATCAACGTGTTTTCACCACTATCGGAAGTTCGAACGGAATCATAATATTTCTCGGCGGTATTGATCACGCCGTCGCTATAATCTCCGTAAGGAATCGCCAGCGAATTCACGGAGTCGCAAATGGCGTTTAACGTATTTTTTGATCCCGATAGTTCCGAATTCAATTTTTTGGCGTTTAACAATGTCAAACGAGAATGCGTCACGGTGTGCGAACCGATTTCGTGTCCCGCGTTGCACATCGCTGCGATCTGGCCCTTTGTCATCGCCGGCAAATCAAGCTTGGTTTGACTGTTAATGGCACCGCTCACGATATACTGGGTCGTTTTAAAGCCGTATTGATCAAGCACCGGCAAGGCATTGTTATAGACATTGGCAAATCCATCGTCAAAAGTGATACTCACCATTCCTCTTGAAAATGCGGTTTCTTCCCTCGCTTTAAACGCATAATTGTCGATGGCAAGATAACCCTTTTTGGAAATGGCATGCAGGACGGTGTATTCAACTGCATCTTCGGGAATGTAAACCGCGGCGGAAAATTCATTCCAATCGGCCGAAGCCGCAGGCGATCCAAGCCAAATATGGTTGACTGCGCCGCCGGCAGTAATGGTTTTCACATAAACATCCGTAGCAACATCAGACTTATAATAATCAGTAAAAAGATAATGGCGGCCGCCATCAATGGGCTGGTGGTTAAAATAGCATCTTGCATCGCCGCTTTCCCAACTGTCAAGCTGTATTTTCAGGCTTCGATTCCCGTCGTATCCGGACGCGTCATAGATAAACATCGGCACGTTTTCACCCCAATTATTACAATCCCACGCAATCGGACCGCCTTCTGGATCGGCCACCTCCATTGACGCATTGGGCACATTATCCGTAATCGCGACGTCCGGCATTTCATAAAGCGCGTAATTGTCGGTTTGCAAATATCCCGGCGCCGCCAGCACCTGATAGACCCTTGCCTTCACCGCTCCTGCGGGAATTTCAAACGAATATGACGCCAGTCTCCAATCCGCGCTTACCGGATTGCTACCAAGCCATTTCCAGCTCAAATTTCCGTCCGTATCCTGAAATTCAACATCGGTTTCCGTTTCCGCCGATGATCGGTAATAATTTTCAAAATAATAAGTTTCTCCGGGCGTCACCGAAACCGGCGCCGCCGGCGCCAGATCCGCACTTCCGCTCGCCCGCCGAGTCATCGTTATTCCCACTGATCTTGCCCCATTCTGGGCACCGGAAGAAAAATATGAAAAAACAGCATCGTTGTTCCCGGTAATCTCTTGCACCCAACCCAACGGCACATCCGCCCCGCCGTCAATCTCAAGCGAAGGGTTGGTAATAAGATTCTCGCCGGCGCAAACCGGACTTGCCATCCCCAAAGCGCCAACAAACAAAAAGACAAACGATCCTTTCAAAACATAAGAAAAAAAACTTTTCATAATGTGTGTTTTTTATTGTTTCCTCGATTCTATTAAAAAACGAAAAACGGATACTAATTACAACCCTAACCACTCCTTCTTCAATTCCCAAAAACCGCCGTTTTTAATACTTTCCCGAATATTTTCCATCAATCGCAGCATAAACCACAGGTTATGGATCGTTGCCAGCCTAAAATAAGTCAACTCCCGCGCCGCGTACAAATGCCGCAAATACGCTCGCGAATAGTTTTTACAGGTAGGACATCCGCAATTCCGGTCGATCGGTCCGCTGTCTTCCTTATGTATCGCCGAAGAAATATTGATACGGAACTTGTTTTCCTTTTTTCCGCCGGACTCGGGCAGAATATAAAGATTTGCCCGCCGCGCGATCCGCGTCGGCGCCACGCAATCAAAAGTATCTATCCCGCGCTCGACACACTCGAAAATATCATCAATCTCGCCAATACCCAACAAATGCCTGGGGCGAAGCTTACCGTAAACAGAATCGAATTGATTTAATTGCGGTACCACCCATCCTAAAATTTCATGCATATCGCGTTTAGTATTGCCCAACGACCCGCCGATAGCGAGGCCATCAAACGCCATCGACCCGATCGCCTTTGTGCTTTCATCGCGCAAATCGCGCCAAAAACCTCCTTGGATTATTCCGTAAAGCGCCTGATCTTTATCATGATATTCCAGGGATTGTTTAGCCCACTCATGCGTCCGCTTCATCGCGGTCCGAGTATAATCTTTGTCCGAAAGCGGCGAAGTACACTCGTCGAACGCCATAATGATATCTGTCCCCAGATTCGCCTGGATCTCCATTGACCGCTGGGCATCAAAAAAGTGAAGCGATCCGTTATAAATCGAGCGGAACTCGACTCCCGCATCGGTGATCTTAGTTAAATTTTCTTTAGGCGCCTTGGGAGTATTCGCAATATCTTCGCTGCCCGCGCTCTCCTGCGGAAAAAAATTACCGATCTTGCCAATATTATGTTCCCGCGCCAATCCCAGCGAAAATGCCTGAAACCCGCCCGAATCCGAAAACAACGGTTTATCAAAATTCATGAATTTATGCGTCCCGCCAAACCGCCTTATCAATTCATCTCCCGGTTTTAAGTGCAAATGATACGTATTCACCAAGCCGCATTGCGCTCCCAGCATTTCTAAGTCCGCAGAGTCCAAAGACCGCGCCGACGCCAAAGTCGCCACTGGCACAAAATGCGGTGTTTCAATGCCCCCCCGCCGGGTATGGATCACCCCAGCCCTTGCCGCAGTATTTTTATCCCTATTTAATATCTCGAAATCAAATTCGGCCATATCGTTTTAAACCAAACAAGAATAAGCCCTATCTACCAAACCGCACGGGAATAACCCGCGCGAATTTTACTATCAACTATTTTCTGTAAACTGTTAACTGAATTTTGCTTCGCAAAATTTGTGGACCTGCGGGGAATCGGACCCCGATTACCTCCATGCCATGGAGGCGTGATACCACTATACTACAGGCCCGTTAACGAATTTGATAATACAACAATTTGCGGAATTTGCAACCGTATCTGCTCATTGCTCATCTGCTCATTTACTATTTGTTGTGCCCCCGCCAGGAATCGGACCTGGATCTAGAGCTTAGGAGTCTCTCGTTCTATCCATTGAACTATGGGGGCCGACTATGATCGATCAGTATACAAAAATGCGTAACTTACAACCGGAGTCTAGCAAAAAATGATCTTGTTGGCAAAGGAATAGGATGATAAAATAGGCGATAAAGATTAATTATATTCTATGCCCAGAACTACCACCTCCCCGCTTATCCGAATCGCCAAGAAAGTTTGTCCAGCAGTAATCACTATCGTCGTTTCCAAAGATGTCTCCAAAGTAGAAGGTTATTATCTTGTTCCTATGGGCGACCAACAAACAATGGTTCCCAAAATTAACAATCCCCGCGGCGAAACCAAAGTTGGCGGCGGTTCAGGTTTTATTATCTCTTCGGACGGATATATTCTCACCTGCTCGCATGTTGTAGACGACATTGATGCCTCCTACACTGCCATCATTGATCCCGACCATAAATTTTCCTGCCAGGTTCTTGCTAAAGACCCGTTAATCGATGTCGCCATCTTAAAAGTCGAAGCCAACAACCTTCCCGCTCTGGAAATGGGCGATTCCACCCGCATCCAGCTTGGCGAAGATGTTCTGGCTGTCGGAAATCCCATGGGCGAATTCGACGACACACTATCGCGTGGCATCGTTTCGGGTTTGAGCCGGCGCATTACCGCCTACGGCGGGAGCAAAATGCACGAAACCAGCCTGCGCGGACTCATTCAAACCGATGCGGCTATCAACCCCGGCAACTCCGGCGGCCCGCTTGTTAATATGTATTCCCAAGCTATCGGCGTCAACACAGCCATGGTCATGGGCGCGCAAAACCTTGGTTTTGCCATCCCGATCAACTACGCCCGAAATATGTTTGAGGAAGTTTTAAAATACGGCAAGCTCAAACGTCCCTTTATGGGCATCCGCTATGTCATTTTAAACCCCGACATCGCCCAAGCTAATAAACTCCCCGTCGATTACGGCGCCCTTGTTGTGCGCGAAACCTTCGGCGAACCGGCCGTGGTCAAGGGAAGCGCCGCCGACAAAGCCGGATTAAAAGAATACGACATCATTCTTGAATTCGACGGCCACAAAATCAGCCCTGAAAAACTTTTGACCGACGTTCTTCAAGACTGCAAAGTTGGCGATCAAATCCCGATGGTAATCCTGCGCGATGGTAAAATGATAAACATGAGCATCTGCCTCCTGGAAAAGAAAAACTGCTAAAAACAACTTAGAAATTTAATCAAAAACGGCGCTCGAGGCCGTTTTTGATTCAAAAAGCGCGCGATTATGCCGGACACTAGGGAACTGCAATTTACACCAGCACCGTACCAGCCGCACCGCTGGGTATTTTTAAATGCGCGACCTTTTAAATCCTGTTTAATTTCGGCGCGATAACCGCAAGATAAATCGCCGCCAAACCTACCAAATCATAAACAATATTCGCTCCGGCCGTGAAAGTTCCAAAAAGCTGCTCAACCAAATTAAATCCGTTAAACAACCCTACCAAGCCCCAATTCAGGCCGCCTACAATTATTAACACTAATGCTACAATGTCGAGCCAATTGAGTTTCATAAAGTTAATGAATAAATGAATTTATTGATACTCGACCTTTTTTCCATTACATCAGTTAACCCGCTTACAGTCAATAATGCGTGCAAAAAAATACCCTATTAAGGGTACCCCGGCAAAACATTTGCCCTGCACTACAGGACTACTACCGTAACTTCATTTTCGCTACCCTTTTTAAAACATCCCTCCTCACCGAAAAGATGCGGACACACATAAATCTTGTAAATGCCCGGCTTTGAGAAAGTAATTCGGCGGATATCTCCGCTACCGCCAAACTTATTCCCCTTTTCATCGTAAAATTCCACTATTGCATTGCTGTTATGCCGACTCGTTTCCGAAGCATCTATCTCGCACACACCGCCGGCAAAACAGTATAAATACCGGCTTTTAACATAAACGTTCGGAATCTCTTTTTCCGCCGGCCCCACCTTAACGTTACTGCTCTTGTTTTCCGAGACTGCTCCGGACGTGTCCTCAACCCAAGCGATCACCTTGTAAAATCCTTCGCCAGATTTCGCATCGAAAGTGATATTGCCCCCGCCCGACTCCTGCCTTCCCAAATTAATAAACTTCGAACCGTCGAAATAATACAGTTCCGCATAGAATTTTTTTATCTTGGCATTCTCGTTCGGTGTCGACGAACTCCGGCAGGAAGCAATGATCGAATTCGAATATTTGCCGTTTTTAACATTCACCGTGAGCGCCAATTCCGGCGGTATCGCCCGCTCAATCTTGATATTCGTTTCTTTCTCGCGGATTTTCCCGGCCCGATTGTAAAGAGTGGCACATAACCTGGGAGTTTTACCTCCCGGCAAACCAATAACTTCGATCTCGGTTTCCCGCGAATTAGGATTGTTTATTTTTAACGCCTCCGGACTATCAGTGGTCCAAACGATATCGTAATCGCAGTCGGCGCTGCCAATATCGATCCTGGCCCGAAAGATATTTCCCGGCGCAAACCATTCCCTCTTCTTGTCGTCGCCAAGGATATAAATCTCCGATTCAAACTTTGGTTGGCACAGCTTCGCCTTGGCTACGATCACATACACCGTCTTTTTCTGGCCGCTACTCGCAAAAACAAATTCCGCGTTCGTAAACGCAAAGAATCTTATCTGTTCTTTCTCGTTCACCAAACCGCCCGCGGTATTATACCATTTTCCGCTCCCGCCGGGATTTTTGCCCGATATCCACACCTCGCTTCCCGCGGAAACATACACCCGCGCCCAATCATATCCCTGTTTGATATTGTTGCAACCATTATCGCAAATTATCTGCAACTCCTCGGTCGGCAGTACAACCACATCCTCGGCCGCCACAGAAAAACAACAAAACAGCCACAAACACACCGCGTATCTTAGTCTCATCCAATTCACCTCACTCGCCGCCTTTTAAAAGAACTGCGGTTAAAAAAAGGATAGAACATTTTTAAATTTTGTAAACAAAAAAAGCCACCCCCTCGGAACGACACACGCCGGATTTTTACGGCTCTTCCGCCTTCTCGATCGCCTCTTCAAGCATTATCGCTGCTCCTTGAAAGAGCAAAGCCTCTTCCAAGCGCACCGTTAGCTCCTCCAACTTCTCAATTACAAGTTTAAGCACCGACCCTTTAACAAGGCTGATGGCTTCCTCCAATTCTATAATCTGTTCTTGAAGGAATGGTATATCTTCCGTTTGTCCCTTTATTAGCTCAAGCCGCTCGATCATAAAATCTGTTATCGCGATCACGGCATATCCGATTTTTTCCTGACTCCAGTCTGCCCTTGCCATCCGCTCTTTCATCTTCACAGCATCTATTCTAGCCGGGTCTTGATGACAACGCCAGCAAAATATCATTCCTTCCCAAGAGAACATACTATGCTTTATTATCGTGATCGATGTCCAACCCTCTTCCAAGGGCATCGACCCACCACAACAAAAACATCCTCCGTCTTTTTTATCTCCCAAATCAATCAGCTCCCATTACGCAGATTCCGGAATGAATCAGGACACCCGTGGTAGAGTGTCCTTGTATGAA
>CAYYEP010000018.1:0-16169 GCA_964470995.1 uncultured Candidatus Saccharibacteria bacterium
GGCAAACTAAAAAACACCTCGCGGTGTCCTGATTAGTCCCTGAATTTAGGTTATTTGAACAGCATTAAGCATAACACAAATATAATAAATTGTCAACACCGTGTAATGGTTCAATAGCTTGTATCCACCTGCTAGGATATGGGCATGTATAATACAAATCCGAATTTGCCTCGCGTAAGGATGGTCGCGGTGCGGCTTGTCGAATCTGGAATGGGCATCCGGGCGGTAGCCCGGCATCTGGGATATACCCACGGCGCGGTGCGCCGCTGGATATCCCGGGCAAAAGAAGCACCAACGTACGGCAAAACCATAAGGACCAGGTCATCCCGGCCCCATTCACATCCGAGACAGTTGGATGATGAAACGGTACTGGCGATCCTGCGGTACCGGGAAAAATACAAACGCTGCGCCCAGGTATTGCATTACCTGCTGGAACGCGACGGATACAAAGTCAGCTTGTCGTCGGTGAAACGGACATTGAAACGGCATAACCGCTCCCGGTATTCCAAGTGGAAGAAGTGGCATTCGTACCCGCCCCGGCCGTTGCCGGGAAAACCCGGGATACTGGTTCAAATGGATGCGGTACAGTGCGCGGACAGAAGTTTGTACCTGTATACCGCATTGGATTTTGTTCCCGGTTCGCGTACGCTTCGGCGGTGTTGCGCGCCAATGCGGGCGCCAGCGTGCGCGCCCTGAAGGGCGCGCGGGATTTTTTCCCATTCGGGATAAGCACCCTGCAAACCGACCACGGATCGGAATTCTCCCGACACTTCACCAAGTATTGTTTGTTCGCCGGGATCGCGCACCAGCACTCCCGGGTGCGCACCCCGACCGATAACGGCCATCTGGAACGGTTCAACCGCACCATCCAGGAAGAAAGCCTTTCCCGGGTTCCGGATACGCTGGCCAGCTACCGGGCCGCGCTGACCGATTATCTGCGTTTCTACAATTGCGAGCGGCCGCACATGGCGCTAAAAATGCAAAATCCCAAAGAATTTCTAAATACAAATGGATACAAGGTATTGACCTAAAAACATAAAATATACCTTACATAAAATTTTTAAGCTCTGCCAATTCATTGATCTTTTTCCAAGCGATCTCTTCCAATGCCGGGTCGTAAGGATGGACCGCGACGCCACGAGCCAGTTCAAAAGCCCCAACATCGTTTATCCCGTCGCCCACATAGATCATTTCGCTCGCCGGAACCCGATATTTTTCCGACAACTCTTTTATCCGGGCGATCTTAGTCACCACCTGCCCCGAGCTGTATTTTATCTTTGAAAAATTCCCCGCTCGGTCGAATTCCAGCGACGCGTGCGCGAAATAACCGTCCGCGCCGGCTTTTTTGGCAACCGCCTCCACAAAAATATCGATCGCGCCCGATATCAAATATACCCGGTATCCCTTTTGCTTGGCATATTCGATCGTCTCGCGCGCATCGTGCTTCAGTGATATCTGGTCGAACAAGCCTCTGATAAAAACCTCCGACGCCCGGCCGCTGCCAATATACATATCCTCAAGTATTTTCACTCCCTCGGCAAAGGACATTTGGCCGCTTTCGGTCTTTTGATATATTTCATCCAGGCACTCGGTCGGGCATCCCAACCCGATATTCAGCGTTTCCCACGATGACCGGGCCTTCACCAGCGTTCCGTCAACATCAAAACAGATCAACTTGTTCATCTTATTCTTGAAAATTCTTAAGAATTTCCGCGCAAGGGTTGGGCCGGTCCGCCACCAAATTATGGCTTTTCGAATGGGAAAGGGAATAATCTACCGCCCTGATAATGTTTTCCGCGCCCTCCGCCATCTTCCCGTAGTTGAATTTGGCCATGAATTCCGCGTTGTGCTCTTCCTGCCCCGGGATCGGATCAGTCATGATTATCCGCTTGCCCAAAGCCAGGCATTCGGAAATTATCAAACCGCCCGGCTTGCTGATCACCGCGTCCGAGACTTTCATGTATTCATCGATACGGTTGGTCCAGTTAACCAGTTTGAAGTTTTCCGGGCGACGGGGAATTTCTTCTTTTATCCGGCGGTACAATTTATCATTTCCGCCGCAAACCACCGCCAGATTGATCTTCTGCTCGCGCAACAGCAAACCCGTGATCGTCGGAACTACAAAATCCTTTGAAAGCCGGCTAATGAAAAGCACCGTTGGCCGCGGGGTCTTAAAACCCAAGCGCCGCCGCAAAAGATCGGCATTATATTTGGCGTAAAATTTCGGACTTATCGGAATCCCGGTGACCGTGATCTTGGATTCGTCTATCCCCACCCGCACCAGATCATCTTTAACTTCAGGGATCGCCACAAAATACCGGTCCAGGTCTTCGACGTTGTAATAAGAATGGCCGTGGTAATCGGTAACCACCACGGAAAGCGGCCCTCCGGGAAGGATCCGGCGGCAAACCGGCGCGATTATCGGTGCGGCCACCACATTGGTAAAAATTATCCCGTCCGCCTTCTGTTCCTCCAAGTAATTTGTAACGCGATGGTTTATCAGGTTTTGCGCCTTGCTCAACTTCTGGAACGCGATCGCGACCAATTCCTTGTCAAAAGCCTCATAAACCTTGCCCCAAACGCGCGGAAAACGGTTGCTCGAAATATCGTAAAATTTCTGGAAAAACTTTCCCAACAATGGCTCGATAACGCAAAGATCGACATGTTTTACTTTCAGGTCGGGAAGATTGTTTTTCGCGTATTCTTCCAGCGCCTGGGCCGCTTTGATATGCCCCCACCCTGCCTTCATCGACACAATCAGTATCTTTTTTCTCGCCATAATTTAAAATTATCTGTCGCCATCCGCCTGGCTTCTCCCAATTATGAATTCCTGCAAAAACTTCTTTTCCGCGTCATTTGCAGCCCATGGATCGTATTGGGTTTTATGTGAGAATACCTTCCGTCCCATGCCTTTCCATTTCATTATCACGATCTTGTTCACCAACTTGTCAACATCGTCATCTTTCCAAGTTTCCGCCAAAAGCTGACGCCGCACCCACTCAAAAGACATTGCCCATAATATTTTGGTTTTCCACTCCTTGTTGTCCGAAATAAAATACACCCGGCTCCAGTAAAACCGCTCCCGATCATTTTTCTTAAATTTTTCCTTGAATATCTTCATATGAGATGCCTGCAGTTCGAAGCGTTAACATAAGAATTGTGGATAAACCGTGCATAACTATCTTAATAATTATGTTTAAAAACTATTAACCCGATCTTATTCTCCCGTCTTTTTGCTTTCATCACCGCAAGATATTTTCTTAAGAAATAGAAATTTCCTCTTTAACTGCCATTAAAGAGGGGTATTGCCGTGCTTTCGGGCAATCTTTTCCTCGCGCTTGGTCAATAACGACTCCAAAATTTTAGTCAAAATCGCACGAGTATCCTTGGGATTTATCACCGCGTCCACCTGGCCCAATTTAGCCGCCTCCAACGCCCCGGCCATCTGGTGCATCTCCTCGATCTTTTCCTGCTCGAATTTGGGCGCGTCGTTGCGATCGGCCAACTCCTTGCGATAAATTATTCGCACCGCTTGCTCCGGCCCCATCACCGCAATCTGCGCCCCCGGCCACGCCAGCACGCGGTCATAACCCAGGCAACGGCTGGCCATCGCAATGTACGCGCCGCCAAACGCCTTGCGCAGAATTATGGCAATCTTTGGCACCGTGCTTTCGGCATAAGCATACAGAACCTTGGCGCCATGGCGGATAATCCCATTGTGCTCCTGGTTGGTTCCCGGCAAATAACCGGATGTATCCACCAGGTTTATGATCGGAATATTAAATGAATCGCAAAACCGTACGAACCTCGATATCTTATCCGAAGAATCGATATCCAAAACTCCGGCCATCAGTTTGGGCTGGTTAGCCACCACACCTACCACATAACCTCCCAAACGCGCAAATCCCGTTACCGCGTTAGCCGCAAACCCCGCCTGCACTTCAAAAAATGAATTCTTGTCAAAAATTTCTTCGATAACCGCTTTCACATCATAACCCCGGCCGCTTTCCTCAGGCACAATTTCCAGCAATTTGGTGCTGTCTTCTTTTTCGAAAAGTTCGGCCAGCAAGCTCTTCGACCGCGGCGCATCATCCATATTATTCTGCGGCAGATAACCCAAAAGTTTCTTCACCCCGGCAAAACAATCCTTCTCGTTTGCATAACGGAACTGCGCGCACCCGGATTTATTGCAATGCACATTAGTTCCTCCCAAATTTTCGAACGTCACCTCTTCACCCGTAACTTTTTTGATTACTTCCGGCCCGGTAATAAACATCTGCGAAATGTTATCCACCATAAAAATAAAATCCGACAATCCCGGCGCGTAACAAGCTCCTCCCGCCGACGGACCGGCAATAATCGAAATCTGCGGCACTACTCCCGAAGCTTTCACCATTGCGTTAAAAATCCCGGCATAACCGTCAAGGCTAGCCACGCCCTCCTGAATACGAGCTCCTCCCGAATCGATAATACCAATCACCGGACACCCTGTCTTGCGCGCGTGCTCAATCACCTTAATAATCTTTCGGCCATGCATTTCTCCCAACGATCCGCCCATTTTCATAAAATCCTGCGCGAATACGCATACCGGCCGGTTATTAATCTTGCCAAAACCCGCCACCACCGCGTCACCCGCCACCTTTTTGGTATCTAACCCCATCTGGATAAAACGCGTTTCCACGAATGATTCCATTTCCACAAACGTAGTCGGGTCCAGCAGCAAGCTGATCCGCTCGCGCGCGGACAACTTGCCCTTCTGATGCTGCTTTTCAATAAGTTCCGAACTTTCAAGGCCGTCTTGAAGACTGTTTAATTGATCAATTTCTTTTTCAAAATTCATAATTGAATACTGATTTATGATTTAAGATTTATGATTTATGAATAAATACACTGATCATAAATCGTAAATCGCGATTCGTAAATCAAAGATTTTAATGGCTAATCGATTTAAACGTGTTTTTTAACTGGCTTATAATCTGACCTAATATCACATCGTTGTCAATGGTTTTTCCGGTCTCGATCTTTAGCGACGTCGCCTTATCCACCCCCCTCGGAAAACTATCGATATTCGTATTGACCCCGACGCCGATAACCGATGATTTAACCTCGCCCGCAATTACGTTCTCAGTCAGTATCCCGCAAATCTTTTTTCCATTCAAATAAACATCGTTGGGCAACTTCACAAACGGTTCGGCCTCATAATTATCTTTCAACACCCTGGCTACGCAAAACGCCGCCAAAATCGTCAAAATTTGTAAATCGTCGATATTCCCTTTGGGCAATACGACCGAAAAGTAAAGCCCGCCCGCCGGCGAAAACCACTCGTTTCCCTTGCGCCCGTAACCTAGCTCCTGTTGTTCCGCCGCTACCACCATCCACGGTTCGACTCCCTGCGCCGCCAATTCCTTGGCTTTGGCATTAGTCGACCCCAGCCCCTTGAATTTTTTTATCCGGTAGTCCATCCTTTTACGCCAGTATTATCAGGATATCGCCTTCTTTTACTTTTTGATCCTTGGCTACGGTTACCTCCTTAATTCTACCTTCTATCTCGGATAAAATTTCATTTTCCATTTTCATCGCCGAAAGCGTCAGTAATTTTTGCCCCGTCCTGATAATATCGCCGGACTTAACATTTATCTCGGCAATGGTTCCGGCCAGCACCGCCCGCACTTCCTTAGTATTCAAATCGCGCCGCGGCATCGTCGCCTGGGGCACCGCCACCACCTCAACCGCCGCCTTTTCGTCGTACGCGAATTCTTTACCATTGACGGTAATCTTGATCCCGGTCTCCTGGTCAAAGATCTCCACCTCAAAATCTTTTCCCTGGTTATTGAAATTGAATTTCATATCCTTTGTTCCTTTGCCCTATTTATCTTCGGCCAAACCGGCGCGTTCGGCTATCACCCATTTGGACACGCGGCCAAAACCCGTCCCCGGCGTATCGACTACGCTTTTCACCTCCTGATATATTTTATAGGCAATATCGGCCACCGCCTTTTCCTCGATATCTTTATGATTGCATACCATTTTCTTCTGCAAATATGGCTTAAGCATCAATTCTCGGATAATACCGCTTTTCTCGATAAAATTGGTAAAAAATACGCCATCAACAAATTCATCTTTCTCCAACAAAAGCTTAAAGAACGGAATGGTTGTTGCCACGCCTTCGATACTGGTCTCGGAAAGCGCCCGATCCAGCTTCTTTAATGCCGACTTGCGATCCTTGCCATAAGCAATAATCTTTGCCAGCAGGGAATCGAAATAAGGATAAATTTCCTGGCCATCCTGCAGAAAACTGTGCACAAAAACCCCCTGTCCTTGCGGCGGTATATATTTGACAACGGTTCCCGGCGAAGGCACAAAATTCTTTTGCGGGTCCTCGGCGTTAATGCGCACTTCAATGGCCCAGCCACTTTGGTAGACGCTCTCTTGAGAAAAAGATAATTGCTTGCCTTCGGCAATCCGGATTTGCTGTTCCACAATATCAATTCCGGTTACTGCTTCCGTAACCGGATGCTCCACCTGGATTCGCGGATTGACTTCCATAAAATAATAGTTTTTGTCTTTATCGAGTAAAAACTCAACAGTGGCCGCACCTTGATAACGGAGATGTTCGGCAATTTTTACCGCCCACGCGCCCATTTGGGCGCGCAAGTCGGAATCAAGCGCCGGCGAAGGCGACTCCTCCACCAACTTCTGGAAACGCCGCTGAATCGAACATTCGCGCTCGCCCAAATGTACTGCCCTCCTCCCGTCCCCCAACACCTGAAATTCAATGTGCTTCACTTCTGGCAAGTATTTTTCCAAAAAGAAATCGACATCATCAAACGCCCCGGCCATCTGCCGTTGCACGCCTAATGACAAGGCCATCATTTCCTCATAATTCATCTGGCCGTTAACCACACGGATGCCCATTCCGCCGCCGCCCCGCTGGGCTTTAATAATAAATGGCGGCTTGATGCGATCCGCCCACTTGATCAAATCCTTCTTGTTCTTGATTGACTGGTCGGATGCCGGCACTGTGGGAATACCGATTTTTTTAGCGATCTTCTTCGACTCTACCTTATCCTGCAGAGTGCGCAAAGTCTTAAAATGGGGCCCGATGAATCTTATCCGGTTTTTGTCGCACATCAGCGCGAACTGCCAATTTTCCGCCAAAAAACCATATCCCGGATGGATCGCGTCCGCCTTGGCCTTCTTAGCAATCTCGATAATTTTATTTTTATCCAAATAACCCTGGGAACCATCTTTCCCAAGGTAATAGAATTCATCCGCCATCGACGTTTCCAGAAAATTCCTCTCCTGACCCGGCTGGGGGCACAACGCCACGGTTTTAATACCCATCTCATGGCAGGTACGCAAAATCCGCAATGCTATCTCGCCCCTATTCGCAATAAGGATCTTCTTAATCTCCATTAAATTTATATGCTTTGATTATATCAAGGGTAGTGCAATTCCATTTCTACTGCTGTTTTTTAGCCAAATCGCACACCTCCCGCTCTATTTTGGCAGTTACATTCGCGCAAATATTGTGATATTCTTTCGAATCTTTGTCAATACATCGGGCTTGTTCGCGTTCCTTCGGAAAAACCATCGGCCGTCCAATGGATATTTGCGCCGCTTTAACGAATTTCAACCGTCCGTGCGGCGGCATTAACTCATTAGTCCCTTTTAATGCGGCTGGCAACACCGGCACTCCGGATTCAAGATACAGCTTTCCCACTCCTGGCTTAAAATCCTTCATTATGCCGTCATAAGCCCGGCCGCCTTCCGGATAGATTACTACACAATAACCGCCCTTAAGCATCTTTATCGCAGTATCAATAGCCTTTCTTTTCGATTCATCGCTTTTGCGGTTAATCGGAATTATTCCGCCGTAAAAATAAATAATATTCCTCCAAAGTTTTTTAAAGCCCGTATACTGATCCACCTGCGCGATAAAAGTGAATTTGCGCGGCGTTATTATGTACCCGCTCATAAACCAGTCCATATGGCTCAAATGATTGGACGCCAGAATAAAATTGCCCCTTTTAGGGATATTGTCCCATCCGGATATTTCTTTAATCAATTTTCGGCGGATCGCTCCGGCCAGCAAAAATCGGGAAATTGTCGAAACTAATTTATTCATATTGTTGATCGACGCTAACCGACGCCGCTCCTTAACAAATCTCTGACCGCTCTCTCGATCTTTTGAGATATCGTCGAGCATATCCGGCGATATTCATCCGAATTTTTATCCACTTTGCGCGCCGCTTCCCTTTCTTCCAAAAAATCCATCGGTTTGCCAATGATCAAACGAATCATTTTTTTCCCCTTCATTTTTTCCCCGGGCGGCATCATATCAAAAGTCCCCTCAAACGCCGACGGTACCACTGGCGCCCCGGTTTCAATATATATCTTGCCGATCCCGGCTTTAAAATCGTGCGTCTGTCCGTCGCGGCTGCGCGTCCCCTCCGGATAAATGATTAAGCAATATCCCTTTTTAACCGTTTCGATCGCTTTGGCCAAGGCCGCTTTTTTTGATTCTTTATCATTCCGGTTCACCCGTATCACATCGGCATACCAATAAAGAATGTCGCGGAAAAATTTTTTAACTCCGGCCATCTTATCCACTTGAGCAATAAAAGTGAACCTCCTGGGTGTCAGTATCCAGCCGTCGATGAGCCAATCCAAATGACTCAAATGATTGGATGCCAGAATAAAATTCCTTTTGGGAAAATTATCCTTACCTTCCACCCCCTTTAAAAGACGGCTCTTCACATAGATGCCAATTGGAACGCGCAAAAGAAACGAAATTATTTTTTCCATGGTATTAACCGAAAACCAGACTATGCCAACAGCTGACTTCCAGATTCCAGCGCCTTCTTTGCGTCGCCAACCAGTTCCTCAACAATATCCTTGCAGGATTTAATCTCTCGGATACCTCCCGCGCAAGTGCCGCACAACAATGCCGAAAGATCGGCATTTGCTCCGCCCTTGTTGCCCGCAAACCTCTCCGACTTGATCTCTTCGGGAAAGGGGTTCTTTTCTTCGATTTTGCGCACTGCCTCCACAAATTTGTTTTTAATCATCCGCACCGGATGACCGGTAAACCGCGCCACTACCGTAATATCCTCATCGGTCGCGTTGATAACCGCGTTCTTGTAACTATCGTGTATCTGGCATTCGGTTGCCGCCAAAAAGCGGGTTCCTATTTGGACGCCCGCGGCGCCCAGCATCATCACCGACGCCATTGTCCGACCATCGCAAATACCGCCTGCGGCGATTACCGGAATATTTTTAATCGCTTTGACTGCCTGTGGCACCAAACAAATGGTCGTACTCTCGCCAATGTGCCCTCCCGACTCAAGGCCTTCTACCACTACCGCGTCCGCGCCGGCCTGTTCAACCTTAGCCGCCAAACGCACCAACGGTACAACCGGAATCACTTTGACCCCCGCCTGTTTGAAATAAGGCATAATTGGTATCGGATTACCGCCACCGGTAAACACCACCGGCACTCTATTGGCAATAATCATTTTGATCAGCTCCGGCGCGCCGGGATTCTGCAATAACAAATTGACGCCGAACGGCTTATTCGTCATTGCTTTGGTCTTCTTGATCTCCTCTTCCAGCCACGACGCCTGCGCAAACCCCGAACCAATCACGCCCAGTCCGCCCGCGTTGGAAACCGCCGCGGCCAAGGTTGATTCCGAAACTCCGGCCATACCACCCTGGATTATCGGATAATTGATACCCAGTAATTTTGTAAGTTTATTATTCTCGAACATATCTTTGGTTAAAATCCCAAATCATAAGCGCTAAACTCTAAGCAAATTCCATTGAATTTTTGTCCGTTTAGGGTTTAGGATTTAGTGCTTAGAGTTTTATATGGTAAGCGGTACCTTTGCCAGAATCGCGTTAGCCTCATCAACCAATTCTTTGATAATATCGGCAACTTTACCCATCTTTTTCACGCGCCACACATTGGAACCGGCAAACACCAGCCCGTTATCCAAATCACCTTTGCGTGCCGCCTCCAACGCCTTAAGGATACAATAACTCTTGTCGCATACCGGTCCAATACATCCCTTGCATTCCTCCGGCAGCGCCTTGGGAGCGGTTCCAGCCAGCACCTTATCCACAAACGGCGTTCGCACCGCTCTTCCGGGCAAACCTACCGGCGAATGGATAATTACCACGTCTTCCTGTTTAGCATTAATATGAGCTTCTTTAAATTTGATATTCGCGTCACATTCCTCGGTGGAAGCAAAACGCGTTGCCATCTGAACTCCGCTGGCTCCCGCACGCAACATCTCCACAATATCCGCTCCGGTAAATATCCCCCCGGCGGCAATTAAGGGAATTTTAACCCCGGACGCGACTATTTCTTTTAAAATATCAATTGTCTTGCGGAACGGCTTGTCATGCGGAAAACCTAAGTGCCCGCCCGCATCCGCACCCTCGATCACAATTGCCGCCGCACCCGCCTCCTCGCCCTTCTTGGCAACTTTCACCGACGACGCGATGGAAAACACCGGTATTCCCGCCGCCTTGGCCATCTCAAAAGTGTCATAGCGGAAACCCGCACCTTGAATGATCAAATCAACTTTTTCTTCAATCGCCGCGGCCAACAACTGGTTAAAACGGCCGATAACTCCCATAATATTAACTCCAATTACTCCGCCCGGACCGGCAATCTCCCGCGCCTTGCGAATCTCATCTTTCACCTCATTGGAATCTAACATCCCCGAAATCGCCACGATCCCAACTCCGCCGTTTTTAGCCACGTTTCCGGCCAAGTTATGCAAAGACACCCGCACCGCCATTCCTCCTTGAATAATCGGGTATTTGGCAATCCATTTGCCGACGCTCAAATGCGGCAATTGGAATAATTTTTCCTTTTCCGCCGGTCGCGATTGAGTGGTTTCTGCGGCATTACCGTTGAATTTTTCCCTCATCTCGCTTTTATCCATTACCGCAACCGAAAAACGGACTTCGCATTTTAAAACCCCTTCCACCATAGCTTCTCCCGCGAAATTAGCGATCCTATCCTTATAAAAACCCACTAGCTGTACTCGGTATTTTATTTTGTCTCCCGGCAATATGGGCGACACAAATTGCGCGCTTCGCACCTGGTAAGCCAATAAATGTTTATTTTTGTTGTCCGCCCCGATCTTTTGGCGCAACAGTATCGTCCCGGTTTGAGCGATTCCCTCAACCACCAAAACTCCGGGCATAATTGGAAAATCAACAAAATGCCCCGCGAAATATGGCTCATCCGGAGATGTCTGCTTATAGGCAATAATCGCATCGTTTTCGATCTTTTCCACCTCATCGACCCACAAAAACGGCTCCTTATAAGGGATAATCTCCTTAATCTGGTCTTTGTTATACAACATGTTTTTTTCTAAAAATCGGTTTGGCGCCTCGTCTAGGCAAACGCCTTCTTATTACCACGAAAAAACCACAGCCGCAACCCGGATATGGTTAATTATAACATTAAAAATTGTAAATATGGTTACGCGCCAAAAAACAACTATTATCCTAATCACGAGTTAAAATTCCGGTTCCCGCCGTTTTTAAAAAGCCCGCGAACCGGCATTCAAATGCAATCGCCGCATCCTGGCAAATCTTTTGACTCCTCTTTTTCGCACAATAAGTTGATTGCTTCTCGGTAAACAAACTCGGCATTATTTCTGGTTATTTGTCGCATATCAAGATCGCAGCCATCAATATCTTTAGCAACTAACTATACGGCCAAACACAATGCTAAATCATTAAACCGCCATCGATATTCACCACCGTACCGGTAACAAAACTTGCTTCGGTTGAAGCCAAGAATACAATCGTTGATGCCACTTCCTCTGGCTTGCCGAACCTTCCCATTGCCGTCGCTTTCTTAATCAGCATTTTCATTTCTTCCGGAATCGCCTCGGCCATCTTGGTCTCAATAAAACCCGGTGCCACCGCGTTGACGCGTACATTAAACCTCCCCACTTCCTTGGCCAGCGCTTTAGTAAAACCGATTATTCCGGCCTTGGCCGCGGCATAATTAGTCTGGCCAAAATTACCTTCCTGTCCCACCACCGACGCCAGGCTGACAATCGATCCCTGCGACGCGATCAATAAAGGCAATACGTTCTTTGAACAGTTAAAAATGCTCGTCAAATCTATATCAATCACTCTCTGCCATTCTTCTACAGTCATCTTGGCCAGTGTCCTATCTTTGGTAATTCCGGCATTATTCACCAGCACATCCAGCCGCCCGAATTCCTTTTGGATATTCTGCGTCATCATCTCCACTTCAGCGAATTTCGATACGTCGGCGCAAAAGTACTTTGCATCCGGCGCGCCGGCTTTTTTCATTTCTTCCATCGCAACCTTAAGATTTTCCTCCTGCGGCGCAATATCATTCAACGCTATCTTAGCACCCAAACCCGCGAATTTGGCCGCAATTGCCTTACCAATACCCTGTGACCCTCCGGTCACCAGCACTACTTTCCCCTCAAATGTATTTGCCATAATTTTACTCGTAATTTATATTTCCTATTTATTTGCAATTTAGTACTTAGTACTTGGAATTTAACCGAAATTAATAGATTTCGGCTTGGTACTGCACTTCTTTGATCGTCCGGCCCGCGACCGGGATTGACGCCACATCGATGTCTTTTATAACCTCCGGCAGCTTGAAAGCCCTGGTAACTTCATTAAAAACCCGGTCGACATTGCGCGCCAACCGCCCCGCCAACACTAATCCCGTGAAAGAGGTTATCTTACTCGAACGCTGGGTGAATTCCGCCTCGCCGATCACTACCAATTTATCGATCATCGGTTCCAAATTGGCCGCGATCTGCGTATCGGACGAAAGATACTTCTGACCCAGATAACACTCTTTTTTTAAAACCTTCAAAATATTTCCCGTCGCGTTGGCCGCACCCATCTTCTCAATCGCCAAATCAATCACCAAATCCGCTTCCAATATTGGTTTAGAAACTTCCAACTGGCCAATCATTTCAAATTCTCCCGTAGCAAGATCCAGCGGCATGATCCCAAAATTCGTGCAAATCTCCACCAAACCCGCCTTCATCGCCGCTGCTCCCGACGGCAATTCGTCAAAACTTTGCGCCCCCACGGTGATATTTTCCCTTTTTACCCCGCAATCCAGCAAAAGCCGAATTACTGCCGCCAAAAAATCCGGAGACGTATTATCCCTGAAATAGGGATGTGACGACTTGGTGATTGTCGGCAATATCGCCACCTTCGAACCCGCACCGATATTTATTCCGCCGATCAACCCCAAAACCTTTTCGATAGCTTCGCGCGGTTCATATTTTACCCGCCATATCGCCACGGTATTCCTGTCGGAATTGGATTCAACCGCGAATTCTTCTCCCACTTTATATTCTTTTTCGGATTTGTAGCCCCACATATTCCCCGCCTCATCTTCCAAAACCAGAACATTATAAGGCACGTTGGGATGAAAAAGCGTCGGAATCGATACCTTGACCGCGCCGCGCACGGTCGCTTTTTTGCCGCCCGCCTTTTCCGGCGGCACCAGGCAATATGGACATTCAGCGATAGGATACTGCCACCGCCGCTTGCATTTTGAACATTGATAAAACATAATCTTAACCGTTGTTTCTTAATTTATGATAAAATCTTTATTGTGGGATTATTAAAAAACCCACCCGATGAGTTTTTTCAGCATACTATGAAAAACTATTTTTTGCCAGAAAAATCCCGCACTGGTATACAGCGAGTCTGGGGCAAAGCAATATTCGGCACCGAAAGCCAAATCAAAGAAAAATACCAAAAGGTCATCGATAAAAAAAACTACAAACTCGTCGTCACTGTAGGTGATTACTGCTCCCACCATCTTGATTCCGACATTAAAATCTTCGACAAAAAGGTTCAACGCCGGGCATTCGAGCAAAAGCACGAATGCGCCCTTACCGTCAAAAATCCCGCCGGCACCATCCAGAAAGGATCCTGGGACATCATTGAGAAGTCCCTCAAGGATAAAAGCAATATTTGCGTCGAGGGCGAAGAAGACCTGCTTGTCATTCCGGCAGTACTGCTTGCCAAGCCGAAAACTCTGATCGTCTACGGCTTTCCCAACAAAGGTATTTGCCTGGTTGAAGCCAACATTAAAAACAAAGCTATCTTCCGTCTGGTCCTCAAAAAATATCTCAAGGAAATGAAAAACGCGGGTTAAACCGCGTTTTTCATTTCTACTGGTTTCTTCTGAAAATATGTACTGTCACGCTGCCTCCGGCACCCCCAATATTATGCGTTAACCCAATCTTGGCATCCTTAGCCTGCCGTTCCCCGCAATTGCCGCGCAATTGATTGGTGATCTCGTAAACTTGCGCCAGTCCCGTAGCCGATATTGGATGGCCCTTTGCTTTAAGCCCGCCCGACGGATTAATCGGCATCGAACCCCCAATATTTATTTTTCCCGAACGGATAAGCTCGCCCCCCTTCCCCGGCTCGGCAAATCCCAAATCCTCATACGACAATAATTCCACAGAAGTAAACGCATCGTGAATCTCGGCAACATTAACATCATTAGGAACCAATCCCGCCATTTTGAAAGCCTTTGCCGCCGCCAACTGTGTTGCCCTAAAATGAGTTTTATCTTCTCTTTCAAAAGTTAAAAGATAGTCCGTGGCAAACCCCGAACCAACCACTTCCACCGCATCCCCTTCCTTGGAAACTATCACCGCCGCGCCGCCATTCACCGAGAGAGAACAATCCATCAGCGTCAGCGGCTCGGCCACCAAAGGTGCCCCTTTGATTTTTTCCATCGGCACCGGACGCTTATAATAATATGCTTTTGGGTTCAAAACGGCATTTTCGTGGTTCTTGAATGCGATTAATTCCAGATATTCATGGCTGGCACCGTATTTTTGGCAGTATTGCTGAAAAACCAGTGCGTTCTGCACCGGAAACAACATCCCCTCCGGTTGCTCCACCACCCTCTCGGCCGCCGACAATATCCAATCGGTAATCACCTCTGCCCGGTTATCCACAAGTTTCTCCCCCGTCAGGACAAGGATATTTTTAAATTCGCTGTCGCGCAATAAACGCAGAGCGGTCCAAAATGCTACGCCCCCGCCGCCACAGACCGACGGCAATTCGATAATCGGCACATTGGTCTTGAACAAGCCCGACAACAGCGACACTTTGTGGCTCTGATGTTCGCCCCCGGCCGCCGAGGAAACTCCGGAGAACACGATCGCGTCGATACCCGAAAAGTTCATTTTGGCGTCCTTGAGCGCATCCATTGCCGCTTCATAGGCATATCCCCACCACGGTTTTTGCGTATAATCGAACCGCGTCATTCCGACGCCCTTAATATACATTTTTGGTTCCATAATAATATTTTAACAAAAAATTGCTCGTCCGTAAGCAACCATATTCTATATCAGGCCAACGCTAAAAGTAAAGAAAAAATACGGCGGCTCATTTCTAGAGCCGCCCTTACTTCAACAATGCAAACCGCAATCATGGCATTTTCGCCCGACAATGCACTTCACATTAGCGGTCTTCGCACCCGCCGCGCGCATTCAACACAAATATCCGGCGGCAAACCCTGGCCCAAATTCTCTGCGGCACCAAGATAGAACAACCTTTCTTCACCGCTCCCGCACAATGGCTTACTCGCGCCATCGACAACCAAATGCGTCGCCATTCTTTTCTCACCTCCGCCACATATATTAACGATATCTCAACCGATTGCAAGGTTGCTTTTATCCGCTTTTTGTAGTATCATTTAAACGTTATAAACTGATGGTTTTTTGAGTTTTCGATCAACCATCGACTATTAACGATTTACTATTTCGCCTTGGGCGAAATCAGCCCCCGTAGTTTAATGGATAAAATACAAGGTTGCGGACCTTGAGACTACAGGTTCGATTCCTGTCGGGGGCACATTCGAAAAATCCCGTTTAATTTAAACGGGATTTCGTTTACAACAGCCGAACTTATTGCCATTAAGATTGATTTATCTTACCGAAACGCCCGCCATATGGAACGAAAAATGATAGCTTTAAGCCGCCGCAATCACGCACCGGTTTTTTTATTCAATTGCCAATAATTATTTTTTACGGTATAAACCTACCAGGTGATTAAACCTAAATTCAGGGACTAATCAGGACACCGCGAGGTGTTTTTTAGTTTGCCAA
>CAYYEP010000019.1:0-6330 GCA_964470995.1 uncultured Candidatus Saccharibacteria bacterium
TTGTAGTTGCCGGTGGTGTTGGAATAGAGGGAATTTACCCCCAGCGCGTTGTTGTTGTTGCCGGTGGTGTTGGAATAGAGGGATTGATACCCCAGCGCGTTGTTGTTGTTGCCGGTGGTGTTGGAGTAAAGGGAATTTATCCCCAGCGCGTTGTTGTGGTAGCCAGAGGTGTTGGAGTAGAGGGAATAATACCCCAGCGCGTTGTTGTGGTAGCCAGAGGTGTTGGAGTAGAGGGAATTTACCCCCTGCGCGTTGTTGTAGTTGCCGGTGGTGTTGGAATAGAGGGAATTTACCCCCAGCGCGTTGTTGTAGTAGCCGGTGGTGTTCTGCCGGCCCGCGCCCGACCCGATGAAGATGTTGTTCAGCCCCGAACCGCCGGCTTTGATTTGCACCCCGCCGACCGTGCCATCGGCGTTGAGCAAGGCAAATGCCGGAGTCGCCGCGGGAGTAACCAATCGGACGGTGATATTGTCCAGTGTCCCATTATAGGTGCTGGATGGCGTGATGGAGAATGTCTGCGTCCCCGTTGCCCCCGATGTTTTAATCGTCACCGAAGTGGCTTCCCAATATGCTCTCGCCACGCTTGCCGACCCAATGGCAAAAGTGAGCGACCCCGCCGTGTCGCCGGTTTCAGTGTAATCTATCTGGTAGTATTTTCCGGTGGTGACGGTGATGTCCTGCGAGATGGCTTCCGCCGCCCCCGCGGTATGCGCCGCCGCGCCTGTTGCCGCCAACCAATTCGCGCCCGCCGTCCAGCCGGTAAAGTCATTGGTGGCAAAATCCCCGTTAGTCAAAAGACTACTCCCCAAAGTCGTCTCCGAAGCCTCCGACTGTATTGCCAGCCTATACCCCGGCGCCGCCGTCCCGATCCCGACATTGCCCGCTTCGCTGATACGCAATTTTTCGCTCCAACTGCCCGCGTTTCTTGTTGAAAACGCCAGCGCGCCGCTCTGGGCGCCGTCGGCATGGCTCACGCCAATCAAATCAATACCCGCCACGGTTTGCACCGTGCCGCTCAAATTCGCCTGACCGAAAGCAAGGCCGATGGTGTTGTTGGCGGTGGTATCGGTATTCACGATCCCCAGCAAACTCGCATCGCCCACATCCGTGCTGGCATTCGCCCCCGCAACATTAAGCTTGTAAACCGGCGCGGTCGTGCCAATGCCGACATTGCCGGCACTATTGATAAACATCCTGATCTTTGAACTATCAAACGCGTCAGCGTTTGTTTGGAAGCCAATACCGTCATACGCACTCATTAATAAACCATCAGAAGTAACATTTTCGCTATTCCAATCACGAACAGAAAGCGCAACATTTTGGGTAAACCCTTCCCTAAAATAAATACCAGCGCCATCACCAATATCAAAAGCATCAACCAATAAACTACCTTCTACATGTAACTTCTGCACCGGTCCCGTTGTCCCGATGCCGACATTGCCCGAAATAGCTAAATTCGCTGTCCCTGGATCAGTATAACCAATTCCCACTTTATTCAAAAAATAAGAAGGCGTCTCCTCATAACCACTTAATTTAACATTGGTAACATTGTTCGCACTTCTCACATAGACCATAGCGTCCGAGCTTTCCTGCGCGACCTCAAAAATTTTATTTGTCCCTGTATAGCTACTTTTCACTGATAAAAGTTCTGAGTCTTGCACGCTCTGTATGGTAAGTTTCCCAGTCGGCGCGGTCGTGCCAATGCCGACATTGCCGGTACTCCCTTGTACCGTCATTTTAGTGGCCCAAACATTTGGAGCGGTTGCGGTCTGGAAAAACAAATTCGTAGAATCATAGCTATCAAAATACTGTTGACTCATAATACGTGCGCCAATCCCAGCCGCATAACCGTTGATAAGTTCCAGCCCCGCGCCCGTTGTCGGGAATAGACCAACATCATCCCGAGAAGTATTTCTAACTCGCAAAAATGTCGCGCTGGAATCAGTTGAAGAATTGGACGAATTAGCACCACTCACTTCCAATTTGAAAGCCGGTGCCATCGTCCCAATCCCCACATTGCCCGAAGATAGCGTTGCGTTCCGGCCATCCACGCCGGTGCCAAAAATCAGGTTGCCGATGTTTAATTGGTTGCTGGCGGTTGCCGACGGCGCGTCAATATCGTAGCCGATAATCACATTGCCCGACCCGCTGGTGAGGTTTTCCCCCGCCTTGTATCCCAGCCCGAGATTATAGTTGCCCGTGGTCAGATTATAGAGCGCATAGCTTCCCACCGCCGTTGTCCCGCTGTGGGAATTAACCGCCCCCGCGCCATACCCGCCCGCGCGGTAACCAAAGTAGTTGTTCTCACTGCCAGTTTCGTTGTATCGTCCCGCTTCCCTTCCCAGCGCGTTGTTGTAGTTGCCGGTGGTGTTGGAGTAGAGGGAATTTACCCCCAGCGCGTTGTTGTTGTTGCCGGTGGTGTTGGAAAGGAGGGCGTTGCTCCCGAACGCGGCATTGGCATAGCCGGTGGTGTTGGAAAAAAGAGCGTTCGCTCCCACGCCGGTGTTGAACGACGCATGCCAAGTTTCCGACGCCGTGCTTCCCATCGTGAAATTGCCGGCGTCCGAACCAATGAAGGTGTTGTATCCGTCGGTCGTTACCGTGCCGTTGTTGCCATAATTAAAGTCGTGGATAAATAATGTGCCGTTTTTGGTAATTGCCCCGAACTGGTTGGCGTTGGTGGTATTGTCCAAATCCAAATTTCCCCCAACAATATCCAGCTTCGCCCCGGGCGTCGTGGTCCCGATGCCCACATTGCCGGCATCATTGATCACCAATTTTGCCGTTCCTCCCGAATTGTCAATCCTAAAAATTGACGGCAAAACCGCCATTACCGTTCCGGAGTTGGAGGCCGAAAAAACAGAATCTGCCGTTAACGATGTATTGCTGGCAATGGCAGTGATTGTTTTAGTTTCTCCGTTGATGGTGATTCTGTCGCCAATGCCAATCTGGGTGAGAAAAAGGGTGTCAGTGCCGCTCACCGTCGCGGAACCGGCGGTGGTGTTCACCGTCCCCGATGAATTGAAAGAAGCCGCGGCTTTTACCGTCAGCCGGGAAAGTTTGTTGGTGGTTCCTCCTATCCCGATATTTCCATTACCGTCAATATGAAATCTAGTTGTATTCGCGATGGATCCGTTGGGCGTGGTGTAAATGGAATATGAAGACCCGTGAGCGCTATCGGTCCAATTTTCCGTCGCTCTGGCAATGGCAAATGCCGCCCTTCCATAAGCCGCACCGTCCCAGCCATAAAAATTGTGGTAGCCCAATTCCGCGCCGAGGGACACCGCGCCGTCAATATCGCTGTTATTGCCCCGTTTGTAAGTGCTGATACCGCTCGCGAAATTGTTTTTTGTCCAGAAATATAAATTAAGAAAGCCATTGGAATTTTTTGACCCGAATTGCCCCCTTGAAGCGACTTGAAGATCGCCGCCGCTGGTAAGCGTAAGTTTTCTGTTACCTTCGTTGTCGTCAGCCGCAAACAAATCCGTGCGATTGACATAGACAGTCAAACCGGAGGCGGTTTCTCCCAAATACCTGCCCGAGATAATAAGATGGGTATCATCGGTAATTGAAATAATTCCAAATATCTCCGTTCCGATTTTAATCACATCTCCTTCTTCCAAATCATTGGTGAATGATGTACCGGTGCCAGTCACTATCGCTCCACCATTACCTATCGCCACCGTGCCGGAAAGGGCATAAAACGAGCCCCCCTTAAGGTTGAGAATCCCCGCTGGGATGGTCGTGCCGATGCCAATTTTCCCGGCGGTTTCGTAAAGCGCGGAATTGGTAATCGAATTGGTACCGCTAAATTTGGCGAGATGGCCCGCGGTACCGGCAAGATTAGCCAGCGGCGCATAGTAAGAGCCGTGCTGGCCGTCCAATAAGTCGGAATTCAAGTTAGCAACTAAATCAGTATTGGAGGTAGCGATGGTATTGTTTCCCAAAACCAGATTGCCGCCCAGGGTTAGGGTGCCAACGGCAACAATATTGCCGCTCGCGTCCACTGTGAACCGGGGATTGCCGCCCACCCCCGCGGCGATAAGATAAGCGTTGGTGAGCGCGGTGGTGGGATTGATTAGGAGTGACGCGTCAGCATAGGCAACAGTGGCGGAAACATAGTTGAACACTCCTTGGCCACTGGTATTGATGGCACTGGTGTAGATGGTCTTGGCATACAGGTTGTTGAAGTAATTACTGCTGCCGCCCAAATCCTGGGAAATGTTGGTTTGGGGAACAATGTTGCCGCTAACGGTTAAATTGCCGCCGTTGTCGATAGCAGCGGCGCCGTTAAGGAATTCAATAACACCGGAGTTGGAGTCCAATTCCAAATCTCCGGTTTCGGTACTGATGGTATTTTGTTTAAAAGTTAGATTGTCGGCAACCAAAGCGACGCCGGCACCGTCTTGGGCAATATTAAGAGCGGGACTGGCCGAGTTGGCGGTAATACTGGCAATATCATTGAGGGTGAAAATTCCCAGAAGAGCAAGATCGCCGTTGATGCGGGCGTTGCCATTCTTGTCAATCGAAAAATTACCGGAATCAATTGCAAATGTCTTGGCGGTAATGCTGTCGGGAAGGCGATAGCTAACACCTAATGAATAATTAGGACGATCCGAATCCAAAAGACGCTCAAGAAGATCGAGGCGGGCTTCGGTTTCGGTATCGGTTTGCACCATTTTTTCGACAATGGTTTCGGTGTGCCGGGTTTGGACAACCGGATTGTACGTGTTGTAAACGTTCTGGATTGTTGAGGAAGGTTTATTCTCGGGGGCGATATAAGAATCGCGGGCGACAAGTTGCGGGGCTGCGGCGGGGATATCTTCAGCGGCGGGCGGCAAGTTGGTTACGGATATGGAATTAGAGATATTGTCTGTCGAAGATTCTTGGGTTACTGCGACACTGTTTTGTTGCGAAGGGCCAACCTCCGCCGCAGGAGATAAATTTTGACTGGTTAATATTTCCGCTTCTTCTTTTTGCGGACAATTAAAACCAAAGAAACAGGTAAAATTTTGCCAGGCGGTTGCCAAACTGGCTTGAGAGAGCGCCAATGTTAACTCATTACTAACAACCCGGCCAGACGCAGTAATTTGATCGGCAAAAACACCAACACTCTCAATAATACCGGCGCGGGCGGTTTGAGGCGGCGATACGCAAGCCAAAACTACCAAAAAAGCACAAACAATTTTGGTCAAAAATCGCTTTTTTTTGTTATGGTTCACTGGCTTCATTTAAACCATCTTTCTGATTGGCCTTTCCAATGGTTTATTATATCTCAAAACAAGACCGGATGCACTGTGGAAAACCCACCCGATTTATATTCTTAATTAGGGTTTTTAATCCCGGCATCCGCGCTGGAGCTAACCTTTAAAACACATTCTTTACTCCCGATTTTATCCCAGTTTATCCCAGTTTATCCCAGAAATTTTCCGTTCAATTCCGGACTGATAAATCAGCAAACATAGAATCAAAAAATACCTGAATCATTTAAGGCCAGGCCTTTTACGGCAAACAGCCAAAAAAGTTAATTTTGCGAAGCGTATTTTTGGGCGAGTTCCCAGGTTTTGACATTCAAGTCGAGATACTTGGGCGCGACAGATGATTTGATCGCCTCCAGCAAATTTTGCGGATCAAGAGGGATCAATCCCTTAAACGCGGCATAGCAGATCATAAATATCCCGGAAACCACGGGAGTTCCCAATTCCTGGGCGCAAATGGCGTTGGCGTCAATCGTTTCGATGTATTGGGTGTAGTTTTTCAGGTCTTTGACGACTATATCTTCGGTGAGCGAAGTTTTGCCGGGAATGTTCACGGCAAGCTTATTGATAAGATATTTGGTTTGGGGACCGGCAAAATACGCAGCTTTCAAACATTCCTGCATTTCCAGCCCCACGATCAGATCGGCTTTTTGCGCACCAACGAGGGGCGAAAAAACCTGTTTGCCAAATTTGATGTGGACTTCCACCGACCCGCCGCGCTGGGATAAACCGTGGAGTTCACTGGTCTTGGCATCCAAACCTTGCATCACTGCGGCGGCGGAAAGAATTTCAAGCAATGTAATCAAGCCCTGGCCGCCCGTGCCCACGATTACCACACCAAATGTTTTTTGCAGTTCGTTGTTATCGTTATTTGCCATAGATATTTTTTATCCTAAAATTCAAAATACAAGTTTATCAAGGTCGCACCTTGCCGATTACGGCAAGGAACGACCTTTAATGCAAATACTTTAAATTCAATACAGTTTGGGCAAGGTGGATACCTCGGCGAGTATGCCGAGGAACGACCTTTAATGCAAATATTTTAACTGGCGGCCTCTTTTTTTTCGACGAA
>CAYYEP010000019.1:6430-15315 GCA_964470995.1 uncultured Candidatus Saccharibacteria bacterium
AGGAACGACCTTTAATGCAAATATTTTAACTGGCGGCCTCTTTTTTTTCGACGAATTTGCAGGGCCGACGGGCGATAATAACTGAAACCTCGGGCTTTTCGATAAGTTCGCGCACCGCGGCAATAAATTCTTCGGACTGCCCCTGATCGATGATCTTCATATTTTCGGGTTTTACGCCGCAAGCCAAGACAACATTTTCGATCGGGATCGGATGCACCGCATCCACGGAATCCGGATGCGGCTGGTGGCCGGTCATCGCGGTAATATCGTTGTTCATAATAATAATCAGCGGGTTGGATCCGTTATAAACGATATTAAGCAGGCCTTCAATGCCGGAATGGAAAAAGGTGGCATCGCCGGTGAAGGCGATCACTTTCTGGTTGGTGGTTTTTTTGATGCCATGGGAAATACCGATTCCCGAGCCCATACAAAACATATAATCGTAGAGTTCGTGAGGCGGCAAGGCGCCGATCATATAGCATCCGATATCACCGCCAAAAATCACCTTGCCTTCGTCGACGGCTTTTTTAACCTCGGCGAATACCAGCCAATAAGGGCATCCGGGGCAAAGTTGAGGCGGCCGGGAAGGAATTTCGAAGGAAGGCAGGAACCGGGGCATTTTGTAATTCTTGCCCAAAAGCCGGGCAATGGCATCGGCGGCGTTTTCGGGTTTCATTTCGCCGATCTGAGAACGAAAATCGACGCCATGGATTTCGAGATCGCAATTAACATCCTTGGCCAGCATTTTAACGCGATTTTCAAGGTAAGGTTCGAGTTCTTCCAAAACCAACACTTTTTTCAGATTTTTGATGAAATCTTTGATCGTCTTTTCGGGAAGCGGATGAAATACTCCAAGCTTTAAAGTTGGGATATTAACCCCAAGCTCTTCCATGGCTTCACGGGCGTGCAGGTAAGCGATCCCCGAAGCAATAATTCCGGTGTCGGCTTTTTTTCCCCAAGACGGCATATTGATGGCGGTGTTCAAATCGCTTTTATCGAAATATTGAGCCAGTTGTTCTTCGCGTTGCAGAAGTTCGGCCTTCATACCGTGCAGGCGCGGCATCATAGTTACATATTTGCGCTTGTCTTTTACAAATTCCCCCTTCAGGGCAATCTTGCGGTTAGGGTCAAGCTCCCCCAGAGCAACCAGCGCACGCTGATGCGACACGCGGGTGGTGGTGCGCAAAAATACCGGGGTGCCTAATTTTTCGGAAATTTCGAACGCTTTGATCGTAAAATCTTTACATTCCTGGGCATCGGCCGGCTCCAGCATCGGAATATGACCTAAAACCGAGAATGGCCGGGTGTTTTCCTCGGACTGGGCCGAACTGTGGCAAGACGGATCGTCGGCAATCATAATTACCATAGGCGCCTTGGTACCGGTATAGGCCAGCGGCAATAATGGTTCAAGAGCCACGTTGACGCCGAAATTTTTCATCGCCACCAGGGTTTTTTGGCCCGAGAAATTGGCGCCGATGGCCGCTTCCATAGCGGTCTTTTCGTTGGTGGAAAATTCAAAGTAAAATTTGGGGTCGTCCTTCAATTCTTTTTGCAAGGCGTAGAAATTAACGCCGATTTCAGAGGCCGGGGTTCCCGGGTAAGTGGAAATAAACTGCACGCCCGCCTCCAGCGCGCCGCGGATGATGGCTTCATTACCCAAAAGCATAACCTTTTTGCCCTTCGCGTTTTCCAAAAGTTTGTTCATTAGAAAGTCTAAACTTAATAGAAATTTCATCGCAATACTCGCGCAATTAATAGAAGCTAATTGCTTTAACAATCAGTTTCCATCAATTTCTACCAGTTTCAATTAGTTTCAATTTTATTTTACTCCACTGTTACGGACTTTGCCAGATTGCGGGGCTTATCCACATCACGGCCAAGAGCCACGGCCATATAGTAGGAAAACAAATGCATAGGGATGACCGACAGGATCGGAGTCAGCATTTCCAGAGTTTTGGGAATATAAATAACGTCGCTAACAATCTTTTTAATGTCTTCGTTGCCCTCGGTGGCGATTGCCAAAACCCGTCCTTTGCGGGCTTTAACCTCTTCAATGTTGGATAGCATCTTTTCATAAACGGAATCACTGGGGCAGACCGCGATAGTGGGCATAGTTTCATCAACCAACGCCAGCGGGCCGTGCTTCAATTCCCCGCCGGCAACACCTTCGGCATGAAGGTAAGTAATTTCCTTTAATTTGAGGGCGCCCTCCATAGCAATTGGGAAATTGTACTTGCGGCCAATAAACCAGTAATCGGTATAGCCGCTTTTCAAGCCGCCTTTTTCGTTGAAAACCGGTTTATATTTTTGAACCAATTTTTCGATTTGCGGCGCGGTTTTTAAAACTTTTTGAGCCAGATCAGGCAGCATTTCGATTTCCTCGATGATGCGTTTTCCCATCACTACCGACATATCGCGCTGGCGGCCCAGATAAACCGCCATTAAGGCCAAGGTCGCAACCTGGCCGATGAACGCCTTAGTTGAAGCCACGGCCATTTCCGGACCCGAGCGGGTATAAACGCCGGCGTCGGATTCGCGCGCTTGACTGGAGCCGACCGCATTAGTGATACCCAGGGTCAATACCCCCTTCTCTTTCATTTCGCGCAGAGCGGCTAAGGTATCGGCAGTTTCACCCGACTGGGATACAAAAACAGCGGCGGTATTTTCCTGCAAGATCGGTTTGCGATAGCGGAATTCCGAAGCAACATCGACTTCGGTGGGAATACCGGCGTATTCTTCCAGCATATATTTGCCAACGCGGCAAGCATAGGACGCGGTGCCGCAGCCGATCAGAAGCAGGTGCTCGATATTTTTGATGCGGCCGGAAACAACATCCAAACCGCCAAGCTTAACCTTGCCCTCTTCGGGCATCAGCCGGCCGCGAAAGGCATTTTCGATAGTCTGGGGTTCTTCCATTATTTCCTTGATCATGAAATGCTTGAACCCTGCCTTTTCCGCATCTTCGGCGGCAAACTCGATCTGCATCATGGGCTTTTCCTTCATAATAAAAAAGTCATCGGCTTTTACCACCGCAATTTCGCCGTCATCGAGGTTAATGACCTGGCGCGTGTGAGTTACAATCGCCGCCGGGTCGGAAGCGATAATGAACTCATCGCCATTAATACCCAAAAGAAGAGGCGATGACAGACGCGCGGCCACCAGCTTGCCGGGGTCTCTGCCGGAAAGCACGATAATACCGTAGGTTCCCCTTACTTTACGCAAAGCGCGGCGCACCGCTTCTTCGAGATTGCCCTGAAAGTATTTTTCGATCAGGTGGGGCAAAACCTCGCTATCACATTCGGATTTGAACTTGTGCCCTTCCCCTTCCAGCATGTGGCGCAGTTCCTGGTAATTTTCGATAATACCGTTGTGCGAAACAAAAAAATCGCCGTGGCAATCGGTATGCGGATGAGCGTTTGTTTCGGTTACCTCGCCCATTGTGGCCCACCGGGTGTGGCCCTGACCGATATTGCTTTCGATACTCGCGGGCATCGAAGTCTCGGCATCGGATATTTTGCCGACTTTCTTGTAAAGAAACGGCGAGTTATTTTTATCGAGCAAGCAAAAACCGAAACTGTCGTAACCGCGGTATTCCATTCGTTTCAGACCCGACAAAAGAACCGGGAACGCGGATTTGGAACCAATGTAGCCGATAATTCCGCACATAAATCTTTGTATAATTTTTTAATTATCAATTTCCAATAAATTTTCAATGACCCAATTATCAATGAAAATTCGGGATCGGAAATCCAATATAGATTAAAAATTAGAAATTATAAGTCAAATCTTATGCTTAACAATACTATAGTATTTAAAATCAATAAATCTTGACAATTTACGATAATTATAATTTGCTTGTGCCGCAGTACCCATTGAAATGGAATGGCCATTAGTTTTTTAGCCCTATCAGCTATGGATGTTTTACCGTCAGAATGCCCCAGAGCTTTGCCCCGGCGCAGTTCATACAACAATATTCAAGAGGCGGTCGGGAACAAAGACGGTCTTTTTTATTTCCTTACCTTCCACCCATTTTTTAACTTCGGCAGAAGCCAAAGCAACTTTAACAGCTTTTTCTTTTTGGCTGCCGGCAGGAATCGAAATTTTATCGCGCAATTTACCGTTTACCTGCACCACCAGATATACCATATCTTCTTTGACCAGCGCGGAATCGGCCACGGGCCAGGATTCTTTAAAAATGCTGTCGGAGCGCCCTATCTTTTGCCATAACTCCTCGCAAATATGAGGCGCGAAGGGAGCCAAAATCAACAACATCCGTTCCAAGACGTCTTTGCCTACCCCGGCTTTATCGCTTTCCGCGGTATTCAAAAACTCCATATAGGCGGCGACAGCGGTATTGAATTTAAGCTGTTCGATATCCGCGGCAACTTTTTGGTTTAATTTGTGTACCGCGCGCAATATTTTTTCACTGCTCTTGGGGTTATCTTTACATTCCAAAACCAGATGCCAGACGCGGCCCAGAAATTTGCGGCTGCCGCGCACCGCGTCGGTGGACCAGGCGATCGCCTGATCGAACGGCCCCATAAACAGCTCGTAGACGCGCAGGGTATCGGCGCCAAAATCTTTGATGATGTCGTCGGGGTTCACCACGTTGCCGCGCGATTTGGACATCTTTTGGTTGTTAGCCGCCAAAACCATCCCCTGCGAGGTGCGTTTTTTGTAGGGTTCGGCAGTGGGCACGGCTTTGATATCATAAAGGAATTTATAAATGAAACGCGAATATAACAAGTGCAAAGTGGTGTGCTCCATACCGCCATTGTACCAGTCAACGGGCAACCAGTATTCCAATTTTTCCTTAGATCCGATCTCCTTATTATTGCGCGAGTCGCAATAGCGGATGTAATACCAGTTTGAACCGGCCCAGTTGGGCATAGTATCGGTTTCGCGCCGGGCCTTGCCGCCGCACTTGGGGCAAGCGGTATTAACCCAGTCGGAAATCGCGGCCAAAGGCGATTCGCCCGTACCTGTGGGCTGGTATTTTTCCACATGCGGCAATTTTACCGGCAACTGGTCCTCGGGGACCGGAACAATACCGCATTTATCGCAATGCACGACCGGAATCGGTTCGCCCCAATAATGCTGGCGTGAAAATATCCAGTCGCGCAGTTTGTAATTGACCGTAGTTTTTGCCAAACCTTTTCCGTCCAGCCAGGCACAGATGTTTTTCATAGCCAGTTCGGAATTTTGTCCGTCAAATTGGCCGGAATTTACGATGATGCCGTAATCGGTAAACGCCTCTTTTGAAATGTTGCCGCCCTTGACAACTTCCTTGAACGGCAAATCATATTTTTGGGCAAAGTCATAATCGCGGCGGTCGTGCGCGGGCACCATCATCACCGCCCCCCCGCCGTAAGAACCGATGACGTAATCGCCAAGCCACACTTGCACCCTTTCATTATTGGCAGGATTGACGGCGAATACATCTTTAAGGCAAATTCCTGTCCGTTCTTTGTCTAAATTGGCGCGCTCGAATTCGGATTTTTTGCGGGTCTGCTCGATATAAGCGTTAACTTCTTCGATATTGGAAATTTGCGCGGCAAGTTTTTGCGCCAGCGGATGTTCGGGCGCTAAAACCAAGGCAGTTACGCCAAAAATAGTATCAATCCGGGTGGTAAAAATACCAATAATGTCGCCGGAATTTTCGATTTTAAAATCAACAGTCGCACCTTGGCTGCGCCCGATCCACTCGCGCTGTTGGATTTTGATCTTCTCCCAAAAATCGACAGCGTCTAAATCTTCGATCAGACGGCCGGCGTAGCGGGTAATGCGCAACATCCATTGCTTGATTTCCTTGCGGGTTACCGGCGCACCGCAACGTTCGCAATTACCGGCCACAACTTCCTCGTTAGCCAAACCAGTAAGACATTTGGGGCACCAGTTAACCGGGATGGTCGCTTGGTAGGCCATATCGTTTTTGAAAAGCTGAAGGAATATCCACTGCGTCCATTTATAATAATCCGGGTCGGTGGTGTTGACTTGGCGCGACCAATCGAAAGACAGCCCGATGCTTTTCATCTGGCGGGTGAAATTATCGATATTTTTTTGGGTGGAAACCGAAGGGTGAATGCCGGTCTTGATGGCGAAATTCTCGGCGGGCAGGCCAAACGCGTCCCAGCCAATGGGAAACAAAACGCTTTCCCCTTCCATGCGGCGCTTGCGGGCGATGCAATCCATAGCCGAATACGAGCGCACATGCCCCACGTGCAACCCTTCGCCGGAAGGATAAGGAAATTCAACTAAAAGATAGGATTTCTTTTTATTGCCGGCCTCCTGCGGATCAAGAGCGCGATAAATCTTTTTATCCTCCCAAATTTTTTGCCATTTGGGCTCAATGGCGGCGGGCAGATAATCTTGATGTTCGTGTTTTTCTTCGTTTTCCATAAGATTTTCCGTATTTATCAAATTCCAAGCCTCAGGCATCAAATTTCAAACATTGGATATTAAATATTGTTTGTAATTTGAGATTTGATAATTAAAATCTATTCTTTGCCGTAGTACTTTTTTATCAAGTCTTCGAATTTTTTCAGAGTCTTTGCGTCGCAACCAAGATCGGGATCATTTTCGAGCGGTTTCCAGTTGGGAACCGGAATGGGCCAGCCATCGCGTTTTTCTTTGGAAAAATACGGCGGGGTTAAAACCCGGAAATAGGGCTTTGCCTTGGCGGTTACCAATACAATTTTTGTTTTCCAGAAATTTTCCAGAGGTTCTTTTTCCAAGAGTAACTCTTCTTCCAGGGATTCCGGATCGGTGCGAAATTTCACCTCCACCAGCACCGGTTTTTCACGCTGTCCCATCACCATCAAGTCGGGAATGGAGGCAATCCTTTTGCCCAAGTTGCTGTCTTTGTCGAACTCGTCCTCAAGCTGGACAACATTTTCCAAAACAGCGTCGGATCCCAAACGGTAAGCGCGGCAACCGCTTGCCTTCAAAAGCTGTTCCACCATATTTTCGGCCAGTTTGCCCTTGATAACATTTTCCGAGTTCTGCATTTTACATTATTCGAAATTCGAAGGTTCGAAATTCGAAGGTCTAACCTTCGCAACCATCGCGAACCTTCGCAATTACGCGAAGGTTAGACCTTCGCAATAGAATCTTGATTATTATTCCCAATCATATACAAAAAAACCCTCTCTTTCAAGGTGACCAGATAAGAAAAAACAACAGAACGGATCTGTTGCATACTCATAGGCCGAGAGGGATTCGAACCCTCGCGATCTTTCCTTATTAGTATTAGTAAAGGAAAGCGTCCATTCGCAATGCAGTTGCATCTACATTGCGAGTCATTAGACCATCGGCTCACAATTGAAATGCGTTTGCCAGGATTTGAACCTGGATTTTGGGACTGGAAGTCCCAATGGATAACCGTTACCCCACAAACGCACAAACCGCCGGTAACCGGCGTCAAACCAGAATTTCAACCCTTACAAGAAGGCGCTCTTTATAACTTGAGCTATACCGACTCACGCCCCCGACAGGGCTCGAACCTGTGATCCCGCGACGCTACCGCGGCACTCTTCCATCTGAGTTACGGGAGCATTTCAAACTGGCAAAAGATTATCAAATTATTTCATTAAAGTCAATGTTTTCATTTTCTGGGTTAAGATTCTCTAGTTTGGGATTAAGCGGCTTATTTTTTAAATTATCGCCACGAAAGTCCGGGTCGCGGCGGTACAATTCATAAACTAAAAACGCGATCTCTTCGGCCTGCTTGACCAGATGTCCCATCCCCTCTTCAAATTCGGCCTCGGTTAACTGGCGCGAAATAAACTCATTAACATCTTTTGGTTTTTCAATTTCGAGATTGTCGAAAAGCTCAAAAATTATTCCCTGAACCAGGTCGGCCGCGGAGCCAGAGAACCAGGAGTCGGGGAAATACGCGCCGTAAAGTTGTTTGTGGTCTTTCATAGTCGCGATAGTGGCCTCGACAAACCCGAACGACTCGGCGGCGCAAGCGCCGCATTTGGGGCAACAGCAATCTGCACAAAAAGAAATGAATTCCGCGCCGCACTCCTTGCAGACGGTTCCTTGATAATTGAGGTGAATTGGCATGGATTACTAGTTTTTTAAGGTTTCCCCCTGCAAGATTGCAAGGTGAAACCTTGCCATACTGGATTTAATTATTTTTTTTATTTAATCTTTTATCGGCAACCGCGGCGATCTCGGGAATCGCCAGCCACCAGTCTTGGATATTGCTTTGTTCGATGGCGGCCAATATTTTTTTGGCCGAATCGGTTTTTAAGCTATCACGCATACCGTTGATGAAAAACAACGCGGAACGGCATCCCGACTGTTCGTAAACTTTAGCCTGCAAGGCTAAGTCCAGGAAGTCGGCATCATGGACAACTATTGCTTCTTTGGTTTTCCCGTCCTCAAGTTCCTGGAAGGCGGCCGCCAGATTGGCGGACATTGGCAAGCCCTCGATTTGCGCCAGCGCGGCTCCGGCCTTGCCATTGGTGCCGCGGTAAATACGGGTAATCCAGTTGTGATCGCCCTCGCGCACCTCGCTGGCATCATGAAACAACGCCAGCGCGGCGGCATGATCGGGATTCGCACCCTCCATCGCGGCCAGAACATAGGCAATTTGAGCGCACGCGGCCGTATGTTCGGCCAAGGATTCCGGGCTCTTGATACCGATCCTTTGCCAGCCGCTGCGCGGCGACCGTTTTTGTTCGTTTAATTCAAACAAAAAATCGGCGATTCTTTTGAACATATCCATGGTTTTGATTTATTTTCGGCCAATCGGAAAAGTATATACTTAGTATATACTAAGTATATACACGGTATATACTTGGCTACTTTCTTTCCACCACGATGGTGCAGTTGGCGATCAATGCCGCCAATGCACCCACCGCGGCCAGCACGGGCGC
>CAYYEP010000020.1:0-13957 GCA_964470995.1 uncultured Candidatus Saccharibacteria bacterium
TCGTCAATTCCAGAACAGCTAGTGGTTTTAGACGAATCGGAATCATCGCAATCGCTATCGTTTGTCGAATAGCCCTCGCCCGGATCGGCACATGCGTTGACTGCCGCGCCCGCGCCGTAACCATCGTTATCGCCGTCAACATAATAATTGACAAAGCTCAAACCATTGTCGGCCGTACCGTCGCAATCATTATCCTTCCCGTCGCAAACCTCCGGATTGCTGGGCCACACATCGGCGTCGTTATCGTCGCAATCTTCATCATTATCGGTGTATCCCGAATCAAAACATCCGTAAATACCAACTCCCGTGCCAAAGAAATCGCCATCCGCGTCGGCAAACATCAAAGGTGCGTTTTCATCGGTCAGCCCGTCGCAATCATTGTCAATATTGTCGCAAGCTTCCTCTTCCGCGCCCGAATAAACAGAATCGTTATCGTCATCGCAGTCGCCGGTATTGTCAACATACTCCTCGGGCGCATTGCACGCTTCAACCGAAGTGCCGCCGCCATTGCCGTCGCCGTCTTTGTCCCAATAGAACGTCGATTTAGTGCAGTTGTCCACGTTATAAGCGATACAATAAATATTGCGCGGATACTTATCCCGGTTACTGCCTAACTGGATGAACTCCTTATTGTCGCCGTTTACCGCGTCATTGTGACAGCGGATTTGGCCAAAAGTTGCTCCGCTTGACGGTACCACTTCGCTTACCCAAAGCTGGTCGCCTTTTGTTATTGCATTATACAAACTGTCGTTTAATTTTGATTTAAATTCCGACAATTTTATCGTATATTCGCCCGCATTGTCGGTAACAACAGTTTTTTTCTTGCCGCTGTCCTGATTTTCGTTTGTATCGAGCACAAAGCTCCAGTTACCGGGAGTTACCTGGCAGCCTTCGGGCAATTCGGCCGGATCCACAATTGGCCGATCCGCGCCAAACCCGGTTGCGTAGTTCGAAAAATTGACATATTGGCCGCCGGTCGCGTCAAGGTTGCCGGCATTCTGGTTTCCTTCAATATTTGAATATGAATCGCAAACCGCCTTCACAAAATGGAAGGTTGTGTCAATATTGGATTTAACAAATTTAATGGTATCGCTGCCACGCAACGTACTGTCGCCTGCGTGCTTAGTTTCTACGCAAACCTTGCGCCTCCCATCATCACCCGCCATCAAATTCCATGCCTTCGAATCCGCGAAAGACTCCCAACTACTCCATGAAATACCCTTATCGCTACATTGCTTATACCATTTAACGTTTGCGAAACGCATCTGTGTGGGTATAGTTTTGTTTCTATTACTCAAATTATAAGTTACCGTTAGTGTTGCTTCCAGCGACCCGGTAGTCTTGTCGCCGTCGTTTATCTCAACATCAGTACCGCTATGCGCCAATGCCACTGCCGGAGAGATCATTTGCGCCACCATTGCCAAAACCGAAACTGCCGCCATAACGCGGTTTCTGCCTTTCAAACAAACCATTTTTTTATTCATATCTTTTTCTGTTATTTGCATTTTAATTTTTTTGAATCAAAAAAATAGCCCGGTTTCTAATTTGCCGCAAAGCAAACCAAAAACCGAACGGTTTTAAAACTCACGCTAACATTGTTCATCCAAAATTTCGGCACTTTTTGTCTTTCGACGATCCCACCTCCCATAGGTCATCAATGATCAATAATACTAGCCGAAAGTATTTTGCTTGTCAATAAAATTTGAGCGGGGGAAACCGTCCTCCCAGATTAAAAAAACGAAACAAAAGAAAGAAACAAAAAAACACGGCCTTTGCCGGCCGCTCCAAAAAGATTTGGATTTAAACTTATGTCCTACCCTGTTGTCCGGCTCGCCCGCCGCTTTGTAATCGCGCTAACCAAGCCTGCGGCTAAAAGAATTATTACCCCCAGGACGAACCAGAACTTCTCTGAAACGCCAATGTTCAAACTTGAGAGATTGGCCGCCATAGACCCAAGCGGCTTATTTGTAACCGTAAATCCGATTTTTTGGTTATAAACCGGATTGCCGCTCAATAAAATATCAATTTGCGCCTCGTATCTCCCGGGCGGCTTTCCCGCGCTGGACCATTCCAGCAGCGCCCCCATATCCTTTCGTTCGTGCGCCCGCACCGGCGCCCCGCCGGAATACGGATAAATTGCATTATGCAATATCGCGTTAGTTTCGGTATTTACTATTCGCAGTTGGGCGTCGGGCTTAACCGCCACGTTCCCTTTATTATCGTAGACAACTTTTAATTTTAATAAATCCCCCGCCAAAACCTCCTGCTCCAGGGGCGCAATTGTCGCCGTAAGCTCGATTTTTTCCTCATCGGTTACTGTAATGCTCACTTCGCGGTCCACCACCAGGTTTACGCTGGTTGTTACCCGGCCGCGCAAGGGATTGGTCGCCGCTTCGGTGATGGAGATCAACCCCGTGTATGTATCGTTTGGCGCGTCCTCGGGTACCAAAAATTTAACGGTTACGTTTTCCCGCGAATCCGTCCCTACGGTAATTTCGCTGATAGGTTCCGAGAATTCCTTGTCCCCGGGACGGTAAAAAGCGGTCCAATCGGCAATCTGGCCCTCCGCGCGCAAGTTGTAAGCCGCTTCCTCTCCTTTTGAATTGATCAAAAGCAGGTTCCTGGTTAATTCGGCGCCCTTGACCGCGTCTGAAATAATTATCGGTTCGCTTACCATCGCGATCGCGAAAACCAAACCCGGAACAACCGCGCCCGCAAAGACCCCGGCGGCCAGCTTTAATATGGCATCAAGTTTATTCATTTTTGATTTTAATTATAAGCGGAACGGTCCAAAGACAGCGTTGGCCTGCCTTGGGGCCGTTCCGGGGATAGCCTGCCAACCATCCCCGCAACAAAAAATCTGGCTCTCTACGGAGTCACCTGGTCATCGCAAGACTCAAAATCAGCCTTTATCGCCCCAATCCACATAGAACCGCCATAAGAATCGTGGTTCAAAAGATCGGGCCATTTTTCGATCACATGAATGGAAAAGTCCATTTCCTCAATTTCGGACAAGTCAAGCTCTTCGTCTAAAACCTTGTAATCGTTAAACGAATCCGGCGTTTCTCCGACCGCTCCGAAAGGCGAATAAGTTTTCCAATCGCTGTTCAGATCGCCCACGCGCGCGTCGTATTCCACGTTCCAATCGGTGGACCCGGTTTGTTTTCCCAGCCCCATATCGTCCTGGGCCACTTTCATCGCCAAACGCACATTGCCCGTATTTCTTACTGTTTCGGCGCCGGTGCCAAAACACTTATCGCCAAAAATCTTTTTGTGGTCGCTTACGCTCACCTGGCCGAAATCCACTCCGGCAAAATCGATATCAAAACCCTTGGTTTCTATATAGCTGAAATAATTGGTCATAATATCGCTGGGATAGCTGTTTTCATCGATACCCCATACCGATACGCGGTATTCACCCGCCGGATCTTCCCAAATCAGCTGTTTGTCGGCGCAATACACCGCCGCGCTACCTTTGACCAATTCGCCATCGTTCAGATTGCAAAGAGCTTCATAATCCATCTGGTCATGCCAGGTTTCAATCAGGTTGCTGTTCTCTCCCAGCCAAAGGGAGTTGCAAACCAGATTTTTGCCGGTTTCTTGGTCAAGCTCGTGCAGAAAATTCTGTTCCACCATCGCCTCGCAACCGCCGCTGGGATTGTCAATCTCTTCCCCGTTTTCGTTGGCAATGCCGGTGCTGTTACACTCCGTATGGCCGCTTACGTGCATCGGCACATCCGGATAAAATATTTCGGCCACGACATGCTGGGTATTTTCCGGATCCAAATCTCTGCCATGCACCACCGCGCACACGGTATAGTCCATCAACTCGTCCCAATCGCCCGGAGCGCCAAATTGCGCCCCGTCGGCGCAATCATCGTCCAAGCCCTCGCCGCCGGCTTCCGTACAGGCTACATAGTTACCGCTATCGTCAAAACACGGCCCTTTCATCTCCCACTTGGCTAAAACATTGATCGGATCCGCCGACGTGCTTCCGATCGATGGGGTTAAAACGGTATCAATTGTTGTGGTCACATACTCCGGAGAATCAGCCACGCTAAGCGACGGCCCCAAAAGCATTGCCAGCATTGATACCATTAAACCTGTTGCAATTTGTTTTTGCATATTGTAATTAAATTTATAAGATCAACGGATTTTCTAACCGAAATCCGCAAAGTCTAAATATCCCTTGCCGCGGCGGATCCGTATCTCCAAAAAGCTCGGACCCACCGGCTCGGGATAAGTCCCGGCCGACCGGTTAACCGCTGTATGGCGGGTTTTTTTATCGGAACGGGCACCACAGCTTCGACAACTGATGTACCTGCCCCAAATAAAGATCGGGTGCCAGTCCGCTTTTCTCAAACGGTATGGCATCCAAGCTCTATTATTTGCCGCTTCCTTTAAATGCCGCCTCGCCGCTTTCATCCCTGATTCCGATCGTTACCGCCTCCCAAAGCCCGTCCGCCTCAAAATCCGCATCAATGGCCGCTGGGATCGCCTTCCCCACGGCGTAATCAAAACATTCATAATTTCCGTTATTTTTAGCGCTAATAACCATTTTCCCCCGATACGCGGGCGCACTCTGCGGCTCCCGCGCCGGATACTTCGAAACCAAAACGCTGAAACTCAAGGGCATTATTGCCGAAAGATCCACCGCGCCCGGGAGATCAACCGCTTCGCCAGATCCGTAAACAACCTCCTCTTCATCCCCAAGCCGCGCCCGGTAAAAAATCAAACTGTTACCGTCTTCATCGGCCAAACCCATATCATCCTGGGAAATGTTGATAATTAAGCGCGTGTTGCCCGTATTGCGCACCAGTGGCGTAGCGGTTTGGCCATTGCTCTGCGCGCCGGTCTCAATGTCCGCCGCGACCAACCCGTAATCAACCGCGCCAAAATCCAATTCAAACGCGGGTTTTTCGATATAGTCGAAAACTCCGGCCAGAGCGTTCGAATATTCGCCGTTTATACTCCGGGCCATCACCAATGTTTCATAAGTTCCGGCAATATCGTCATAAGCCAATTCGCGGTCGCAACAGTAAACCGCCGCCGATTCCTCTAGTGCGCCATTGCCGCCGTCGACGTCGTCCCGCGACACCCCACCGGCAAAAAATACCGGCGCTTCCGAATCCCCGGCAATCAAATCCCAAATCGGATCATTTTCCCGTAGATCTCGTGGATTCATTCGGCACGCGCCGCCCGAAACCTGGCCGCAACCCACGCGTCCCCGAATATCAGCGGGTCCGAAACCGGCGTTCTTGGGATAAAAAATTTGGCCGTAAACTTCCTCGGTATCCGTTTTATCCGCATTGGCAATGATCGCACAAAGTTTAAACTTGCTGACTGCGCCATAACGCCCCGACGGTTCTATATGTTCCGTTATTCTCCCGTCGCCGCTCACAATAAACTGGGCTAGCGCCGCCGGGGGCGCGGCGTCTATAAATACCACGCTCGAAGTCGCCGCCGCCGGTTCCGGCGCATCCCAAAGTATGAGTGCGTCTGAAGCCACGCTAAGGCCTTCCAAAGCCTCGTTAACTGGCAACGCGGTTGCAATGTCATCTGCGGCCGTATCAAGCGTACTGGTTGCGCTGGTTGGCTCGCTTACCGCTTCAAGGCCATCGCTCTCCAATTTTGCTTCATTGGCCGCATCATCCGTATCCGCCGCCATATCCGCGTCTATAGTTGTTTCTCCATCGCTTTCCTTCTCTTGCTCCGCTGGCTCAATAGCCTCATCTGTTGAATTTTTGCCACTTTGATTAAGGCTGGCGGCGGCAGAATCTAAAATATCAATAAGATGGGAGGACCCATCTTCATCCGCCGCAATATCATTTTCCGGCAATTCATCGGTCGTCCCACTGTCAGCAAACTCCGGCGTTGACGTCGCGGCCGTATCGGCCCAAGCCGTTAACGGCGGGCAGCCAAGCCCGACAATCTGGAATATTAAGATGATCGCGAGAGTCCGGCGCATAATTTTGCTTTTAAGATATATATTTCATTTTATAGAATGAATATTAAACAGGAATTAAACGGCCGCCGCGGACAATCCATGACCCGGACAAAAAAAGCGCCTTCGCCCGATCCTTAAAGCAAAAAGCCGTCAAACGAGAGCAATCGTCCCATGGTAAATCTAAAAAAAGAAACCGCTGGTTTTCGGTTTCAAAAAAAAGGCGGCGCTCAAAGCAAATTACTACACCTCCTGCAACTATCGCTAGCGAGAAAATGCTGGTCTTTTACAAATACCACTTTATCCTCGCCGTATATCGCCTCGGCGATCGACGTCATAAGGTCGAGCAACCTCATTCGCCCTCTGCGGTATCGCCTGGTGGTAACAACGCAAAAACATTTTCCACTAAATATTATACTGGCAACACCAGGGGCAATTATCAGGTTGCGCGCCGCTTGCCACGCATCATAATTGGCAAACGGGTAATACGGATAATAAGGCGCCCCGGTTGTGTTTTTATGTGTTAATTTCACCTTCTTGTCTAAAATGAACGTCTGAACCATGGGCAGAACGAGCGAGTGGTCCAAAGCGAACCACACTCTATCACGCCTTCCCGGTTCGTCAATTTCTGCAGTAAAAGCATAATAAACCCTTACTCCAGTCACTGCTTCTTGTCCGTCGATATTCACTCCTCCCGATACACTCAAATCCTAATATTCTCCGCTAATTTATCAAGCTTCCCGCGCGGCCTCACGCTACTGCCTTTTGTAGGTATAAGCCGCGTTGGTGAACGCGTTTATGCTCACCAGCGAAGGGCCGATGAACCGCACAATCTGCCCGTCTTCTTTTTGATAGGCGATAAGCCACGCCTTCGTGTCGTTGCCGTCAAAAAAAGTCCAATACTCGGCATTCTGGCGTATCCTTATCCCCGGCCGGAACAGAATCATTTCGTACTTGTATGTGCCCGCCGCGTTCTTCACAAAAGCTATATTCATAGCCGGATTGCGGCTCTGGTAAAGCGGTTCGCCTAATTGGGCGGTGATGTTCTCCCCGCCCGTAACAATCGTTAGCGCCGCCGCCAAATCAGTAACCTGCTCCTCGCCGTTTAAATACATAATTTCAAACAGATTGCCTGCGGTAGCGTTGATCGTTACCGAATCATCCGTGGCGTTTACCTCCAAACCTTCCGGCATTAAAAAACCGGAAGTTGAATTGTCGGTACAAACGTTCAACCCGCGTCCAACCGCTGGATGAAAACTGTCGGCCGTGCCGCTTGCGGCTAGCACGGACAACAACATCGAAAAAACAAATATTTTGTTTATAATGATCACCCCTTGTTAAAAGCATATTATTTATAACCGGCATCAATACCTTCGTCAAGGCCAATGATTCGTTCCTCTTTCGCGCGCAATCCTAATCTGATACGATATGATTAACCAAAAAAAGGCCGCCGCCGTCGGCAAATTTCAATTCGCGTTCTGTTATTTTAGCTTATTGCATATGATTCATCCTATCGACAACCGCTATGGTTCGGCCCAAATAAGGGCCGTCTTTGAGGAAGAAAACCGTATGCGCCTGCAACTGAAAGTTGAGGCCGCGCTGGTTGCCTCGCTGGCCGAACTCGATCATGTTCCCGCCAGCGCCGCCAAAGAAATCGCCCTCAAGGCCACGCTTGAATACGTGAAACCCGAGCGCGTCCGCGAAATCGAACAAATAACCCGCCGCGACATACCGGCATTGGTCAAAGCGCTCATCGAGGTTAGCGGCGACGCGGGCAAATACGTGCACCTCACCGCCAGCAGTTACGATATTGTGGATACCGCCCAGGCACTTCAAGTTAAAGAAGCCGCCGCGGTTATTATTGAAAAAGGCAAAGAACTTCTTAAAAAGTGCCTCGACATCGCCCGGAGCGAAAAAACAACCCTGCAGGTTGGCCGCACCCATGGCCAGCACGCCATTCCCATTACTTTTGGCTTTAAATTCGCCAATTACGCCGATAAACTCGGCGATGGGTTGCTTCGATTGCAAGATGATATGGCGTATGTGCGCGGTAAATTTTCCGGCGCGGTCGGCAATTATGCCGCCCAGGATCTTTACGGCCTTGGCGGGGCGCTGGAGCGCAAAATAATGGACAAGCTCGAGCTTGTTGCTTCCGATATCAGCGCGCAAGTCGCGCCGCGGGAAAACTTGGCCCGGATAATATGCGACCTTGCTATCCTCGCCGGCACGGTCGAGCAAATCGCCAAAGAGATTCGCAATCTCCAGCGGCCCGAAATCGCCGAGGCCGCCGAACCTTCTGGTAAAAAACAAGCCGCCCCGCCCGAACCGCCCCAAAAAAACAATCCGGTAAATTGCGAAAGCATCTGCGGCAACGCCCGCGTCGTGCGCGCCTGCGTGGCCCCGGCACTGGAAAATATCGCGATGGAACACGAACGCGATTTCACCAACTCGCCATGCGAAAGCTCAATCCTGCCCACAGCTTTTATTCTGCTCGACGATATGCTAACGCGCTTGGCGGCAGTGCTGGCCGATCTGGTAATATCCAGGGAAAATATGGCCAAAAATCTTGGCTTGACCTGCGGCACCATAATGGCCGAAGCTATTGTTACCCGCCTGATTCAAAAAGGAATGGGACGTCAAGCCGCCCGGGAAATCCTCCGCCAAGCTTCCGCCGACGCTATTGCCCGCAAAACCGATTTAAAAGAAGTTCTTGCGGCCAATTTCTCCGTTTTGGAATATCTCACCGCGGGCGACATTCAGCAGTTTACCGCCTACGATTCCAATATCGGCCGTTCAATCGCCAAAACCGAGCAGATCATTGCCAAGTGGCGCGATTTTTGCCTGTTTGACGGCCCAAAATAGCTGTTTGCAAATGTTGATTATAAAAAAATCCGCTAAGCGGATTTTTTTGCGCCAACTATTTTTACACTTTTCGCTTCCTGCTTGTTCCAAGCGCCATTGCCAATGGAAACGCCAGCGCCGCCAAAAACCAGGCCCACGAAAGGCTGGCGTTTTGCCAAAATACCAAAAAAGACATCGCCAGCGCCGGAAATGCCGCAAGCCACCACCAAAGATGCACCATCATTAACTTTTTTCGCTTTGCCGCGTCGGGAGTCATTACCGCGGCAATATGCGTCAAACCGGCGCCCGGGCCGCACATAAAAGCCACCGCAAAAAACATCCACCAGGGGATTTGCTCAATACTTATTCCAAAATCATTTTCCGTGGCGCCGTACAGCAAAAATCCAAACACTGCCAACCCTCCCAAAAATAAAACCGCGCACAACGCTATAATTTGCTTGGTTTCCCGATTTAACATATCAAATCTTATCTAATCTATAGAATAAACCAATTTCATTTTGCTGTCATCTTGCCGCATTTTAAGGCATCCGCATTTCAAGGCAACTCATCGCCGCGCCCGTCGTTGTGCCGCCTTGCCTGGTTGTATTTTGCTCCCGCATCGCTAACTATAAAACCGCCGCGATTCCGCGGCGGCTTAAATTATAAATACCTAAACCTTTGCCGAAGCTCTTTCCCAAACCCCCGCCGCCAAACCAAGCGCCGCCGCCAATACAAACCATACCCAAGACAGGCAAATCTGCGCCAAAAAAATCCATCCTGCCGCCGCAACATTCGAAATGGCATACGCCAGCCAGCCGGCAAAACCCCGCTTTAGGGCCTGTTTAAGCTTTGGATCGGCAATCTGTTTGTGCCGCCGGGCGCAAATTGCCATTCGCCATATTCCTGCCGCCGCCAGTATTAAAAATATCCACCACGGCAAGCTGCTTTGGCATCGCGTCCCCGCATCCTTCTCCGGCGGGAAATCCCCGGCCCTCATCGCGGGCAATTCGCTTGGCACGCTCTCGGTCGCCGCCCCGGCTACCTGGCCGAATTGAATTACATTCTCGGGCACAATTTCTTTTGCCGGTGCGGCGGCCGCGGTGGCCGCTCCCGCCACTTGGCCGCAATCATGGGTTTTAGCCGCAATGTACTCATCGCTCACCGTTGGGCCGCCCCCATTAACGCGGGCCACAATCCTAAAATAGTAATTCTTGCAGGGATCGAGATTCGGTATATCAAAACTCCGGGAATCAGTGTAATCCTGGCTGGCCATCGCGGGGTAAATATGCGCGTAGCCGTATAGCGGCTCCCCGTTATATTTAAACAAATGCGCTTCATCCTCGCCCGAGTAAATTATCTGCCCCGCCGCCGCTTCCGACGTTTCATAAGAAATGACGCAATGGGTATCGCCCGTTCGCCGGGTCAACACGTTCCGGAATTGAAAAGTGTGGTCCTCCCCGGGCTTATTGGGTCCCCGCTGGCCGCCAATCCGCGTGAATTTATTTTGCCGATCCATCACCCCGAAATCAAGATCAAAACCAACTGCCGCGTTCTGCAATTCAATCTCTCCGGCCGGATACGTAAGCAAAAAATTATAAGTCGCGCTATCATTACCGCCAATCCGCGACAAGGTAAAACCGTCGCCGGCGCCGGCAAAAAAATCCGACAATTGGCCCGCAAAAATCGTGGCCGATCCCTGGATGATCTTGAGGCCAATATGCGAAGCCAAATCATTACTGCCGCTAACGGTTGAGTGCACCCCGGCATCAATCCATGCCGAACCATTGTTGTTGATCTTTACAACGCCTGTTGCTTCGTCGCCCGGTAAAAAATTTTGTATATCAAAAAGCGGGGGCGTATTTGTATCAGTAATTTTACTGCCGTTGATATAGGCCTCAATTCCCGCGCTTTCGGCAAAAACAAAACCTGGAGCCGCGGTCATTAACGCCGCCCCAACAGCTCCCAAAATGATTTTTTTTATATTCCCGATTGTCATTGTATTCAACTCGATAATCTGGCAGTAGTTTATTCAGCCACCTCCTCGGCGCCATCGCCCGAATCCGGTTCAGTTGCCGGAGCATCCGTATCCGGGCTTACGCCGTCATCATTAGACTCGTCCGCGGAACTGTCGTCTTCTTGCGGCAACTTCACCGGTTCCTCGTTTTCCGCGGGCAGGTTTTGATCCGAAGTTTCCTCGCTGTCGGTATTTTCATCCGCAATTCCCGCAAAAACCGCATCGCTGTTTTCTTCAAAACTAATCTGCCCCGCCGGCTCCCCGCCCGCGTCATCGCTTGCGTTTTCGCCGGTTTGGGCTTCATCATCAACAATTTCTTCACCCTCGCCATCAGCTTGGTCTATTTCGGTTTCGGTTGCCTCGGTTTGGCTTTCGCTATCGGCCGGCTCCTGGCTATTTTGTTCCGTGTTTTTATTCGCCGCCATCTCTGCCGGTTCGCTTGCCTCCTTGATTTCGGCATTGCTTTCCCCCGCCTGGTCTGCATCGTTGCCGGTATTATCCGCCGCGCCGCTTTCAGAATTAGTGTCGGAGCTGTCAGGGTTGTTGTTTGCGGCTTCAATCTCGGGCGTAAAGCTATCGGCGCTGCTATCAATTGCGGGCGCGTCGGCCGCGCCGCCGGTTTCCTGCTCCGCGGCTTCAATTTCCTCAAAAAATTCCTCCAACTGCTGTTCCATCGTTTCCGTTGCGATAATTTCTTCGGTCGTGGTGGCATTAAGCGCGCCAATTTCCTCATCGCTTAATTCATTTGTCGCTCCCGGCGTCGGAATCGGGTCAATCCATGGCCCCGTCCCATCGGGAATTCGGGCATACGATTTATCCTGCGGGATTCCGCTTTCGCAAGTTCCGGCATTCGGCAAAACAACGCCATTGGTTTCGCCGGGAGTTTTCGTTAACGCGCCGCTGTCGCACAAATCGTAATTATAAAAATCTACTTTATTGCCCATCGGGTCGTAAAGCTCTACGCCGTCGCTCGTGTTGTCCAGCGCATCACCGCTCAAATTCACAACAAGCCACTCGCCCGGTTGCAATACTGTACCCGCGCCAATTGTGGCGGAAGCGGTACCGCCAGCATCTCTAATTTGCCAGCCATTTAAATCAACCGCTGTCGCCCCGTTGTTGTAAAGCTCCACCCATTCACTCCCCGAAGACGGATTTGGCAAAAATTCATTCAATTTTATCGAAGAACCGGCCATGCTGGCGCGGTATGATACTTCAACCTCGGTCAATACCGGTGTCCTCGCGACATTTTCCGTTGAAAGCCGCGCGCGCCACTGAATAAATCTTGATTCTGGCAGCGATACTAATGGAATATCGGCCTCCGCTGACCACGGCGTCCAATTAGACCAGTTTAATTCATTATTTGAAGCCCGCGCCGATAATTCAATTTTCGTATCCGCCTGCGGAATATCACCTAACCACCTTAAATTATTCCATCTGGTAATAGCCTGGCTATCGTATTGCACAGATTCATAGATTCTTGGAGATTCATAATTTTGATAATTTACCTCGGCCCAAACTTGCGTTGTCCGCGCCGGACCCTGCAATGCCGTTCCAGCTTGTAACGCATTAACCTGATCCCACGTCCATTTATCGGTTGTCCCAGGATACGTATCGTATTGGGTTGCATAATCAACATAACTTGTTGTCAATGTATTTGAATTTCCCGCAAATTCACCGGTTGAAGTTTGAATATACGTTTTACCCGCTCCCGGCATTGCGTAAAAAACTGAAATTTTAATGGAATCAACATATGCCGTTCTTCCAGGAAACAAACCGCCGCCCCGTACAGACAATACGGCACCAAAATTTCCACTATTTATATCACCCGGACTCCACGTTGTACTCCACAAATCACCACCATATGAAGCAATTTCAAAATTATCGTTCCATTCTCCAGATTTTGCCTTATTGTCTTCAACAATACCGCTATTCTTTACTAAATATACATGTTTGTCATATATTCCTTCCCATGAATCCGATGAACCCTTTCTATTGATATCCAGAGAAATTCTTGAAATTATTGCTGTTACCGGAATATTAAATCCATAGTTGTAACTTCTTAAATACCTAGAAGAACGCCACCAGTAAACACTGACCTCTGCGTAATTAGCATCAGTTGCGTTCACAATATAGTCGGGATGGGACCAAGAAACGCTACCTGTACCATCAAGATTAACTCCAGTGCCGGCATTCTTTGGTCCGGCAGAAATAATTTCACCGGTTTGCTTCATTACCGCATGAGTTTTTACCCAATTGATAATGCCAGTTTGGGCGGCATTGCCTAAATTATAAAGATCAAGTTTTTCAGTCGCCGTATTATTAAAGACATAAGTTGTTTCATCTGGGCTAGCCTCATCAACCGCGGCATAATTCACACCGCCAGAACTTGTCAAGCCGGTTTGCGAACCGGCCGCCCCGGGCCGTAGTAGCTTAGAATTGCCGCCAGAAAGAGTTAGCTGTTCGCTACCGGTCCAAACAAATGAACCCTCCCACGAAGCCCCGGCTCCAATCATATTCGACACTACCGCGCTGTCGGAAAACCCATTGCCCGCCAACTGGACGGCGCTATAAATAAAATTAAAACTGCAGGATTTGTTGTTTAAATTTGAATCATTGTCGCTAAGTGTTGCTGCAAAACTCCAAATGTCTGGCGCGCCGGAATATGGCATCGCGGCGACCGAAAAGTCCGAAACAATCCCATTATATACCTGCTGGTTATTCACCGAAGCTGTCAGGTTTAAACTTGAACAAAGCTCGCCAGCCAAACTATCAACAGATACTCCGTATTTAAACGCAATCGACTCGGCCGGTTTGGATATTGTAACCGTGCGCGTTGCGGTCATTCCGGGGTCAAGCGATGCCACAGACCATTGAGTTTCTGATTTAACAATGTCTAAAACGCCCGCGGAAAATAAATTGCCCGGCGATAACTCGCCGTCGATAAACGAAGAACCGGTAACGCCCGCCGCGCATAATCCCTGCCAGTTCATTGCCGCAATCAAAATCGCGGCCACGATCTTTTGAAATCGTTTCGCGATAATTGACAGTGGCGGTCTATTCATATTTCTTACTTTAAGCTTCATTGTAATTCTTTGCGGCGCAATTACTTATGTACTTACTTATGTACTTACAGATGTACGTACTAACCCTTGTCTTTA
>CAYYEP010000021.1:0-13298 GCA_964470995.1 uncultured Candidatus Saccharibacteria bacterium
AAAACAATTCTTAAATCAATATTACCACAACCACCCGCAAAATCAGCGCTTTTTGGCGAAATCACAAATTTCCTTGTATTCACACCATTCGCACTGCCACCCCGGCGTCGCCCGAAAATCGCTTTTCACGATATCTTTAATAATCCCGGCGATCTTATCGCGCTCATCCACCATCTCATGCCCCTTGGGCACAAAAGACAGGGGACTGCCGTTATTCAAATAATAATAAGTAAGCTTGCTCGAATCAATGTCAAAAACTTCCTTGGCCGCGATTTGATACACCATCAATTGCATTTTATCATCCGGCTTTAAGCGTTCTTTCGGATTGCCGGTTTTATAATCGATTATCTCCGCCCCGCCCGCACCTTCATCAATACGATCGATCTTTCCGGTAATATTATACCCGTCAATCTTTAAATTAAAATCTTTTTCCAGCGCTGGCTCCCCGCCCAGCAGCATTATTTTTGGCCGCCGAACCGAAAAATCGCTCCAAAAATTTTTTAGCGACGCCAATCCCTGTTTATAATATGTTTCTTTCTCTCCTTTGTCGTTATACCACTCGTCGATCCAGTTCCTTTTATAAATATCCGCCAAACAACGCAGGCTGCCTTTTTTATTCCCCAATTCAAACAGATATTCATAAAGGGTATTATGCATTGTTTTTCCATAAGAAAAAAACGCCTTGCCCCGCACCGGAATCCGCAGAATATGGGCAAACTTGTATTGCATCGGGCATTTCTGAAACGTCGCCAACTGGGTAAATGAAAAATGGCTCGGCAAAGCCCCTCGAACCTGCGGCTTGCGGTAATTATTGGTCACGCGCACAGTCTTTACCTCATCTTCGTGGTTATCGCCGTTATATCCCATCTCGTGTAAAAAACGCGAAATTTTCTTTGGGCGCGCCCCGCCATAATCCGCCGCCGATGTAAGATAAAGCCCTCGGCGCGCGCGAGTCATCGCCACGTAAAACAACCTTCTCTCTTCCTCCAGATGCCCTCCCGGCCCCGATGCCTTTTCTTTAGCCAAAAATTCCGGGATATCAATTTCATCACCCCGCTCATTGGTTGGAAACTTGCGGTCCACCAAGTTGGAAATAAAAATATGCTCGAACTCCAGCCCCTTAGCCGAATGTACGGTCATTATCTGCACCGCGTCCGGAATCCTAATCGGATCGAAATTAAGTTTGCCCTCCTCGCCCGAATCGATTTCCATATCCAGCTCATCGATGAACTTCTTCAGGCTCGGATCAATATTGGCAGCTTCGTAATCCTTTACCTTGCTGTAAAACTGACCGATAAAATCAATCTCGGATCTGCGGTCCTGCCGCACCAGATACTCCAAATATCCCGAATCCTGTAAAAAAGCCAACGCCAGCTCCGAAACCCTTTTTTGGCGGCCGGCGTCGCCATGCTTTGCCGCCAGCTCCATCAATTTGGCCACCCCTTCGATACCGTGTTTTGTTATGCCCTCAACCAAAGATATTCCGCTCAAAGTTTCATATATCGACTGCGATTTTTTATAGCCGTACTGGACGATCTTGGCGATATCGGAATTCGGAATCATCAAAAAAGACATATTGACCACCCGCCACACCGCCGCGCTGTCATGGCAATTATTCAGCATCTTAAGGTACGAAATTATATCCAGCACCACCGGCTTCGAATAAAGCCCTTTCAACGCCGCGAATTGCGCCGGCACCCCCGATCGCTCGCACGCGCGCACAAACGCCGGCGCGCTATCGTTAGCCCGCAAAAGAATGGCAAAATCCGAAAATTCCAAGCCCTTACCATCCCTCACAAGGCGAATTATCTCGTTAACCACGCCTTGCACCTCCTGATCAACCGTTTTGAAATGCAAATGCGCCACCCGCCCTTTGCAATCCGAAGCCGCAACCAAATGTTTATCGATTTTTGCCGCGCACTCCAGGCGATTTGGGTTATTCCCCTGAATGAATTTATACGACTGGTCCAAAATATTCTGGCAGGAGCGGTAATTGCGCGTCAGCACCACCGTCGCCGCTTCGGGAAAATCTTTTTGAAATCCCATAATGTTGGAAAAACTCGCCCCGCGCCAGCGGTAAATCGCCTGGTCATCATCGGCGCAAACTGTCAGATTGTTTTTCGATGCCGCCAGAAGCTTTACGATCTCGTACTGAATCCAATTGGTATCCTGGAACTCGTCCACTAGAATGTATTTGAACTTTTGGCGATACTTTGCCAAAACGTGCGGCCGCTTCTTGAACAGCGCCGCGCAATAACTCAAAAGATCGCCAAAATCCAAAAGATTATTTTCCAGCAAAAGATCCTGGTAGATTTTATAAGCCCGCGCCACTTCCATCAACCGAGGCTTATCCTCGATTGCGGCCTTGGAATATTTCAAATAATCCGCCGGCGAAACTTCCTCGTCCTTGCAACGCGAAAAGTGCCCCAATAGCGCGTGGATAAATTTCGTGGGATTCCCCAGCGGTTTGTAATATTTCAGTTTGAACCGGCCGATATTATGCCGCACCAAAAGCCAGGCCGCAGTCTGATCGGCCAGTTTAAAATTTCCGGATATGCCAATATCCAAACCATACTGGCGCAAAACCCGCTCGCAAAACGAATGAAACGTCGATATCCAAAGATCGGCATATCCCAGCGACAACAGGTCGTCAACACGGTCTTCCATTTCCCCCGCCGCCTTGTCGGTAAACGTCAGCGCCAGAATCTCTTCAGGCTTTGCCGCCCCCGATTCGATCAAATGTGCGATCCGGTAAGTAATGGCACGCGTTTTACCCGTACCCGCGCCCGCAACGATCAACAGCGGCCCCTCCCCATAGGTTACCGCCGCCAGCTGTTCCTTATTTAATTTACCCAGGTCCATCGCCATTGACTCTATCGCTTAATTTGTTTTAATACCTCCATGGAGGTTGAAAGAATGCAAAAGCGCGAATGCGGCATATTAACGTACATAATACTCGCCGCTTTCATGATTATCCCGCCTATTGCCATTGCGCTATACATTTACTTTCATTAAAAATAACTCCTTTCCTTTTTTAAATCCCAATCAGCTATTGTACCGCAAACCGAAAGAAAACAAAAACCGCCCGCAATTTTCGAGCGGCTTTTTGAAACCACACTATCCGTGCATTTCTTCTTCCTTGGCTACCCAATCCTTGTACTTTTCTTCCACAATATCTTTTTCTTTTTTTATCCGCCGGTGCTTTTCTTCCAATGCCGCCGGAATTTGCCGCTTTTGTTTTGAATAATAATCATATACCGCCTCCACCAAAGCATCGGCGGCCAGCACCGAACAATGCAACTTTACCGGCGGCAAACCTCCCAGTTCATCCACAATCGCCTTCTTATCGATTTTATACGCGTCTTCAAGCGCCATTCCTTGGGCAATATCCGTAATCGCGCTGGAAGTGGCAATCGCCGCCACGCAACCGAAAGTTTCAAACTTGATGTCTTTGATAGTTTCCCTACCCGCCTTGTTTGTGACAACTTTAATATACAGCCACATCACATCGCCGCATACCAAGTTTCCAACCTTACCCACACCGTCGGCATCGGCAATTTTGCCGTAATTATGCGGCTTGGAAAAATGCTCCATCACGGTTTCCGTGTACGGCCCGCTGGCACCAGTTCTTCCTTTCGGACAAACACCGCATTTTGGCCGACAAACCGCCGTTTTTTTTGCTGTTTTTTTAATGGATTTCTTAATAATTTTCTTGGTCATTTGATTTAAATGGAGATATCTCTCTTAATCTGGTTATGATCTTGGGCAAAATTTTTAACACATAATTCACGTCGCCGTCCCTGGACCAGCGGCCCAGCGACAAACGCAGCGAACCGTGCGCTTCCTGAGGCTTTAGACCAATCGCAGTCAGCACGTGCGACGCCGTCAATTTTGCCGAAGAACACGCCGAACCGGTCGAAGCCGCGATCCCGTTGATGTCCAACTGAATAATCATCGATTCTCCCTCCACGAACTCGAACCAAATATTGGCATTGCCCGGCAAACGTTTCGCCGGATGGCCGTTTAAATGGGTCCCCGGAATTGTTTTTAGTATTCCGTTTATCAATTTGTCGCGCAATTTGATTTGCCGGGCCGCTTCTTTTGTCATTTCTTTTTTGGCGATCAACACGGCCTGAGAAAAACCATAGATCGCCGGCACATTAACCGTCGACGAACGCAATCCCGATTCCTGCCCGCCGCCATGTAGCAGAGGTTCAATCTTCACCCCTTCTCGAATATAAAGGCAGGCCGCGCCTTTGGGACCGTAAATCTTCTGCGAACTGGCGGTCATCAGATCAATATTCATTCTTTTAACATCGACAGCTATCTTGCCGAAAGTTTGTGCCGCGTCGGTATGAAAATAGACGCCCTTGCCACGGCAAATTTTACCAATCTCCTCAATCGGTTCAATGGTGCCAATCTCGTTATTGGCATGCATCACCGACACTAAAATTGTATCAGGCTTTATCGCGGCCTCAATCTCTCCGGGATCCACCATCCCATATTGGTCCACCTTCAGCCGCGTTACTTCGAATCCCTGGCGTTCAAGCCAGGCCGCGCTCTCCAACACGCACGCGTGCTCGATCGGCGAAATTATAAGGTGTTTTCCCCGGCTTTTATTGGCCAGCATTACACCCTTCAACGCAAAATTATTACTCTCCGTTGCCGAACCGGTAAAAACGATCTCATTGGGTTTAGCGTTAATAACCGAAGAGATATCTACGCGGCTTTGTTCCAGCACCACGCGGGCATCCTGCCCGAAACTGTGGAACGACATCGAATTGCCAAAAATTTCCGGCAGAATAGCGGCGGTTTTTTTTGCCGCCCGCGGATCCACCGGAGTTGCCGCGCCATAATCCATATATACACGCTTCGGCTTGGGCTGTCCGGCGCGCTTAGTTTTCTTTTTGGTTATTTTTTTTGCCATAACTTTTTATAAGCACCAAATTCCAAATCACAAATTACAAACAATATCTAAATTTTAATTTTGGGATATTTAAACTTGTATGCGATTTGGCGCTTCATTATTGGAAGTTAAAAATCTTTATCTATAAGATTTTGCAATGTTATTGAACCCAAAAAATCATCCGCCGCCGCCTGCATCTTGCACCAAAGAACCCTGGTCAGGCAGGTTTCTTCATGGGCGCACTTGGCGTCGATGCACTTTATTTTGGTTACCGGACTCTCCAAAGCGTTAAAAATCTCGGCGATCTTAATTTCACGCGCCGGACGCGCCATAATATAGCCGCCGGATACGCCCTTTTTAGCGGCTAAAACTCCCGCCTTCAATAGCTTAACCACAATCTTTTCCAAATAATCGTTGGGCATTTTTTCCCGAAGCGCGATCTCGCGCGCCGAAACCGCCCGTCCATCAGCCGCGTTTTGCGCCAAATACGCCATTGCGCGCAACCCGTACTGGACTTTGGTTGAGATCTTCATATTTGTCTTATCTAAAGCAGACTAAATTGGTCTCCTTTAATATAACAACCGCTCAAGATGTTGTCAAATTGCGGGCCAATCCCGCCAATTTACAAAAAAACAAGCGATGCCGCTTGCCCTTTCGGAAAATAACCCGTCCCATACTCTATATTTAAATTAATCCCGTCAATCTTTGCAATCTAAAAAAATATCAATAAGAGGAAAACTAACTTTCCCCATCGATTAAGACTTTTCTTTTCGAAACTCCATATAAGAATAAAGAGTCAAAAAAAGCGTCGCGCCAACCAACAAGAGAATAACAGCGCCAAACGCCCCCGAACCCAGCAACATTGAAAATAAAGCGGCAATGGCGGCAATCTTGAACAATTTGGCTCCCAATTTATTGGTCTTGTCCCATACAATTTCGCTGGACAGCGTCCAGGGCGTACGGATGCCGATAAACCAATTTTGCCTTGAATTCTCTAAAATCATACCCACAAAGTAAAACAGGGCTGCCATTGCCGGAACGATCGCCAAGCTCATATTAAATACAAGCCCCCGGTTCCACGCAATAGTCAGCGCGTAAATATAAATCATAAAAACTGTGAAAGCCGCCAAAAACCAATCGTAATACTTTATGAATCTACTGTAATTAGCCCTCAACGGATCGATCATGGGCAAGATCAGCATAAAAAGATAAACGGCAAGCGTCATCGCCGGAATCAAAAAAAGCGCCCAAAACCTCGGCAAATAGCCATCGGCCCCGCCATCCCCGCCCCAATGGCTCACCATCAAATCGGGCATAACGGGATATAAATAAACGCCCGCGGCGAAAGCTAGCAATATCACCCCCAGCAAAATTTTTTTAATATTGTTCATTAACAAAAATTATATACCAAAAAAGACAATCCGCCAAAACAAATCTCGTCCGGACATTAAGCGCCCGGCCGCAAATTTAAATAATATTTTCTTTTTTCTTCACCAAACTGCTCAATGGCATAGCGCAACATTATCCGCGGCATTTTTTGATAATGCTTGAGTAAAAATTCTTCTTCAATTTCCTGTCCGCAGCGTTTGCCGATTTCACGCAGCATCCAGCCAACCGCTTTGCGGATTAAATCTTCCCGGTCATCAGCCAGGATTTCAGCAATCTTTAACGCGTCGCCCGGGTCGCCTTTTTGAATAAACCTGAAAGCCGCCAGCATAGCTATGCGCCGCTCCCAAATATTTTTGGACTTTGCCAGCTTTCGTAAAATCGTTCGCTCTTTATCTTCCAAATACACACCGACAATCTTAGGTGCGGTACAATCTACCAAATCCCAATTGTTTATATACCGGGTATTAGCCAAATACAGGTTGAATATTTCTTGCCGCGTTTTTTGGCCGCCGCTCTCAAATTTTTTCACCAACACCAGCAATGCCGACAAGCGTTCCTCATGGAATTTGCTTGCCAGCATAATTTTTATACTTGGCAAGGAAATATCGCGCCAATATCGTTCAATGATCATCCGCGTCTGCGGCACCATCACCCCCAAAAAAAAGTCACCCTCGGCATATTCGCCCGGTCCGGTCTTAAAAAACCTCTGTAAGTCTTTTGCTTTTTGCGGATCCGCCGCCGCGCGTAATTCTTTTCTTAAATCACTTAGATTGTTTTCCATCCCATTTGCAGCCGATTTTATTATTTATGGCCTCGTTTTCGGCCTGGACGATATCAATCTTGTATTTTTGATTTTCGGGATAAAAACGGGCAATTGCCAAACCTTCGGCAACTAGTTGGTTATTAATATTCGCACCATCCAAAAAGATATATCTCAATTTTCGGCCGTATTGATCCTTATCTTCTTTGTCTGCCTCCAAACTGACAGTCTTGCCCAAAACTAATTCTTCCAAACGCTGGCGAGCCGCGTCATAACACGGATAACCCCTTTCATCCGCATCTATTCCCAGCAAACGTAAATGGTCTCCGCCTGAAACAATGACCGTATCTCCGTCAATGATTTTGGTTACAACCACCTCTTCATTTTCCAAATTGACCCCTTCTTCAAGAACCCAATAATCTTTGATCGATGGCGCGCTCGGCAAAGCAAAAAGCACCAGCGCTGTTAACGCCAGTGCTCCCGCAATAATTATTTTTTTCAAAAACCCCATTTTGACCATCATTATTCAGTCGGCCCCACCTCTTTCCACACCGGAATCGAAACCTGCTTATAGCCATACTCCTTGCTATCGGAACGGCCATTGGTATCCCTTATTTGCAGTTTAATCGTATTTTCACCCTTCGCCAAATTCGCCGACGCTTCAATTGAATTGGCCTCGCCAATCACGTTATCGTTAAATATCCATACCCTGCTGTTTATCGTTGCACCCGTGGAAGGTTTTGAATAATTGCTCAAAGTATCGCTGCTGTCCCGGAAATAGACCATGGCTTCAACCGCGCCCCTTGGCAAAACATCATCGCAGTCGCCCCACAAAACCCCGTCAAATGAACAAGCAAACCCCGCGCTGATATCTTCACGAACCTCAAGACCGTGGCTTATCGAATCGGTTTGAGTACCGTCGCTGACCGTTAGTGAAACGGTATAGTTGCCGCTCGCTATATCCGGCTGTAAAGCGCCATAACCCCCAGCTCCTGAAAATGTTTTGGAGAAATCATTGCCGCTTCCGGCCGTATCAAATCTCCATACCGATTGAGTTATCGAAGCTGGAGGAGTTGACCCATTATTAAGCTTGAATACGCAAGGCGTAGTGCTGCTGGGCCGGTAAGCCACCCATGTATCGCCGCCGCACGCACCGCCCGCACAGCCACCCGCGGCGCACTCGATTTCGGCCTTCAGCATCGGCTTGTCCTCTACTTTAATCATCACGAACGCTTCATTGGATTTATTGCCATTATTGTCTTCATTCCAATAAACAAAACTGTCGATCCCGGAAAATCCATCCGACGGATTATAAATAAAGGAACCGTCCTGATTGAATATCAACCTTCCGTTAGCGGTATCGCCAAACTCTTTATGCGCCGTCAGCGCCCCGCCCTCGGGATCCCAGTCATTTGCCAAAACGCCATTAGCGGTGGTAACAATAAGTTCACCGTTTTCCAAAACGCTATATGAATCCAGTTCAGCCACCGGTTCGCCGTCATTCTTGACTAAAATTGTTACCGTCGCAGGTGTTGAATTTTTGGACGCATCTTTGGCCCGATAATTAAAAGTTGCCGTTCCGGTAAAATTGGTTTGCGGAGTATAGCTAAAACTGCCATTAGTCCGAAAATCAATCGTTCCATTAAGCTCGCCTCCAGAAATTATCTCGGCCGTCAATGGATCGCCGTCCGAATCCATATCATTAGCCAGTACCCCCGGTGCCGGAACGTTCAAAACCGTATTCCGATTGGTAACATAAGTATCGGGTGACGCTACCGGCGTACCGGTCGTATTATTAACCTGGATATTAACAATGGTAACTCCGGAATTGCCAACGCCGTCGCTGGCATAATATTTAAATGAATCCGACCCAAAATATTCGCTTTTCGGAACATAATTAAAACTGCCATCGCTTTGTAACGCGAGAGTTCCGTTTGCCGGGCCTTCGGCCTTTACCGCAGTCAAGGCATCTCCATTAGGGTCATTATCATTCACAAGCACCCCAACAAGCGCACCGACAATCAATCCGGACGAGTTTTTATCAACCATATAAGAATCCGGATTTGCCGTCGGCAAATTATTGGTAACGCTCAAAGTAACCGTTAACGGCGCCGACTTGCCAAAACCGTCAAACGCTTGATAAGTAAAACTTTCATTACCGCTGGAAGCGGCGCCCGGAGTGTAGCTAAAACTGCCATCCGGGTTGAAATTTAAAGTTCCCTTGATATTGGATGTCGACAGCAAAACCGCCGCCAGCGTGTCGCCGTCAGGATCATAGTCGTTTATCAATACGCCATTGCCCGCCGCCACATTCAATGTCGTCCCTCGGGCAACCGTATAAGCGTCATTATTCCCACGCGGCGCCGATTTCAAATAAGCCTCATGGAAAAAAAGGCTCCAATGCCAATGGTCAGCCCAATGGCTCCCGGAATAAACCGCGTACAAACGCACCCTCCCCGTCATATTAATGTCATCCGGAATTTTAAATTTGCCTTCATAATGAACCGTATTCCCTACCGAATACAAATCCGCCCAAGTCAGCGTTCCAATCTTGCGCGCCTGATAATTCTTGCTTTGATCCAGATATTTTACGTGGTCTCCGCTTTTAAATCTTCTTTCCGTACGCTTTAAACTCTCATCATAATAACTAACAGTAGAACAATCGCTAACCCCCATAGTTGCCAGAAACGGCTCTTGTTTGGAACCGTAACAATTCCGGCATTCCCCGCACGAGCAATCCTCCAACAGATCGGAACTGTTAAAAGTCCGACCGCGGCAATCGATATAGGGCATATCCCTATCTTCCGTAAGATAAAGGGTAAGTTTATTGTTAAATAAGGCATTACCGCAACCAGCAACGCGCAACGTTCCCTTAAAATCAATATATTCGCCCGGGCTAAACGTTTTCCACCTCTCCGGACTACTGACCACAATTACGGTACTCTCGCTGTTTGGGCCGCCGTTTAATGTTTCGATTGCCGCTTGGCCGTCTCCAGCTCCAAAAACCATTCCCAAACCCGCCAGCAAAACTGCCGCAATTTGAGTATTTTTTTTGCCGCGGCGCCTAATGATAAGCGCGACAATCACAGCCGCAACAACCGCCGCCAGCGCCACAATCGGCCAATTTACTTCTTTCTCCGAACCCGCCGGCGGGGTTGCGACAACATCCTGGCCGGACATCGATTCTTGGTTGGTTTTTATCTGATATCCGTAAACATCCAGAATCTTGCCATCCCTAACTATCTTAACCTCGATCCTGGGATTGCTAATGTCAATTTTAATGGGGACTTTGATTGTTTCATGTCCGCCATTCAATTCAAGCTCTTTCATTCCTTCACCCGCCTCTTGTCCTCCACCATCAAAAATTTTCGCTTCCAAACTCCCCATTCCTAATTTCACATTGCCGTCCGCCGGACCCGTATAATCGATTGCAACTTCCGCCTCTTCGCCGGCGCGGTAAAATTCCTTGTCAGTCGCCGCAAACATAATTTTGGCATTCTCGCCGCTGATTATCCAGCGAAAATATATTGGGTTTGAAATTACCTTTTTTGACTTTTCATCATAAAACTCAACCTTGGACAAATAAGTTTCCGGCTCCGAAATTACCGGCAGAGAAACATCGATGCCGGTCTTTTCTCCGGCTTTAACGGCCATAACTTCACCGTTCGCCTCATCAATAACCTTGCCGCCGCTATTGCGCACATAGCTGGTTATCCGATAAAAACCGGTTATATCCGAATTACCGCTATTAACAATATCAAAAACCGCCGCCGGCTTGTCTCCTGGGTTATAATAAATCCCTCCCGCCGGATCAAGCTGTTTTCCATCGACCAGCATCCATCCATTCCCAAGACTCACAAAATCGCCCGCTTCCGCGATTTTTATTTTTTTATCCGACCACGACAAATCCTCACCCCTTCCCGCGATCAGCTGAACCCTGAAAATCAGCTCTCCCGCAGGTAAATTGGAAGGCAAAATATACGAAAAGTCACGCACCGCCACTTCTTCGGCCGCCATATCAAACTTTTCCAAGTCATCGGTTTCGCTGACCAGCTTAATGGAGGAATTGGTGTCTCCGGTTTTTTGCAACAATAAAAATCTAAACGACAAATCGCCGACAGCGCCGCCGGATTGGTTGGAAAGACGAACGTTTCCTTCAATTTTTTCACCGGCATTAAAATCGTTTTTGCTTAAATTGGGACCGTCGGTAAAATAAATTTGGGGCGCGATCATCGCGCTAACCGAAAACGCCGCACAAATAAGACCCAAAACAACAACCCCACGTAAAAAACCCTCCTTCTTTCTTTTTGTTTTATGCATTTTTTTTATTTACGCCAGAAGACCTCAAAGCTATGCCCGAGGTAATTTATATAAAAAACCCGATTTGCCTTACTAAGCAAAAATTTTTCGCATCCATATATTTATAATAAAGTTCCCGCCATAAAAAACAAGACTGCGCCGGCTTAAGCCGGCTTGCGCGATTGCGTAAAACGCGCCTTACGAAAGCAAAAGAAGCAAATCCTTAATTTGCCGGGCCGCATTTGCTCGTCCTTGAACCGCGATTTCTTCCATTTTGTAAAAATCAAACCATCGGTACTGGTTCACCCTGGGCTTGAAGCAAAAATCACATTGCTTTTCGTAAAACCGGCTCAATTCCTTCTCAAAAATATCCAGTGCCCGCCCCGCAATCTCAAAACGGTTCATCCGTCCCGCCGCGTCGTTGTTAATGGAATCCACCGCGTAGATTGACGACCCAACTATAAAATCCGCACCCGCGGCGCGCGCCGCTTCAACCGGCAGGTTATGCGTCGTACCGCCATCGATATACCATCTCTCTTTTATCTTTCTGGCTGTAAAAACTCCCGGATAAACCGACGATGCCATCACGCACCCGACCGGATCCTCGCCTTCAAAAAAAACTTCGCTTTCGCCAGTCGCTAAATTAGTAGCCAGACACCGAAAGGGAATTGCCATATCTTCAAATTTCTTGCCGCCGCATAAATCCCGCAACGCGCGATCAATATAGTTAAAAGCCGTGTCCGGGCCGGTCGCGAAAAAAAAACGGTTTTTCTGTGCAAGTTCCATCAACGCGCCCTCGTAAAATTTATGCAAAGTCTCCAAACCCCCGGCCGCATACGCCAGCCCGATGATCGCGCCGCTCGAAACGCCGCAAACAACATCAACTTTCACGCCGGCCTTTTCAAGCTCTTCGATAACGCCGATATGCGCCACCCCCAAAGCCCCGCCGCCGCTCAATGCCAATCCGATCTTCATATTATGGTATTTAATAATGGATTATCAATTATCTGATTTTAACACAAAAAAACCCTCGGCCCCGAACCGGAACACAAAAACGGAAACGGAAATCCAAAACCATCCTCCCGTTTCTCTAAAAAATTACGGCTGGAACAAGGTTCCCGGAAGATAGCGGACATCGTTAATGCCGGCAAATTGCTTGGCCGTAGCTTCAATTTGATACCACAAAATAACAGCACGGCATGATCCTCCGCTGGTAGCGCTGTTGGGATCCAAAAATTCAAGCGTCAAAACACCGCTATCCAAATCGGCGCCGACAAACTCCAGCGCGGGCAAAGGAAATTCAGTGGTAATACCCGCCGCTTTTTCGCTCTCGGTGATACCGCCTTTCAACAAAAGCCTTACGGCATCCTGAATAGGCGTAGTCGTTGAAGAAATAGAACGAGTCACCGGCACCAAGCCGGCGCGGCTGCACAAAATATTCCCCGCAGCGTCTTTGTCGGCATCCGGATTATAATAATAAAGAAAAATATCGCGGTTCAAACCCGTGTCCGTAAGCGAAGGAAGCGGCGCCACCTCATTATTCCGGAAAATAAGAACCGCGCCAACCGCCAAAATAACCAAAGCGGCAAGAATTATAAAAAGTTTATTTTGCATACATATCTTGTATATATAAAGATTACATTTTTTCGCGTTAACCGCCAATGAAAGGATTCTATTTGACAACCCGCCGATATTCAGCAAAAAAAGCGGCGGATTTGATTTTTATCCGTTTTGGAGATATTAAACAAATACGCAATAAAAAGGAGGTTGATTGCGTGCAAGTAAATGTAGAAACTACGCCAGGTGGTTATTCAATAATCGGGCTCAATTTTGGCCCAAGCAAAGCCGGAGCACTCGACATCCCCGGTATAAGATACGGTTTGGGAATATCCTAAATTCAGGGACTAATCAGGACACCGCGAGGTGTTTTTTAGTTTGCCAATA
>CAYYEP010000022.1:0-12895 GCA_964470995.1 uncultured Candidatus Saccharibacteria bacterium
GATGCTTTGGTTCGCCGCCGCCGCATTTTGTTCGTTCCATCATGGCGAAGTTGAAGTTTTACGGAATGTCTAATTTCCAGCCTCACTCTCTCCTCGAGAATGAAGACCACACATTCAGCAACCTTCAACATGCAAAGAACTATTCTGCTTCCCGCAAGTCGGGAAAATGATGGGGATGAATTTGGAATTGATGATTCGGAGTTAATTGGTAGATAACCTCTCCGCATCTTTCCCTCGAAAGCTCTTTGGTAACCGGTCTTGGGATAGCCCCTGAAACCAGTAACCGCTCTCGTTCTCTCTCCTCTCCATCATTTTCGCGGCTTGCTTCTCTATCGTCTTACACTGTTATCATAGCATACCCTTCAAATTTTGTCAAGTCCTGCTGGACAAACACAAATACTCAAAACAGGAAAAATAAGCTTAATTAGGCTTATTTTGCCTGTTTTGTAAAGTCAAAATGGACACTTTTAGGTAATAATGAGCCGGCATTTAGGGGTCTATCCCCTGTGTAATCGCAGGGGTTAGACCCCAGCAACAGAATTTCTGAATCGCTGCTACCGCCAAAGATCGCACCCCTTACATAAACCAGGATATGGCTGGAAAAGCACCCCCTAAAAAACCAAATCAAATTCTATTACCAGGGTCTAACCCTCGCGTACTGGCGAGGGTTAGACCCTTTGAATACGATCATTCCCCTGCTCAAAAAATGGTGGTATTATGTATAAATTACGATTAAAAATCAAACACTTATGTACGAAAAAATCCTCCAACAAATTGGATTAAATGAAAAAGAAGCGATAATCTATGAAACAATGCTTGAAACCGGCCCCATCGAAGCGCGGGAAATTTTAAAAAAGGTTTCTTCCAAAATGGCGACGACCAGAAGCAATTTTTATAATATTTTGGCGACTTTGAAACAAAAAGGCCTTTTGATGGAAAGAGTTAGGAAGGGTAAAAACCTGTTCGAACCGGAATCGCCCGCGCACCTGATTGCGGTTATAACATTGCAACTCATAATAACAACAAAACCGCGCTTTGCCGCGGCGTTGGTTGTCTTTGGGGCTGAGCCCGTATTTATTGACGCCTGGAGCAAAGCGGAAAGCGGTTCAACCAAGATTCAGTAGCGTTTGTCCCGGGGAGATTCATTCGGCAATCCGATATTGTTCCGGAGTCCAGGCGGGCGTACAGGGCATAAACAGTTCCATATCACCGTTCCAAAAAAATTTTTCTCCCGGGTCAATCAACACCATATCCCCTTCTTCAATCGCAAACTCGTGCGCTCCCACTGCAATACTGCCCTTTCCTCTGATCACGTATGCCAGCTCTTTACTTGAAAGGTTCTGCGCCTGTCCCTTTTCGGGGTATCTTCCGGTGATCACGATCAGCGCCCCATTGATCGCGGCGTCGCCTAATGGATACTCATAGGCGGTGCAATAATTGCCGTTTTTAAATTCTTTCCGCTGGGTTTTCTTTGCGATCTTCATTAAGATTTACTTATTAAGGTTGATTACGGTGCCAATGGGTTCTCCCGCCAGTGCTGCATTCAACGATTTGAAATGCACGATCTGCGCTGTAATTCCTGTTTCGGCGGCGGCCAACAGCTCAAGGTACTTTTGCTTCATACCTCCGGTTACGTCGCAAGCCAGGCTTCCGTTTAAATGGTCGATTACCTCCTTATAATTTTGCGCGGTAACGTTAGGTATCAATTTGGCGTTTTTGTCGCGTTTTGGATTTATCGTGAATAATCCTTCTACGTCTCCAGCTTCGATAATATGCTTTGCCCCCATTTTTTTGGCAAGATAAGGCGCGATCTGGTCCCCCGAAAGAATTGCGCATTTCATTTTCCGGTCATAGGCGGGAACGCCGTAGCAAACCGGCACCAGCCCCATTTCCACCATTCCCGCGATCGCGTCAATGTCCATTTTTATCAGCCGTCCAACGTCCATTACCGCGTGGGCCGATGCTTGAACCGGAAACGCCGGTATTCCCCTTTTTATGAGCGCATCACATACCATTGCATTTAAAACGTTTTGCAGCCGCTGGGTTTCGGCCATCGAGATCAGCTGTTCGGTTCTGGTGATGCCTTGGTTTATTCCGGTCTTTTGCGCGATCGGGTGGCCGTAAGACCCGGCGCCATGTATCAAAATGTAGGGCTTTTTAAAGCCTTCCAACTGGCGGGCAACCGCCTGCAAATTTCTTGAATTTATCTTCGGCTTGCCGCTTTTCTTGTTTGTGATTACCGACCCGCCGATCTTGATTATCGTTAAATCCATTTCATTATGTGCGAAGCATATATCACTTTCCAAACCTCCTTTGCCTTTTCGAATAATCGGCCAATATTTCCTCAAAATCTTCCGGAGTAAAATCCGGTAAATATTTTTTGACAAAGAATAATTCCGCGTAAACCGATTGCCAGGTTAAGAATCCCGAAAGCCGTTGTTCTCCTCCTGTGCGGATTATCACATCAATATCTGGCAGCCAAAGATTGCCGGATATTGTTTGTTCGTTAACTTCATCGGCGCCCGCGCCGCTCCGGACAATTCTTTTTAAACCCTGTACGATCTCATCCCGCCCGCCGTAACTCAATGCCAGGTTAAATATCTGGCCGGTGCAGTTTTGGGTCTGGTTTTCAACCTTTTCGATTACCTGCTGGAAAGTCGCTGGTACGCGCCACTTCTGCCCCACGACGCGGATTTTTATGTTCTTATCCGTGTATTGATCCGAAAATTCAAGAAGCCATTTTTCAAAGAGATTCATTAGATAATCAATTTCTTCCTTTGACCGGTTCCAGTTTTCCGTAGAAAACGCCCAAGCGGTAAATTCCTTGATGCCCAGGTCGAATGCCCGCTTAATAACCGCTTTGGCCGCGTCCAAGCCGCGCCGGTGCCCTTCAAATAAGGGCAGGCCATGTTCTTTGGCCCATCTTCGGTTGCCGTCGGTGATCAATCCGACGTGGCAGGGTAAAACCGCAAATTTTACGTTATCGCTCATTTTTTCAATAAAAGGAAATCGCCATCCAGCTTCACGGTTTGCGGTATTAATGCCGGGAAGCCAAACCCCGCGTTATAAACTGCGGTTTTAGCCAATTTGCCTATAGCAATCCTAAAATTAAAGAAGCTTTCAGCTTCCCGCTTGTATTTTACGAAATCTTGCAGATTTTTCAATAGGATATCGGCCTGCTTAAGGTTCCAAACAACCCCGCCGCCCGACCAAGGCTTGGTTAGGCCGCTTGCGTCGCCGCAGAGCGTAACCCTGTCGTTTTGCGGCAGTACCAGTCCCTGGGGGATTATCGCGCTCACGAGCTTTTCGGGCTTAAGGCTATGCCGCACCATCAAATCGTCAAAAAGAGCTCTTGCGGCCGCGGGTTTTTCCATTATCCCCCATTCCACGTCTTTACCGCGCGGTATCCGCCAAGTGAACCCGTTTTTTGTCGCCCAGGTTTCCACAAAATCCGACTGGTCGCGCCGCGGCTCAAAATATTGTATTCCCAGCCAAAAATCCGGGTTGGGCAAACCAAGGAATTTCCTTGTTATCGAAAGCGCGCCATCCGTTCCGACCACCCGGTCGTAATTGTCGGCAATCTCTTTGAGCTGCTCGCCATCAACCGCCGCGCCCACTTGGATAGTCGCCCCTGCTAGTGCCGCCAGCGATGCCGCCAAAAGATCAAGCTGGCTATGTTCGATGATATAAAATGGCTGCTGGAAGCACAATTCAATCCTTCTTTTGGGAAAATTGATTACCGCGCGCCGGATTTTATTTGTTGCCAGCGGTTTTGCCTCCGGCAAGTGTTCAAAAAGACGTTCCGAGAACAATCCCGAACAGCAGGCCTTGCCGATAGTTTTCTTGCGCTCAAAAACCGTGGCATTCTGGCCTCTTTGCGCCATATTTTTGGCCAGATACAGCCCGCACACTCCCCCGCCGATGATCGCGATTTTCATAATGGCATTTTAGCTTATTTTAGCTGAGTTTGGCAAAAAACCATCTTTTTTTAACCTTGACAAATCATTACATAAATGTTAATATAAAAAAGGTGATATGTGAATGAAAAAGATGGTTAATATCGGAGTCCTTTTTTTGGTTATTGCGATGATCTATGGTTTCATCGCTTGCATGGCCTCAGGAAGCTTGATAATGGGATTTTTTTCTTACTTTGGCGCAATGGTGATTATCACCAGCGCCAATTCGGATGGGGTAAGCATTAGGAGATTTACCCCGCTCAACGTGGTGGCAAGCTTTTTGGTTGGATTTTACATATTTAATCAAATCGGCCAGATAGGCTTGTCGAGCTTAAGTATGGTGCTATGGGTAACTATCCTTTCGGGGATTGTTTACTCATTCATTGTTAGTTTAGCTTTGGTGATAACCCATTTCCCGCTAAAAGAGTTTTGGAGGGAAATGAAAGCTCTTATTACCAAAGGCCGCCAGCGCCGCCGCAAAAATGCGGATTGATCCATATCCATATCGAAGGGCTAGAACCTTCTTTTTTTTGACAAAAAACCGGTTTTTTGCTATGATTTTCCTGTTGTTTAAGCAAAAAATCAAAATGCAGTTTGCCAAGGTCGCACCTTGCCGGTTGCGTCAAGGAACGACCTTTGAAATGCAAAATACAATCCTATGTCAAAAACAAAAGCCACCGGCGGAACAAAGCTTGGGCGCGACCCTCGTCCCAAATATTTGGGAGTGAAGGTCTACGCGGGCCAGCCGGTCAAAATTGGCAGCGTGATCGTACGCCAGCGCGGCACGTCGATCCTTGCCGGCAGGAATGTGAAGGTTGGCAACGACAATACCTTGTATTCTGTCGCCGAAGGCATCGTTTCGTACCGCGAGGTTCGCAAAAAGTGCTTTAATGGCACCCAGCGGCGGGCCAAAGTTGCTGATGTGGAACCTGCAAAAGCCGCCAAGTAAAACAAATCAAACGCACCGCCAATCGGCGGTGCTTTTGATTATTTTATTGTTTAAGCAGCAATCAAGAAACGCCCTTTTTAAAACGTTCGATTTTTTGCTATTTTTTTGAATTTCTTTCGACTCCGGCGCGCACGAACTCGCGGAACAAAGGATGCGGTTTTTGGGGCCGCGATTTGAATTCCGGATGGAATTGAGCCGCCATAAAGAACGGGTGGTCGGGCAGTTCGATAATCTCGGCCAAGTTTTTCTTAGGATTAACTCCGGCGATGACCAATCCCTTATCTTCCAGGGCCTGGCGGTAGTCATTGTTAAGCTCATAGCGGTGGCGGTGCCTTTCGGATATAATTTTCTGTTTGCCGTAGGCATCAAAGGCCCGCGTTCCCGCCTTCAACTCGCAATCGTAGGCGCCCAGGCGCATTGTCGCGCCCATCTTTTTAGACTTAAGCATTTCGCGCTGTTCGGGCATCAAATCTATTACCGGCTGTTCGGCTTTCGGTTTAAATTCTGTGGATGTGGCATTCTTCAGACCGCAAATATGCCGTGCGAATTCGATCGTAGCCAGCTGCATTCCCAGGCATAATCCAAGAAACGGTATCTTATGCGTCCGGCAGTATTCGATTGCCAAAATTTTTCCCTCTACGCCGCGGCTGCCGAATCCTCCAGGAATAATGATACCGTCGTAAAGTTCAAGTTCTTTTAAGCTTTTTGGGTTATTTTCATAATCTTCCGACGACAGCCAAGTAATTTCGGGTTTGCGGCCAAAGAGCCACGCCGCGTGCTTAACCGATTCGATCACCGAAATATACGAATCCATCAGGGTGAATTTTCCCGACTCGAAATATTTACCCACGATGCCGATCTTTACGGGTTGGTCTGAATTGCGGATAGTTTCCACAAATTTCTTCCAAACGCTTAAGTCTCGTTTTTTGGGCTTGACGTGAAACTTTGCCATTATCCTTTCACCCAATTTTTCATCCGCGAAATTTAACGGCACTTCATATATCGAAGCCGCATCAGGAGCCGAGATCACATCCTCGGGCGCTACGTTGCAGAAAGTAGAAATTTTTGTCTTTCGCGGCTCGTCCAGCGGCTGGGTCGATCTGCCGATGATAAAATCCGGCTGGATTCCGGCTGAGTTTAGCTGTTTTGTCGCACTCTGGATGGGCTTGGTTTTCATTTCACCCACCATCTCCGGTATCGGCAGGTATCCTACCAGTACGAACAATACGTTCTTTGGATATTGCAACTTCAACATGCGTGCCGCTTCCAAAAAAAGCATATTTTGATATTCGCCCACTGTGCCGCCGATTTCGATCACCACAAAATCCGCCTTGGCCTCCCTGGCCGCCGCATTGATTCGTCTTATCACCTCATTGGGAATGTCGGGCACCACCTCGACACATTTACCGCCGTATTCCAGGTTGCGCTCGCGCGCGATCACCGTCTGATACACCTTGCCCGTTGTGGCATAGTTTGCCGCGCTCAAGTCCCGGTCCAGAAACCGCTCGTAGTTGCCTACGTCTTGATCGCATTCGGTGCCGTCATCGGTAACAAAAACCTCCCCATGCTCGACCGGATTCATTGTTCCTGCATCGACGTTGATATAGGGGTCAAACTTCACCGAGGTGACCGAAAATCCCCCGCTCTTTAATATTTTACCGATCGACGCGGTGGTGATACCCTTGCCGATAGAAGACATTACCCCTCCGGCAACAAAGATGTACTTTGTCATAAGCGTTAGGATTTTTTAAAAATTATTTGCCTAAAAAACGAATAGCGAAAGCCCCGCTTTTCGCGGGGCAAAAAATTTATTCCTGTTCGGCGGCGACAGTCAGCTTTATTTCGGCTTCAAGATTGTGCGGAAACTCCACTTTAATTTGGTAATCCCCCAGTTCTTTTATCGGATCTTTAAGATTAATCTGTTTCTTTTCAATATCGAATCCCGCTTCCTTAAGCCGCTCGATGATTTTTTGCGCCGTTACCGACTCAAAAAGCTGGTTCTGGTCGCCCACTTTTACATTCATCGTGATTTCCTGCCCGTCAAGCGCCGAAGCCTTTGCCTGTATTTCCTGCAGGTCCTTCTCGATAGCTTTGGCGTGAATCTCGCGCTGGGTTTCGGCCCATGCAAGTGCGTTTTTCGTGGCCATCTGCGCCATCTTTTTGGGGAATAAGAAGTTCTTCGCGTAGCCGTCGGCAACGTTCTTTACTTCATATTTTTTTCCCACGTTTTCAAGATCTTGGAGTAGAATTACTTTCATATTTTATCGTTATTGGTTTTGGCCATTTTCACATAACATATTTTACTGCAATTCCTTCACAATTTCAATAGCCCTGTCCAGTTGCGGATCCTTTCCCGCCTCTTCGTCTTCGGCGGTAATCGTTATTTCCTCATCGGGCGTTAACCCGATTTCACTGATTTGATCGCCTTTTGGCGTCAGCCATTTGGCGATCGTTACCTTTAGCGACGATCCCTCTTTAAATTGTACCAATTGTTGCACCGATCCCTTGCCAAAAGATTTAGCTCCCACTAGCTTTACGCTGCGGTTGTCGCGCAGAGCGCCTGCTAAAATTTCCGATGCCGACGCCGAACCGCCGTTGATCAATACCACTACCGGATATTTCATAAGCAACGAAGGGCCCTCCGACAGGTAGTCTTCGTTTTCTCTCTCGTCGCCCGAATCTTCATGCGTCACCACTTGCCCTTTTTCCAGGAACCACCCTGCGATTTCCTGCGATATATGCAGGTATCCGCCCGGGTTGTTGCGCACGTCCAGAATTATCCGTTTGGCGCCGCTATTGATAATATCCACCGCCGCCGCTCTGAAATCGTCACCCGCCTTTTCGGTAAACTGATAAAGCTCGATATAAGCGATCCCATCCTCCCTGATCTCCATTTTCATCGAGGGAACCACGATTATGTCGCGCACCAGCGCGATATCTCGCGTTTCCTGCCATTCTTCGCGGTAGATCGCCAGGATTACTTCCGTTCCCTTTGGCCCGCGGATCAAATCAACCGCTTCGTCGGTACTCATATCTGCGGTCGTTTGATCGCCGATGCGCACGATCATGTCGCCCGCCTTCAATCCCGCTTTTTGGGAGGGGGAATTTTCGATCGGCGACACTACTTGCAATTGCCCCTTTTTAATGCCGATTTCCATTCCCACGCCTTCAAAAGACCCGTTGGTATCCTCAAGGAATTTTTTTGAATCCTCAGGGTCGAAGAACGAAGTATAGGGATCTTCCAATGATGCCACCATTCCCCGGATCGCTCCATACATCATTGTCTGAGGCTCGATTTTTCCTTGATCCACGAACTTTTCTTCCAGTGTGTGCCACGCTTTCCAAAATAATTCCAGATCGGCGCCTTCCGCCGGCCGGATCGGGCAAGTGGTTTTTCCCGCCCACAGCCCCAGCCCAAAACTCACCAGCATTAGCATAAAAACAATAAAATACCGGAAATTTTTGCTTTCCCGGGGCTTGAATGGATTTAATGGGGAATAATTCATTTATTTACCCGCCAGAATAACTCGGGACTTATCGGTTCGGATATGAACCGCCCAACGGTCCGCCCCGGCGATGTTTGGCGGGGTATCAAACTTTTCCGTATTAAGCTTTGCAAACCGATCTTTGCTGTCGCCAAGCGCTTCGATAGGAATACCTCGGCGCTGTGGTCCGGGATAGTCTATCTGGTTCGCCGGATATGCTTGCTTTGATGGAGCATTTGCTTCCTTAGCGTGAATACCGGGCCCTGGTCGATGCTTCGCAACAACTTTAATCTACACCAACGGCCCGATTTAGTCCACGCCCCGCTTAACAATTCCTTTTTTTGTGTTTATGATAAATTTTTCGAATATAATATAAAGTATATTAATATAAACTGCCCGGACCCGGCCGCGGGGCGGTTCATAACCGAACCGGATTGCCTGAAATTTACGCAATCAAATCCATAAATTTCCAAGGTATTCCGGCAAGAAAATAAAAAAATGGAAACTAAACCAACAATTGAATTTAGCGAATTTGAAAAAATCGACTTGCGCGTCGGCAAAATTTTGGAAGCGGCTGAACCTTCCTGGAGCAATAAATTAATCGAAATGAAAATCGATTTTGGCGCCGAGGTTGGAGCGCGCACTATTTTTGCCGGTATCCGCAAATTCGTTGTTGCCGCCGAACTGGTCGGTAAAAAATACGTTTTTGCCGTAAACCTGGCCGAACGCAAACTGGGCGAAGGCGTCAGCCATGGGATGATGCTGGTCGCCGCGGATGGCATTGGCCATTGCCCCTTGCGCGTCGACGACTCCATCTCCGCCGGCGCCTCCATCAGCTAAAAAAATCCAAACCTTAAGTCTGGATTTATATCTAGAACTGCGCTGAGTAAATTATTAACAAAATAAAACCTAACATCACTCCGGCCAGCAAAATCAAATCGCCGTATTTTGATGTTGTCAGCCGATGGATCGGCTCGGGCCAGAACTCTTCGCTTTCAGCCAATACCAAACCCCCGGCGGCCCGTCTTCATTATAAGCTCTGATTGCCGCGCCGACATGTCGCTTTGTCTTGCCGCGCATATTCACCGATACAAACTTCTTCCGGTACATATCATTTATCACTCCCTTATTCATCTGTGCTTTGGAGCTTACTGCAATATTCATTTTTAAAGCTCCTGTTTTTAATCTACCGTCCTTCCTTGTGTTTTGTCAATCCGAAAACATTTTGTTCATGTTTTTTTGAGACGATTTTGCGCTAATAACGTAAAATTGCCGCCATCGCCGCGCCCGGCGGCAGTGAATTGTGCGAAAGAACAAACACTAAGCCTTTTTGCAAAAAAGTTTCCAACGCTGCGCGAACTGCCAAATCTTCATCCGCGGCGCTTTTTCTACCGCTGGCAATTGCTTGTCCCGTCAGCGGATCAATTCTGCCCCATACCCGGACGTTGCGGGCGCAAAACAGCGTTTCCACTCTCCCTTCTGCCGCCGCCGCCGCGATTACTTCCGGATCGGCGCTGGTTTTCCCGCCGCCGCGCATCATTTCGTAGCGGTCAAGATAGTCGATGATCTTTTTTTCAAAATAAGGCCTTACCGCCTGCCACGCCGCGCGCGCAAGATCCCGCTCTTGTATTTCCTTGATGGTAATTTCGCGTCCGATTGCCACCAAGCAGGGATAACCATTGATCTTTTGATAAATTGAAGTGATATTTACCGGCGCCGATAATAACAAGGGCGCGGCTTCAAACATTAATTGCCGTCGGATCTCTTTGTTTACGGCGCGGCAAAAATTCTCGATAATCTTATGTTGTGCATCTTTGATCCCGCCGCGGCCGTAGAAAATCGCTGCCTTATTGCCGGCGCCGATGCCGTGCGACCCAATTTGTCTGTTGCCTTTATCGGGTTGTGGAATGGCGGTATTTTTCGACATATCCTTACCCCCGATTTCATTGATCGCGTAACGCGTGCCCAAAAAAAGTTTTGCATGCCGCTTATCCAGCGACAGTAAATAATAATGCTGGTTGCCCATAAGCAGCGGGAACAGCGGTTTTAGGTCGAAAAAATTTCCGACTGTCGCCGAAACCGCAAATCGTATCGGTAGGCGGTATCCTTTGAATATTCCCTTGCCGATGAATGCCGCCACGCCGTCAGCGGGCGTTTTCCAGAAAAAATGATCTTCGCAAAGCGCGGTGGCGGGTCTTAGAAACCGGTTAATATCGCTTTTTCTCATTAAAAAATCCTTTTCCAGATATTTTCGCGCCAGCTTTAGTTGGTTTAAAAATCTAACGGGTCCCTCTTTGGATTTAAAAATGCCGTTGCGTAGCGGTGTGTATATCGAAACACAAGGCGCGGCGTTATGCCGCGCCAGCAATTCCAAGTCGCCGACATTTAGAATATTGAAATTTTTGATTGCCATTCTATAAGATAATCCAAAAAGCTAAAATGAAAATTAAAATGCCGGCAGATATACCGGCATTGTCGATTTGCTTATATTTGGTTTTCATTTTCCCGAATAAATTCTTTCTCGATTTCCCGGAATTCATTTTCCAGTTTATTCAATTTTTCCTTGCTGGATTTAATCAGTTCAGCGGCCAATTTTACTTTTTCGAGCCCCTTTTCGATATCCAATTCCTTTTGTGTAGAAAACCACTCCGACACTTCGGCCAATTGCCGCAAATTTTCATTAAGCGACGGTTGCTCTTTTTTTGTTGCCATATTGCTGTTAATTATTGCTTATTTTTTTGACCTCGGATGTAAGTTTGCCGTCGGACAATCTAATATCAAGCAGGCATCCCGCCTTGACCTGGGAAGTTTTCTTTATCACTTTCCCGTTAATTGTGGCAATCGAATAGCCTAGTTTCAACGGACGTTCCGGATTATGTGACGTAATGAGGTTTTGCAAGTAGTCAGCTCGTTTACAGGCCGCTTCCAGCGCTTGGGCGATTACTGTTAGCATCTTCTGTCCGCGATCATTCAGCTTAGACAAAATATCTTTCAAGATGAAACGGAAATTACCCAGAAGCCCCGCGTAACCTGCCAGTGACGTTCGAGTTTGCGCTAATTCGTTTTTGTAGCGGCCGATTATTGATATCTCCTGCTGGCCGATAAATTGCAATATCTTCTGCCAGTTGGCATTTAATTGCATCGCTGCAATTGACGGCGTCGATACCGAAATGTCTGCCGCCATCTGTACCAGCGGCACGTCTTTGTCGTGCCCGATACCGGCGATCACCGGCACCGGAAACGCGGCAATCTCGCGCACGATCAATTCGTTATTGAAAGCCTGCAACGATTCGGGCGAACCGCCCCCGCGGATCACCACCAGAACATCGATCTTGCGGCATTTAAAGGTTTTTATCGCGGCCAAAATATCCCCGACGGCCAGCTGGCCCTCAACTCGCGTATCGATTAGCTCCAGAACGAAGCCGAATTTTCCGATATTGGTCAAAAAATCGTTGATTACCGCTCCTTGCCGCGAAGTGATAATGCCAATGGTGCGCGGGAATTGCGGCAATTTGCGCTTCCGTTCGGGCGCAAACAATCCCTCAGCCTCCAGTTTCTTTTTTAACTCCTCATAGGCTTTTTTTAGCGCGCCTGCGCCAGCCAATTCGACCGAATCGCAAATGAACGACAACTTGCCGCTGGCCGCGTAAATTTCCGGCCGGCCGGATATAATGATCTTATCGCCCTCTTTGAGGTTTAAGCCGAACATTTCGTATTTTGAACGCCACACGATACAGTTAAGCGTATTTCCATTAGCTTCATCTTTTAACGCGAAGTAGCGATGGCCGTTTTTCTCGTCCACTCGCCCGATCTCGCCCACGATTCGGGCCGCCAACGCTCTTAATTGCGTATTGGTTCGGCTGATGAATTCGCTCACCGTCAGCGGCTTATCTTCAAACGGGTCGCTTTGTATTTGGTAATCCTGGAACATAAAAATATTATAGCACCGCGACTTTGATAAAAAAATGCCGGCCCCCTTGCTGGGATGCCGGCCGCCATAGGCTATTGTCTATTTTTAGATTTTACTACTTTCAGCGCCTGACGCATATAATAAATATACAGAAATAGTGTTATCGACAGTGCCGACGCTAGGCTTATTGCCAAAAAATACTCATAACTGGGAATTTTTTCAATTTCCCGTATTGCCGCCAAAGCAGCGACAGCCAGTAAATCGTGCAAACCTAACAACACCACTGCGCCTACTGTTAAGGTTGAGCAAAACAGACCGGCGGCAATTAATATCCATAAGTACGGATTTTCGCGCGGCGGATATTTTCCCGGTAAAAGGGTTACCGCTATGATCGCAAATATCGCCAGTGCCGGAATGCCCAGCATTGCCAATCCGTTAATTATTGCCTTCGTAAGGTTCGTCGCTATGGGGAAGCTGTCATCCGAAAAATATTCTATCCCAATCGTGAACGCCACTGCCAAAATGGCAAATACTATCGGCAGGAAAGACAGTTTGACCCAACTGATTTCCCCGTTATCTCTCATATAATCACTCC
>CAYYEP010000023.1:0-9873 GCA_964470995.1 uncultured Candidatus Saccharibacteria bacterium
TGCGAGCGTCGGCCTCGATGGTACGCCGCAAAGCTTAGTCGGGGGTAGGCCAAGCTAGTTTTTGCTGGTAAAATAGGTTCAAGCTTAGTTGTACAAATTCATCCTTGAACAAAATTGAGACAAACCCCGCTAAAAGCGGGGTTTTGAAATACAAAGTCGCAATTCATTCCAGAATTTCGCCGATCAGGATTTTTTGTTCTCGATCTTGATGGCCTTACCGTGGATAAGGGCATCGGACATTTTCTGGCAGGCCGAGGCTAAAATGCGCTGGAACGTGCTTTGCGAGGTATTCATTTTTTTGGCGGCTTCGATCTGCTCCAGGTCTTCGATGTTTTTCAATCTTAAAGCCTCAACCTCCTCCAAGGTTAATTCAACCACCTCCAAACAACGTACGGGTATCCCCCGCGGTTTAAAAAAATTTACCTGCGGATCGAATCTGATATTGCGGCAAAGCCTGGGCCGGGCCATATATATGATTGGTTATTATAACGCGCCTTTATCCGAACATAAGCCATTCCGGCTTGAAAATCAATAATATGCCAATCGCAAGAAGCATTAATCCGCCGATAAGGCGGGAGAAGTTCGTGTATTTAGTGTTGAATCCGGAAAGCTGCATTGTGACCATGGCGGCAATAAAAACCAGCAGATCGTCGGCCATAAAAAAGATGATATAAAGCGCAAGGTAAAGATATCTTTGCAGGAAATCGATGTTGTTTAACGCCAATATCTGCGAATAGATCGCGGGCAATCCGGCAGAGCAGATCAGTTCAACCAGATTTACCGCAAAAGCCAGTGCAATGATTCCGGCCAATCCAAGCCAGAAATTATTCTTGGATATCGCCGCCTTAAGCTTATTGAATAATTTTTCCTTTTTATCTTCATCGCCAATCTTACATACCCCGGCCCTATTAGTGTAATAATCTTTCAAGATGTAAAATGATCCCGCCAAGGCCAAGCCGCCAATGGCGACCCTTACCCAGACAATAAAACCGAAGAATAAAACCAAATTGAGCCAGGCGGCCATAAAAAGGAAATAAACAAAAGCAGACACGGCAATAAAAGTTATGCCAAATATCCACATTTTCTTTTTATCCTTGGTTCCCAAAAGCAAGCTGATCAAAAAAACCAGCGTCCACATGGCGCATGGATTGAAACCATCAAGCGCGCCCAATATTACCGTTATTGCCGGAAGGGAAAGTGATTTAGCGTCTATCTCTCCGAAAAAAGGAACATTTATTTTGACGCTTTCGAATTGGCTGGGAGAAAGCCGGGGCCGATCATCGTCGGGCTTGTTTTCGGTTTGCGTTTGCCCTTCAATAACGCCGGCAATCGGATCCTCGCATCCCGAAGACGCGCACAAGGCGATCCTTTTTTCGATCGATTCGGTAGCCCCGGAGGAGAAGCCGATAAAATATTGGTCTCCGATCACCAAGAATGGCACGCCATTAACCGTAGCTCCCAGCTTTTGGGCGGCGCTGGCCATTAAGACGCGATTAGCGCTATTGCCGGCAACTTCGAATTCCCTTATAGTCAGCGAAGGATATTTTGAAGAGATGCTTCCCAGGTATTGGCGCTCCTGGCGGCAATGGGGGCAACCTTCGCTGTGGAAAACATAGGCGTTAACTTGATAACCGGACGCTTCGGAAGCCAAAGGGTAAAATAAACTTAATATGAACGCGGCCGCGAGTTTTAAAACAGTAATCATTTTTTTGTGTCCAATCATTTTAAACAGCCGGTTGTGCCGGCTTAGCGGAAGGAATATCACGGGGCTTTGCCCCGGGGTAGTTTATTAATTTATTTTATCAAAAATATCAATAACAAAAAATTTGAAGCTCTGGGACGGCGGCTTTGATCCTTGCCGCCGCCCCAGCAAAAAGATTTATTGCGCGGTCCAGCCGCCGTCAACATACAATACCGAGCCGGTAACAAATTTCGCTTCGTCGGAAGCAAGGTAAACCGCCGCCCAAGCGATATCGTCGGGTTCGCCAAAACATCCCATAGGCGTCGCGCCCGTGATTAAGTCATTCAGCCCCTTATCCTCTCGGCATCCTTGCGTCATGGGCGTTTTAATAAATGCCGGAGCGATGGAATTAACGCGAACGCAGTTCGGTGCCAATTCCAAAGCCGCGGTACGCGTTAACTGGTTTACTCCCCCTTTAGCCGCGCAATACGCTCCCGCATTACGAAAACCTACCGCGCCCAAAATCGAGGCCATATTGATAATCGAGCCTTTGATGTTATTTTCTTTCATATACTTGCCCGCCGCGCGCACGCCGTAGAACACACCATTCAAGTTAACCGCCAGCACCTTATCCCATTCTTCATCGGGCATATTGGCCAATTCGGTTAAACCGCCAATACCCGCGTTATTGACCATAACATCGATTTTTCCGAACTTATCAACCGCGGCTTTAACAAGGCTGTTAACATCGGCACTTTTAGCAACATCGGTTTTAACGTATAGAGCTTTGGTTCCGTAATTTTCAAAATCCATACCAAGATTGATGTCGGAAAACACTACGTTAGCGCCTTCCTTTAAAAACATTTCGGCAATGGCCTTACCGATGCCCGAGCAAGCGCCGGTAACTACCGCGGTTTTATTGTGCAGTCTCATTTTTTTATTTTTAGCTTTAAAAATCGATTTTCCCCAAAAAAAACACGCCCGCCCTTTAGCTAAAAGGGATATACGGGCGTATTTTTTAGTTCTTTTGCTCCTTGAGCGCGGCCTTTTCCTCACGGATAGCCTTCAATTCTTCTTCCAACATCGCTTCTTCCTCTTCCAGCGCGGACATTTCATTCTTGGGAGAAATAAATCTCCGGCGGCCTAATCCAAATCCCATGCCGCGGCCCCAGCCGCAACATCCACCCCGGCCCATTCCGGCCCCGCAAGGACCCATTCCGCGCCCGATTCCCGGACCCATTCCGGCCGGGCCAGTTGCATCTAATCTTGGCATAATATTATTGGAAATCTTGCGGCTCTGATTATTGCAACCGTAAAATTTCCGGTTAATTGAAACTTAGCGACCTTTATATATTGAATATATATTCATAACTATATATCTGTCAAGTTATTATACGAAACATTCGTTTAAACTTAATTAAAAAAACCCGGAAAACCGGGCAGCGCGTAATTTCTTATTTATTCAAATTCCCAGATTCGGCTGGGAAACCAAATCTTGCGGATCTTTTGCCGCCTGGCCGCGTTTAAAAGCAAAATAACCGGCAACTCCAGCCATAGCCGCATTATCGACAGACAAATCGGGGGAAGGGGCAAGAAATTTCAATTCCAATTCACGAGTAACATCTTCTATGCGGGTCCGCAATTCGAGGTTGGCGCTCACTCCCCCGCCGATAATGATCGAGCGGGCTTTAAATTCTTGGGCAGCGCGTTTGGTTTTGGCAACCAAAACATCCGTGATTGCCTGTTCGATTTGATAGGACATTTCGCATAAATATTCCGGGTCTTTTTGTATTTCCGGAGTTTGTTTTTGGTGCAAATAAAGCACGGCGGTTTTCAATCCGGAAAAACTGAAATTATAATTTTTCTGGCGCAACATCGGCCGGGGCAAGGATATGCCGTATTTTGCCGGCGTGCCCCGGTCAACATATTCTTTGGCATATTTGGAAATCTGCGGCCCGCCCGGATAATCCAGACCTAGGATGCGCGCGGCCTTGTCGAAACATTCGCCAGCGGCGTCGTCAACGGTCTGGCCCAATAATTCGTAATCGCCAATATTTTTGGCCAAAAACAACAAAGTGTGGCCACCGGAAACCACCAGGCAAGCCGCCGGCAAATACTTATTTACAAATTCGTTTTCGCCGACACCGAGCGTTAACAGATTGGCTAAAAAATGCGCTTCCAGGTGGTTGGAACCAACCAGCGGCAGGTTGTATTTTTGCGCCGATTCCTGGGCAAAATTGATACCAGCCCAAAGGCACGGGTCCAGCCCGGGACCATTAGTGACGGCAATGAACTTTATTTTAAAAATATCGATCGTCCCCAGCGCCCGCTCAAAAACCGCGGGCAGATTCTTTTTGTGCTCGCGCTTGGCTAAAAACGGATAAATTCCGCCATAGCCCTTGTGAAGTTCGGTTTGCGAAGAAATAACATTGGTTAGCGCTTCAATCTTTCGCAATTTTCCGGATGATTCCGCGACTTTTAAAACGCTGACCGATGTGTCATCACAAGAAGTTTCTACCGCTAAAAAATAAGTTTCTTCCATAACCGCCAATTTACTTCTTTATCGCTTCCAAAGCAAGCCGGATCGCGCCGGCGACCGGATCGGCAATGACAACAAAATCGAATTTACCGGGATAATAACGCTCGATGTCGTCCATTGCGGTGTCGGCGACCCAACGGGAAGTGTAGGCGCCGCCAACCAGAACCAGCGGCACTTGCTCAAAATAATGCAGTTTGGCGGCAACCTCGCGCACCGACAGGGAAATTTCCTTACCGGCCTGGATCAAGATCTCGCGCGCCACCTTGTCGCTACGGCCGGCCGCATCGTCACACACCCGGAAAAGCAACGGAATATTTTTGGCAAAATCAGTGTAGGCAAAACCGATGAGATCGTGCAGGTTCTTGAGTTTTAAATTTTTCAAGGCGGTTTTCTCCAGGACGGTATCGGGCACCCGCCCGTCATAACTTTTTAATATGGCCTGGAAAGTTTTTTGGCCAACCCAGAAGGCTGATCCTTCGTCGGCGAGCCAGCCCCAACCGTTAACTTTGACCTCCTTGCCATTATTCCAGCCATGGACCGCGCATCCTGTGCCGGAAATAGCCACGATGCCGTCCGGGCCGGTAGCGCCGGAACGAAATGCCACCATCTGGTCGGAGCCCAGCGTCACTTTGCTTTTGAAAATTCCGGGAATTTGTTTTTTTAATGCTTTGAGAATTTCGGTTTTTTTGTTTTTGTATTCCTCCTCCAAAGCAGGCATGCCGATAAAGACCGATTCAACACGCGCTTCGGGGCGGCGCTTCAAAACCTGCGAGATACCCTTGGCGATATTTTCCGCGGACGCGGCAATGCCCACGTTGCGCGGATTGGCGATACCCGCCAGCGCGCGGGCAACGATCTTACCATCCATATCAGCCAGGGCGACTGCGGTTTTGGTGCCGCCGCCATCTACGCCAATGACAAAGCAATTGTTGCTGGTATTTGTTTTTTTGGTTTTGGCCATAATTTGGAACTCGATTTTTTTAATTTTACCACATTATTAAAAAATGAGGGGCCGATGCACAAGCACCGACCCGATGGATTCAGGGAGCCGGCCAAATAAACATAATGGCGACTCCATATTTTAACTTGGCTTGGATTAAATCCAAGCCAACTCTCTCGGCGGTTGCAGGCAGTTTCCGTCGTTGTAACTGGAGCTTGACATTATTTCTTGCGCCCTGAGGTAACGCAAATCTCGTAGAATATCAAGGAGTTCCGTACCGTCGTCTTCCACTATCGTAATATTCCTCTTTTCTTGAGGAATATAGATAGCGGGTCCTATGCAAGCCAGCATATCAGACATTTTTTTTACATCCTCTGCAGATGGCGACAATTCTAGTTTTTTGCTGTATTTGCCCTTGGTACGCGTCCGAGGATTTACTTTCATCCTCCAGTATCTTTCCCTTTCGAGGCGAGCTTTTTTAAAGCGTCTCGTTCTCTCCCTCGGGCTCAAAAGCGGAAACAACGTGCAGTTACCGCCACGTATATCCGCCATACAGCAAAACGAAAACCGTCTTGCCGCCTCTTTTTCTTTATTGTTTATAAGATCCTCTCCTTTTCCCTTGTTATTTAAGAGCTAAACGCTCACCAAAAAAAGCGTATATAAATATATTAATATATACTTAATATCAATTAATGTCAAAACCGTGCGGTTTATAGTACGCGCGGCTTCGGGAGAACAGTTAATTTACCGTAGTACCATCGTCAATATTTTTGGCAATGGTGGCCATCGGCCCCACAAAACAATTCTTGCCGATAAAGCGGGCGGGCATAAAAGTCGCCCGAGTACCGATCTTGGAATTGCGGCCAACAATAACACCTAGAGAAGTTAAACCGGTATCCACTTTGGAAAGGATTTTGACGCCGTTTTTTTCCTTTTTAACCCGGGCCGATATTAACCCGCGGTCAATGCGGATATTGGCAGTGATCGAGCCTGCCCCCACTCTCACTCCTTCGGATAATATCGAGTCGCCGAAATACCCCGAATGCACATGGACATCGGGCTGAAAAATGGAGCGGCCAACTTCGCATAACGCGCCCACCATGGCGCCGGCTTCCAGGTTGCAGTCGCGCACCACCGAATTATTGCCCACGATCGAATTGTCGCCGATATAACAGGGGCCCTTGATAACCGCACCTTCATAAATTTTTACATTTTCGCCAATAATAACATTCCCTTCAATGGCCGCGCTTTTGGCAACTTGCGCCGATTTGGCAATTTGTTTTTTAACCAGCAATTTGTCGAAAAGATATTTTTTAACCTTGAATAAATGCCAGGGGTACTTGAGTGAAACCCCCTTGTAATCCTTGTCCAGAACCACGATTCGCGAATCGTGTTCGCGGGTATAGGCGGACAGCGCCACTTCAAATTCCTGGTTAAAATGCGTGGTGCCGAATGTTTTTTCGAGATAATCGAAATATTTATTATCGAGAAGATAAACTCCTTTAACTTTAAGATTGGACGGTTCTTTGCCTTGCGCGGGTTTTTCAATGACTTCGAAAAGCCGGTCTCCTTCCACGCGCGGACAACCATAGAGCCACGGCTCGGACGTGGGCTGGCCGATTAAAACGGTTTGGGCAGCGGTCTGACGACTTTTTTGCAGCATTTTTTCGCAAACTTCCCGACAATCGATGCTGTGGCCAAACACCACAAAGAACTGGCCGCTGATGTGTTCGCGGGCGGTAAAAGCGGCTTTCCCCTGGCCATTGGCTTGGTCCTGGATCACGTATTTGACATTTTCGACCCCTAGCGGGAGATCCTTAAGGGCGTTTTCGGCATCACGGTTTGGCCCTTGTACGACTACGACTTCTTTGACGCCAACCTTACCCAAACCGTTGATAGTGTACCAGATGAGCGGCCGGCCCATGATCTTGAGCAAACTTTTGTGTTGGGAATTAAGCGGCCAAAGCCGGGAAGATTCGCCCGCGGCAAGGACCACCGCCTGCAATGATTGGTTTGCCATATTATTTTTGTTTGCAATTCGCCAATTTAAAGATTGCTTTAACTACTTTTTTGGGGTCGTAGGCAAATTCGTCTTTCTTTAAAATGTCGGCGCCGATAAATTTAATTTTATCCAAGCCAGCATCAATGGCCAATTCTTCCCCAACATCGGGACGGCCCTTGCAGTAATCTGACAGTATTTTTTTGTCGATAGGCTTATTGTGATACAAAACAAAATCCAGGGGCGAGCCCATATAATTTTCGATCTCTTTGGCAAACTTTCCCACGGAAAAACCGTGGGTTTCTCCCTTGCGCGCCACAGTATTGCTGACAAGAATTTTTTTGCCCCGGGCTTTTTTAAAGATCGCCGGCGCGTCGTCGGCCAAAAAACAAGGCACCAGGCTCGAATAAAGATCGCCTGGGCCAATGGTAATAATATCCGCTTCCAGAATCGCTTTTTTCGACAATGGGAAAAGCTTGACTGCGGGCTTGGGAAATATTTTTTTGATCTTTAAATTCGGGTCGTGTTTTGTTGGAACCTCAATCTCGCCTTCGCCTTCCACAATCTGGCCGTCCTCCATTTCGGCGTAAATATGGGCCTTGTCAATGATCATGGGAAGCGCCCGGTTACCGCCCAATTCCATAAATTCGGTAACAATAGCCATCGCCCGGCGATGGTCTTTTAGGTGGTATTCCAAACCGGCAATAAACGCGTTGGCAAAAACATGGCCTTTATGCCCGTCGGCAAACACTTCGCCGCCAAACCGGAATTTCCAAAGATCTTTTTTCCACCGGGGCGCGTTGGATAATGCCAAAACGTGGCGGCGGATGTCGCCCGGAGGCAGAACGCCAAAATGTTCCCGGAATTGACCGGCGGCACCGCCGCTGTCAACCATGGATGTAATACCGGTTAATTCAACCGGGTATTTTTTTAATGGTTCAAGTAAAACCCGGGGCATCAAATTGCCGCCTCCAAGACAAACAATTTTGAATTTTTTGGTGATTTTCGGCTTTTTTGGGGCCGTTACTTCTTTTTTTGCCGCCATAAATAAAATTTGATTTATTCCAATTTATTCCTTAGACTGTATAATAACCTAAAAAACACGCGGTTTCAATCCAATTTTTATCTAAACATGATACAAAAATTTTTAATAAAAGGCGGCAATAAACTTAACGGCGAAATGGCGGTCGCGGGATATAAGAACAGCGCCGGCGCGGTTTTGGCCGCGGCTCTGTTAACCGAAGAAACGTGCGTGATTGATAACCTGCCCCGTTGTACTGACGTAATCGACCAAATCGATATCATCGAACAAATGGGCTGCAAGATCGAATGGTTAAATGACCACAAAATAAAGCTTAACGCCAAAGACATTGATCCGGAAAAAATTCCGTTCGCGCTGTTTGAAAAAATGCGGGTTTCCATTCTTCTGATCGGCCCTCTGTTGGCGCGCTTTCGCAAGTTTAAGGTGCCCCACCCGGGCGGCGATAAGATCGGCATCCGGCCGGTAAAAATCCACTTTGAAACTTTAAAAAAATTCGGCGTCAAATTTTGGGAAGAAAACGGCTTTTATTGCTTTGAAGTCCCCGAAAAGATCGAAGGAACATTCATTGCTTTGCGGGAGTTTTCGGTTATCGGCACGGAAATCGTAATGATGCTGGCCGCCGCCGCACATGGTAAAACCACCATCGAGATCGCCGCGGCCGAACCGCAAGTACAGGATATTTGCGCCATGCTTTCAAAAATGGGCGCCAAGATCAAGGGATGCGGCGGCCACACCCTGGAAATAGAAGGTTGCGGTAAACTTAAAGGAGTTGAATTTTCGATTTGCGCCGATCCGCTGGAAACCGGAACTTTTATGATCGCTTTCGCCTTAACCCGCGGGAAAGGAATCATCCACAATACCGAGCCGCAACATTTAACTTTCTTTTTGGAAAGAATGCGTGATATTGGAGTTGATTTTGAAGTAAGCGGCACTGATATTAAAATCAACCCCAGCGATAATTTTAAAGCCACCAAAATCCAGGTGCTTCCTTATCCGGGATTTCCCACTGACCTTCAGCCGCAAACCACGGTGTTGCTCACGCAAGCGCAAGGCAAAAGCCTGATCCACGAACCGCTTTATGAAAACCGTTTCCAATATTTGCAGGAACTTCGCAAAATGGGCGCGGATATCGAAATCACCGACCCGCACCGGGCGCTGATCTTTGGCAAAAACGAGCTTACCGGCACCAAAGTTGACGCTTCCGATATCCGCGCGGGTGCGGCGTTGATTTTAGCGGGCCTTGCCGCCCGCGGCGAAACGATCGTGGATAACATTTTCCACATTGAACGCGGTTATGAAAAATTTGACGAAAAATTGCGTTCTCTGGGAGCCCAAATAGAAAGAATTTAGTAACTTTGCAATCAAAAAGGTCGGACCCTTTCTAGAAGGGTCCGACCTTTTTGAGGTATTTTTGCATCCTGCCGCAGGGGTTAGGCCCCTTTTAAAAAAAGACAACCAATTCCGAAAAAACAAACTATTTCAAGTATTTCGAATTTGCATTTCCGGGGTTCTGCTTGTCCCGAGGTAATCCGAGGGATACTCGCGAGCGGTTAGACCCCTTTAATTTTGTATTCGGATTTTCCGGACTGAAAGGCCAAAGCGAAGGTCTAACCTTCGTTAATGCGAAGGTTAGACCTTCGCGAGCCTCGTTATTATTTCAAATGCGTGGCCA
>CAYYEP010000024.1:0-9149 GCA_964470995.1 uncultured Candidatus Saccharibacteria bacterium
ACGCACGACCCGTTGTTACAGCTTTGGTCGCTGTCGCAGTTGGTCACGCCGCTCCATTCCAAACAGCTATCGGAATCATAGTTGCCGCACTGCTTCCAGCCGTTGCCGGAACATTCGCGCCGCCCCGAAACCGAACAATCGTCCGAACAGCTTTTGATGCACGAACCGTTACTGCAAGTGTACCCGGAACCGCAGTTGGTCACACCGCTCCATTCCAAACAGCTATCGGAATCGTAGTTTCCGCACTGCTTCCAGCCGTTGCCGGAACATTCGCGCTTGCCGCTGGCGGAACACTGGTCGGTGCAGGTTTTGATGCACGAACCGTTACTGCAAGTGTACCCGGAACCGCAGTTGGTCACACCGCTCCATTCCAAGCAGGAATCCGAGTCATAGTTGCCGCAGGTCTTAAACCCGTTGCCCGAGCATACTCGCTTGCCCGAAGGAGAACAATTATTGGAACAACTCGGCGGATTATAACAATTTGAACCGCAAGAAGTAGAGGCGGTTGTAGTTGTGCTACAGCTTCCGCCCGAGCAACCCGCGCCGCCGGAGTAAGTCACTCCAGAAGTGGTAGTAATATAATGCCCGGAACTGGAAGCGCTGGTTGTGCCGCAGCTTCCGCCCGAGCAACCCGCGCCGCCGGAGTAAGTTACCCCGGAGGTGGAAGTAATATAACCCAGCGCGTTATTTGGAATTGCGAACAAACAAACTAAAATTCCGACCGTTGTCGCAACAATCGCGTAAAAAAAATTTCTTGTAATCTTACGCATATCTTTGGTTTTGTTATTTAATTATAATTCAAAATTGCAGACATTTGCTGTCCCATCATTATTATAGAATATGATGTATAATTTGTCAATAAAAATGAACCAAAAAAAATAGGCCAACATGCTTCCCTTGAGACTCACCAAAAGATTTATATTGGCCTGAAAATGCAAAATTTAATCTATCTGTTCGGCCCAACTCGTCTGGGCCCTGTTTTTTGGAAGGTTATGAGAATTTCCTTTCCCTCTAATTTCCACATAACCCACCGATTTAACGATGAGTTTTTCGCCCCGGCGATGAAGACTGAAGCATTCAATCGTGTAGCCATCATGATAGGCTACGGCAAATGTGAATGCCATATTATTTTTTGTTATAATTATGGGACCATCCCACACCGCCCTCAACGAATTGGCCCAATCTTGGGCCTTATTGGTGCCGGGATCATTAGCGCCTGCAAGTGCGTTATTGAGTTTTTCCGCGGTTGGGATGGGAGTCTTTACATCCCAAAGAGATATCCGTACGGCGTCGAGGAACAACCCGACGACGTACTTGAACGTATTACGTTCGTCGCTGTCGAACGCCAACATCTCACAAACGTAATCGCGAGGAATTCTTTCCTCAACGATTTTATCCGGGATTAAAGCTTTTTCTTCGCACCGCTCGCAGTCACTAGTTGCCCGAGAGGTACCCGTCAATGGGACGTCATCCCGGGTCCTAGCCTGCTGCTGTCCGATAGCCACGCTGGCGCCGGGCGAGTTGACTACGTTCACCGTAGTCATCTGTATCTGTCCCGCTGCTTTCTCGTAAACTTGGTCACCCACAGTGATGCCCTTGGCATCAACTGCAGGAACGATACATATGCTCAAAAAAATTGCCGCGAGCATTACAACGGCTGAAAACCTTGATGAACTCACTTTATCACCTATCCCAATCTATCAACTTTATAAAACTTTTCACAAAAAAAGTCAATACATTGAGTACTGCGATCAAACAAATGCAAGAGGATAACCGCTGCTAATTTCAAAACAAAACTCCGCTATTGGCGGAGTTTTGCCTCTTGATTTGCCGGCAAAGATTACTGGCCGATCAAATTATTTCTTTTTACGTAATCAATACGTTTTGCCAACTTTACCTCGGTATTGCCTTTCAGGTGGGCAGCCACGGTCATATACATCGCCTTTGCGTTGCCCCGAAAAGCTATTAGTATCGCCGTGAGCACTGCCATTAGGCCTGCTATCACTGCCAGGGCGCTTCCGCCGCCGAATCCTGTGGAAACTATGGTCGCTCCCGCAATCGCGCTCTTTTGTACGATTACTGTTGCTTCCGATCGGGCATTCGAACCATCCGTCTCCACTGTTGCGGTATTGGTCATTTGAGTCTGTCCATAATTGAAATAATCTGCGTTGGCCACGGTGGCGTCGTAAGTGATTGTTTTGGTCTCACCTTTAGAAATATCGCCAATGTTAATACCAGCGCCTAAATTACCCTCAAGATTAGATCCCTCCAACCGCACGTTACGTCGGTTATAGATGCCGGCCGGCATAACATCGGTTACAACCACGTCGTCGACATCACCGCCTTTGGCGGTTATCTCAATTCGGTAAGAAACAATATCTCCCGGATTAGTGCTGATCGTTTCGGCGTATGCGGAACCGCCTCCGATACTGCGAACCGTCTTATCGATGCTTAGCCGTCCTTCCTCCTCCTTGGTATCGCAATCCTTCACCCGGATGCTCACCGTATCGGTCGCGCTGCGTCCGTTGCTGGTTACTTTCACTTTGGCGGTGTAGGTTCCGGTTTTTTTGTAATCGCAAAGGTTTCTGGCGGTATAGGAATCGTTGTCGCTGGACGCGGTCTTGTCCCAATCGCCGTCATCGTCGCAATCAAAATAATATTTGTATTTCTCGTTCTTCGAATCGTCATCCACTTCGGCGGTCAGATCGACATCGTTTAACGCCGCGCAGCCGCTGGAAGGATCGGCGCTCAAAGAAACGCGCATATCCTCGTCCTCATCGTCGGCGTTCACCCGAATCTTTACCGTGTCCGAATCTTCGCCGCATTCGTTTTTCGCGGTCAGGGTGCAGGTATAAACCTTGTCGTAATCGTAACGCTTTGAGGGCGCCTCAAATGTCGGACGCAAGGTATCCTCGTCATCCAGGTCGCCGCCGTTGCAATCCCATTCCAGATCGTCATAGTCGCCGTCCACGGTCCCCCGCAGTTTCACGGATTCACCTTCGTCGATGGTCACGTCGTCGCCGGCGTCAACTTCCAGATCGTCGTCGCCGTTGCCCGTCAGGGTGATGGTATCGGTCGCGGTACCTCCCTTACCCCAGCATTTGATGGTAAAGGTTCGGGTACCGTCAAAACCGGCGATCTTTTTTGAACCATTGGTGGACAGGCTGCCGCTCCACGCGCCGCTGGCCGCGCACGAAGTGGTATCGGTGGAAATCCATTTTAATGTAAATCCGGTGCCGCAGGAACCGTCTCCGGTCGAAGTCAGATTGACTGTCGGTTCGTCGTAATCGTCCACGCACGAGCCGTTGACGCAGGTTTGGCTGGCGCCGCAGTTTGTCACACTGCCCCACTCCAAGCAGCTGTCGGAGTCATGGTTGCCGCAGGTGCGAAAACCATTGCCGTAACATTCGCGCTTGCCGTTGGTGGAACATTCGTCCGTACAAGTTTTCACGCACGAGCCGTTGCTGCAGGTTTCATCGCTGTCGCAGTTTGTCACACTGCCCCACTCCAAGCAGCTGTCGGAGTCATGGTTGCCGCAGGTGCGGAAACCATTGCCGTAGCACTCGCGCTTGCCGTTGGTGGAACATTCGTCCGTACAGCTTGCCGCACACTCGCCGTCGCGGCAAATCATGCCCGCCGAACAATCGGTTAATTTCCAACGATTGCAGCCATCCGAACCCTTAACGCAGGTTTTAACCGAGTTCCCGCTGCAAACCTTCTGGTTTACGGAATCGCACTCATTCGTGCATTTTTCGCAAAGAACGTGATATTTGGTAATTTGCCCGCCCACAATCGTGCTTAAATCATGCGGATTGTCGCTGGGGAACGGGTAAACGCAAGGCCCCTCAAAAAGATCGATTTGGGTCATACAATTATCCGTCTTAACCGTAGTATAAACGACTTCCCCGGGTTTAAGGGTAACCGTCTTGGAATCAAGTAAGGTTTGGTTTTTCAGCCATCCCACGGTGCCGGTCGGAAATTGGTAAACCCGATAGGAACAAACGCTCACCGTCATTGTTCCGCAACTAACGTTATTGGTTAAGCGGACTTGCGCGTCCATGCCGTTTCCGGCGATATTGATCCAACCGGGCTGGACGCAATTCGAAACAGACGCGTGCGCCCGATCCGCCGCAATAAGGCTCAATATCAATGCCACGCTTAATATGGCAATAAAATTAAAGTATTTATTCATATTATTTGTTATCTGTAAAAATTAAACTGAATATTGTTCTTTCAACCTATATTATATCAAAAATAATGCAGATTGTCAAGACTATTGGCTATTATAAAATTTCTTACCACGAATCGCGTGTCCTATCAAGGGATAAAAAAACGGGCTTCCGCCCCGTCAAAGTGTATTCAACTATTCGTTTTTAATTGTACATTCGACCACGATTCGGTTCAAATCCTTGCCGGGCGGCCAACAGCTCACCAGCGCCAGCGAATTGCCGTCTACCGTGGGAGTTGGTACCCCGTTTTGTTTGTCCACGATGCGGGTATCAACTACCGAATAATACCTTGTCTCATTATTATAAGTGACCGCCACCATATCTCCTTCCTTTAACTCATTAATACGCGAAAACACCCAATCATATTTGATCATCGGCCATCCAATCGGCGCGCTATGTCCCAGAATTACCGTTTGCCCGGCAGTGCCAAAAGCCGCCGATCCCGGATAAAGAACTACTCCCGAATCCAATAATCCGTAAATCACCTTGGCATCGTCGGTGGCGGCGGTAATAATCGGCACTGCCAAACCAAGTTTTGGGATCGACAAAAGATCGCGCCGTTCCACCGGATCATTTGCCGGATCACTCTCCCTTTTTACGATCGTTTCTGTTTTTCCCTTTGTGTTGCCATCAGAGTAGTCTATTGCTCCAGCATTCTCCAGAACCGGTGCGTGTTCCACCAAAACATACGGCCTTGGGAAGTATTGCGGAAAATAATCCGAAAGAAACTGGCGCCAAACATCGCCATTGAAGGCCCATGATATATTTCCCCAAAAAACTACCATCGCCGCTAAAAGCGCGATCGGTATATGGTATTTTTTTATAAAACGGCGCCAAGCCGGTGTCTTTCGCTTAAATACGGGCATAAAGCTAGTTAATAATCAATCGCTTAGAATATCGAAATATGGTGTGGGATCAGCGCGATAACCAAACCGCGGTCGATCAGGCCGAATGCCGCCATTAGCGCCACGAATCCAATCGCTTTTGCCAAAATTTCCGGGCGTCCAAAATCCGCGCTTAAAGCGAAATTAACAAAAAGCAGTAAAATTACCATCGCCATCGCGCCGTATATCAGCCACTGCAGAACCGCAAAATATTCGTTGGAAAAAAACATCCCCGCCCTTTGTGAAAACGAAATATTTTCATCTTTCGACGTTGACGCCCCCAGAACATCTTTTGGCAATGGCGATTCGGCGATTGCGTTTGGTTCGGCTGTGTTCGTGCTTGCCGCAACAGTGCCGCTTGCCGCCGGCACGCCTGTCTGGCGCGTGCCGAATAACTGCACCACAATCGTCGCCGGATTGCCGTTAAAATTTGCCCGATAAACCGCAATCCCGATTTCCTGATATTTTGGATTGACGATATTGGCCTCGTGCGTGGGGGACGCTTGCCACGCGGCCTGAACCTCTTCGGAATCAATAAAACCGATGGCTAGATTCTCTCCCGCGTACCGGTAGTCGTATCCGGCCGCTTCAAACCAGTGCCAGGGTGTTGTTCCCGAAGGACTCGTATGCGCAAAATATCCGTTCTTTTCCATATCCACCGCCTTCATATAGGCCGCCGCTTCTAATTCCGGGCTCTCAACCAGCGATTGAACATTAAATTGTGATCGGTTTTCGTTGGCCATATCGACCAGCGTCATTCTGGTGATGTCGGCATAGAACGGCAATTCGGAGAAGCTTGCCATAAATGAAAAGAAACCCAATTTCAATACTAACACCGAAATGAAAAAAAGCGTCAAAAAATTCCCGCTAAAGATTCTCGCGCGATAACCGTTTCGTTCGCAAGGCAATAAAAAAAACTTAAGCCGCGCAAGCAAGTGCGCGCACTTGCTTTTCATTGTTAAATTGATTTTCATTTTATTTACCCGCCAGAATACCTCCGGGCTAATCGGTTCACATGCGAACCTCCCAATGGTTAGCCTCGGGGTAGTTTATTGGACAAAATTTTTACCACAAAAAACTAAACCTTCCGGTCTTATTCATATTATAACCGCTCATCCCAAAAAATAAAATCCACTCCAAAGGCGAAACCAATGAAAACCCTATTTATTGATATCGGTACCGGATCCAACGAAAAAAGCGCCCTGCCAGGCGCTTTTTTCTCAAGTTCGCGGGTTTCCAACAGGCTTGGAGCCGCAATTTTTACCAATTCGCTAAAAAGTAAAGATTTTCTTCAGAAAATCACTGACTGACTGCCAAAATCCGATTTTGGACTCTTTGTCGCTTTCTGCTTCTTCGCCGGCGGGGGTGATGTTAACTTTTGCCGTGCAAACCCCGTTCTCGCATTCAATCTCGGTGGGAGAAATTTCTTCGGTTGCCGATTGTGCCTCCTCGGCCGCCTTCTGGGCCTCGTACTGGCTTGTCAAATCCTTGATTTGGGCTTTAATTGACGCGATCTGGGCGTCAACATCGCCTTGCGGCGCCGTTTCTGTTTCGGCAATTTCTGTTTCTACCGCCTCCGCTTCGCTTTCGTCCGCGGTTTGAGTTTCGTTTTCGGTCTCCATGGCTAGCGCCGCCTCGTCGCGCCTCATTTTATCCACCTCGCCCTGAAGATACGCGATTTTCTCCGTGATTTGGCGAACCATCACAAACTTTTCCACTTCGATCTTGATAACTTCGGTCTTGGCCGCAATCTCCTTGACTTGAGTATATATCGCGTCAAGTTCGTCTTGCGACAATTCTTTTTGTTCGGTTGTTTCCGTTTCTTGCTGGTTTGTATCCGTTTCTTGCGCGGTTTGAGCGGTTGCGGTCGTTTGCGCCGCAATATACTCCTGCACTTGCTCGGTCAATGATTGCGCTTGCGCCTCCAACGCTTGAATCTGGTCGGTCTGGCTTACCGTATCCGCCTCAATCAAGGTTTCTTCTTCGCCGTCGGCGATAACGTTTCCTCCCAAGAGCAAACCGCCCGTGATCACAAACGCCAGCACCGAAATCCACTTCACGTATGTATTCATAATTTAATTTGGTTTTGCGCTTGGCTTAGTAAATGCAATTTTAATTTAAGTGTCGACCTCCACGTCCTATCGGACGTAATTTTAAATATTAGCAAATAACCGCCGCAAAATGCAATATGCCGCCAATCGCAGGTTATTTTACACCCGTTAAAATCGCTTCCACTGCAATCCGGTTTAAGTCCCGGCCAGGCGGCCAACAGCTTACCAATACCAGCGAATTGCCCGACGGCGGCTCGCCCGACAAGTCGCCGCCCTTTGCGATAATCTCGCTTCGCGTTACTGAATAGGTATAAATCTTATCTCGAAAATATACCGCAATTTCATCGCCTGCGCCCAATTCATCGATCCGCGAGAATGCCGTATCATGTTTAATATCAGGCCAGTTGTCAGGCGCGCTATGTCCCAACAGCACCGTTTGTCCCTCTTGGCCGAAAAGCGCCGATGCCGGATAGCGTACCGCCCCGTCGTCCAATTCGTTATGCAAAACCCGGTTATCATAGCTGTCCGAATCAATAATCGGTAGTTCGGCCCCGATCTTTTCGATATAGATGACATTCTCATAACCATCCAAGGCCCCAGTGGAAATGGCTGTCAACGGTTCGGCTGCCAACCCGCCCCCTGCCGCCGCCGGCGCTTCCGCGCCGCCATCGGGCGTATTTTCCGTTATCGCGGGTTCATTCGCGGTTTGCCGGCTGTCGTCGATCAACTCCTGCACCGTCGGCGACGTGGCCATATCCGAAACATTGGGGATTGCGTTCAATACCGCCGCCCGTTCGTGTTCGTTTAAGCTTTCTTCAATACCAAAACCGGTCAGCAATAACGCCGCAAGGATAAACATAACCGCCTTTGCCCTATTTGAAATGACAGGTCCGTTAACTTCCCCCATATATACGTTTTTTCGAGGCGGCGTCAAAATAACATCGTAGAGACGCCGCCTGCCCAAATTTATTTATCTGCCAGAATACCCACCGGCTCCGCCCCAGGGCAGTTTACTCGCCGCGCATTTTAAGAAGCCTCATCCGGCGCGCCGGGCCTATTAACAACAAACGAATATTAGTCCAGAACACCGGTAGAAACCTCGGTTGCGGCTCCCAGTACCGAACCCTTGGCTCCCATATCGGCCGCCAATTGCGAAACCTTTCCGGCAATCTCGCCAATCAAGCGTTCGATTTCGTCCAAATCGATCTGGGCACCGGCCACCTGGGGTTTAATCCCGCCGCGGCTGGAACCGCGCGCCCAATCTCCGGGATGGCTGGAATGCGAGCTTGATGAAGATTTTGAGGTTTTTTCAAACGCCTCGCACTTCGCGTCATCGCCTCCGTCCTCGCTGGCACAAATCCACGTCCAGGGACCGTTGCCGCTGATTTTGGTAAACTTTCCTACTGCGCAAAAATTAGTATCCGGCGACGATCGGAAACTCTTGCCGTCAGAGGAGCCGCAAACCGCGGCGGTTCCGCTTTTGCCATTATTATCGTCTTCATTTTCACCTTCATCGTCTTCTTCATCCTCGTCCTTGTCCGGATTATCGTCGCCCTCATCGGTATCGGCAACACTGGCCGAACACTGGGCGTCTGCGCCTTCGCCCTGTCCGGCGCAAGTCCAGCTCCAGGGACCCTCTCCGGTTATTGCCGAAGCCTCGCCGGTTTGGCAAAGATTATCGCCGGGCGCGGTCTTGAATTCGCCACCATTGGGATCGCCGCAAACACCGGCAATGTTATTTTCGGAATCGCCGCCGCCGTCGCATACATCGCCCAACCCGTCACCGTCGGAATCCCTCTGATCTCTGTTCGCCGTCCGGGAACAATTGTCGCAAGCGTCGCCCACATTGTCGCCATCGGCATCGGCCTGATCCGCGTTGGCAACCGCAACACAATTATCGGTGCCATCTTCTACGCCGTCCCCATCCCGGTCGTCAATTCCAGAACAGCTAGTGGTTTTAGACGAATCGGAATCATCGCAATCGC
>CAYYEP010000025.1:0-7543 GCA_964470995.1 uncultured Candidatus Saccharibacteria bacterium
TTTGCGAAGGTTAGACCTTCGCAAAATGGGGAAGGATGGCTTGTTTTTGCGGGATTTTTTTGCTAATATAGCTTCGGACTTCATTGAAAACGTGCTCGGTCAAGCGTCTTTCGGGGAAACCCCGATTTTTTTAATGGAAAGAGGCTTTTTCATAAAAATTATGGAAGAGGACAATCAACAACAATTTGTGTTCAAGGGCTGGAGAAAAAGGTTTTTGATTATCGCGGCGGGACAAACAATATCTCTTATCGGCAGCAGTGCGGTGCAGTTTGCCCTTATATGGTGGCTGGCCAGTGAAACATCTTCGCCGTTGATGCTGTCGCTGGCGGGGTTGCTGGCCTTCCTCCCGCAGTTTTTACTGGGCCCTTTCGCGGGCGTTTGGATCGATAGGTTGAGCCGCAAAACCATTGTTATCGCCGCCGATCTGTTCGCGGGAATCGTCGCGGCGATTTTTGCGCTTTCGTTTTTCGTTTGGGATCCGCCTTATTGGATGGCTTGCGTGGTATTGGGCATCCGTGCCGTCGGAAGTGTTTTTCATTTGCCGGCGATGCAGGCGATTGTTCCCATGCTCGTGCCAAAAGAGGAGCTTGTCCGCGCTAATGGCTGGAGCCAGTTTATGCAGTCGGGAGCATTTATGCTCGGTCCTGTTTTGGGCGCGGCAATGTACGCGGCATGGTCATTGCCGGTGATTCTGCTTTCCGACTTGGCGGGAGCCATTGCGGCGGTTGCTTCGGTGGCGGTGGTCAAAATACCGGAGATTGAGCGGCAAGGACAATCTAGCCGCAATTTCATTGGCGAAATTAAAGAAGGGATAAAGTTATATTTAAAAGACAAAAAACTTTTTATTGTTACCTTGGCCTCCACCGCTAGCATGATTTTTTTCCTGCCGTTGGCCATGTTTTATCCCTTAATGACAAGCGATTATTTCAAGGCTACGGCGTGGCACGCAAGCTTTGTCGAACTGGCGTACGCGGCCGGCATGATGGTCGGAGCGATGGCCATAAGCGGCATCGGGAATATAAAGAATAAGCTTGGCGCTGTTCATGTGGGGCTTGCCGCTTTGGGCGTTATATCTTTGCTTTGCGGGATTCTTCATCAAAATATGGCCGGGTTCTGGATGTTTGCGGCTTTGTGCATGGCAATGGGCGCGAGCGGAAACTTATATAACATACCTTACGTTGCCTATTTACAGGAAACCATGCCTTTGGAAGCCCAGGGACGCGCTTTTTCTCTGCTGGGCAGTTTAATGTCGCTTGCGATGCCCATCGGCTTGTTGGTTGCCGGACCGGCGGCCGAGATCCGCGGGGTTCCCTTTTGGTTTTTTGCAACGGGAGCGGCGATGATCGTCATAACGGCCATAAGCGCGATCACGACATCATTCGTTAAAATTAAGGCAAAATGATGCGAACTGCGCCTGGCCTTAATAAATTTTTCCAATGATGAACCGGGGCCAGGATAGGCCTATTGATTTAAATTCTTTAGGAATTGGCCGGTGTAGCTTTGGGGGCAGGCAATAATGCTTTCGGGGGTACCTTCAAATATGATTTGCCCGCCGCGCGATCCTCCCTCGGGCCCCATGTCGATCAACCAGTCGGCATTTTTTATTACGTCAAGATTGTGCTCGATGACAATCACGGTATTGTTGTTTTTGACCAGGCGTCCGATGATGAATAACAGTTTATCGATGTCAGCCATATGCAGGCCGGTCGTGGGTTCGTCCATAACGTAAATGTTTCCCTTTTTATGGAGCTCGGAAGCGAGTTTTATCCTTTGCGCTTCACCGCCCGAAAGCGTGCTCAATGCCTGGCCAAGTTCAAGATAATCAAGGCCGACATCGGTCAATACCTGAAGCTTATTATTAGTTTGGGAGCCTTGGAAGAATCCTTTTAATTCCGCGATGGTTGTGTGGAGGATTTGGTCGATATTCTTGCCGTTGTATTTGATCGCCAGCACTTCTTCGGTATATCTTTTGCCTTGGCATTCATCGCAAACTACCCGGATCTCATCCAAAAAATTCATTTCGTAGCCGACGGTTCCCAGACCTTTGCACTTCGGACAGGCTCCCGCGGAATTAAAACTGAACAAGGAGGCGCTGGTTCGGGTTTGGGCCGCGATCTCCTTTCTGATATCGTCGAATATGCCAACGTAGGTTGCCGGATTTGAGCGCGATGATTTGCCGATGGGGGACTGGTCAATGATCACGGCGCCGCGGTTTTGCTTGAGAAAAATATCGTTGATCAAGCTGCTTTTTCCCGAACCGGCAACTCCGGTAATACAGGTAAGCACCCCTTTGGGAATCTTTGTCGATACGTTCTTCAAATTATTGAGGGAAGCGTTTTTTATTTCAATGTATTCGGCCCATGGTTTTCTTGTCTTGGCAACGGGGGAGCGCTTGTTTAGATATTCGGCGGTCAACCCTTTTGATTGCGCCAATCCCGCAAAGGGTCCGGAGTAAATGATCTCGCCGCCGTTTACGCCGGCGCGCGGGCCGACATCGACTATATGATCGGCGCAACCGATCATATCGGGATCGTGTTCAACCACAAAAACGCTATTGCCCTTGTCGCGCAGTTCTTTCAGGATCTCGATCAGGTTATGGTTGTCGCGCGGATGCAATCCAATGGACGGTTCATCCAAAATATACATCAGGTCAACCAGATCGCAGTCTAATTGCCGCGCCATTTTTACCCTCTGGCTTTCGCCGCCGGAAAGCGTTGATACAGGGCGGTTCAGCGACAAATAGCCGACGCCGATGTCGATCAAATGCGAAAGGATCTGTTTCATTTTCATTGCCATTGGGCGGGCGATAGCGGCATCAACGCCATTGAGATAAGAATAAAGGTCGGTAAATTCCATTTTAATCAATTCGGGGATGGTTTTTCCGTTGACTTTTACGCTGCGGGCATTCTCATTGATGCGCGATCCCTGGCATGAATCGCACGCGGCATAAACAAAATATTTTTGATAGGCGTTTTTCCGGCCTTCGTTCAATTCCTCGGGCGATTTTTTCAAATATATTCGTTCGAGTTTTCGGGCGACGCCTTCAAATTTTTTTGTGTATGTACCTGCGCCATGGATTTTGTCCACGGCAATGCCTTTGGCGTATAAAAGGTCGTCATATTCTTTTTTTGAAAAATCTTTTAGCTTCTTATTTGTGTCGAATAGGCCGATTGCCCCCAATTCGCGCCACTGCCAGCCGCCGACTTTGTAATCGGGATGGTCGATTGCCCCTTCGGCGATGCTTTTTTCCTTGTCGATCAGCAGATCGATATCAACTTTTATTTGCTTGCCCAAACCCTTGCAATCGGGGCACATCCCAAGGGGATGGTTGAACCCGAAAACAAACGAGGGACCGATGAATTTATTGCCGCAACGCGAAAACAGCAATCTTAAATAGGTATAAAGCTCGGTTGCCGTGCCAACGGTGGATCGCATATTGCTTCCCATGCGCTTTTGGTCGATAACGATGGCAGTGGAAATGTTTTTGATTTCCTCTACGTCGGGCTTGGATAGCTTGGGCATGCGGGCGCGAGCGAATGTCGAAAATGTTTCGATAAGCTGGCGCTGGGCTTCGGTGTAGATTGTATCAAAGACAAGAGAAGATTTTCCGGAACCGGAAACGCCGGTAAAAACGATTATCTTATTTTTTGGTATGGCAAGCGATACGCTTTTTAAATTATGCGTCCGCGCGTTTTTGATGATGATTTCGTTATGGGGCATAAAATTATTTTTTAATGTTATTTACGCGTTTGCAATTCTTTGATGTAGCTATCCACCCACTCGATCTCGGCTTTTGCCAAGTACTGCGGCCGGACGGCGAGGGCCCGGGAATACCAGGCACAACCGCTGTCAGCCAGGTATTTTTCCAGTTCCTTATAGCACTTCAGGCCGGAGGCAAGTTTTTCCCGGTAGCCTTTTAACGCCTCGAGAGCTTTTTGATGGCTGATGTTGCCAAGATGGGATGTGGCTAAGTCAATGCGGTAAAGCATTTTTTCCGGTTCGCTTAATATGGCCAGAAGGCTGGCTTCGTAAGCCTGGCGGCCTTTTGTGGTTATGTAATATATTTTCTGGGAAATATTGTTTTGGTTAACATTCAACTTGCTTTTGATCAATGATTCCTTTTCAAGTTTGGCTAGGATCTTATAGATCGATGAAATGGAAATTTCGGTCCATTCGCGCATGGAACGGTTATTGATTTCCTGCTGGACGCGATAGGGGTGCATCGGCCCTTCCGAAAGTAAGCCCAGAAGCGCCGTTTCTTTGTTTGATAATTGTTGCATATTATATAATTACTATATTATAATCATACACTATTTGCCTAAATATCGCAATACTCAACTAATGATGTCCCATCGCCATACGGATTTGCCACAACTTCATCCCGGCCGGCGTGCGGCGAATTTCAACCGAAAAACCGCCCTTAAGGCGGTTACAAAGTTGCATTCATAAAAGCGGCCTTAACCGCGCAACTCTATTCTGGCAAAAACCGGCTTGTTGGCTCCTTAAATTTATTGAACAAATCTTAATACCCCGCGCGTTTAGCGGGGGGATGAAGATTGTCCCCCGCAGTATGCGGGGGACGCCTGGAGCAGAGCGGAAGGCGGTTCAATCAAGATCCCGTAGCGTTTGTCCCTGGGGAGATTCATTAACGGGAATAATTAAATGATTATTCGCATTTCCTCATCAATGGTTTTGAAGAAAAGCTTGGTGAATTTGTATTTTTTACTGGCGATTCTTTTGGATTCTTTCAAGTTTAATTTGGCATAAAGACCAATTCTTTTGTTTTTATATTCATCTGAGGCTTTCGCCAAATTTAAGCCTTTTTCGCCCGCGGCCATAAACCCCCTGGCAATGCCAACGGCGCCCAACATATCCAGAGTGTCGCAATCCTGGACGATTTTTGCTTCTATTGTTAGGGGCTTAACTTTTTTGAGGCAGTAATGAGTATTTATGCAATGAATAACATTTCTAGCTTCCTCATCTGAGAAACCTTTTAAAAATTTTTTTGCACCGTCGGGATCATTTTTCGTAAATTCATGAAGCAAAATTGAAGCTTCAATTACCTTCCAATTGCTTTTGCGTGCGGAATTTAATTCTTTGGCAAATTTCAATGATCTCTGGGCATGAGAAAAATCGTGAGAACCTCTTAATTTATTTTTGGCGAGTTCGTATAGTGTTTTCATAATGATCCATAATGATTTTATTGTGTTGTGATATAATATCAAATCACCATCGCGCTGTCTAACGCCATTCCAGTTTTGTCACAAACGGTAAGACAGTAATATTTATGCAAAACAAAGATAAAGAGTTTTTAATTAAGGCAATAGAAAGAGCAAAAGAATCCGTGGCGCAGGGAGGATTTCCTGCGGGGGCAATTATTGTAAAAAATGGCGAAATAGTCGGCTCGGGCATTAGCGTCGGGAATAATCTGAAGGATCCAACCGGTCATGGCGAAATTGCCGCTATTAGGGATGCTTGCAAAAATTTTGGAACCAGCAATCTATCGGGAGCTATCCTGTATGCATCAATGCAGCCATGTCTGATGTGTTTAGGCGCTTCTATGTGGGCGTCAATCCCAAAAATTTTTTTTGCCTGTTCAAAAAAAAGTTTCTGATGAATATTACGGTGGCCGCTACAACATTTCAAACATTAATAAAGAGTTTGCCAAACCTATTGCGCTAATTCATATGCCGGAACTGGAACAAGAAGCATTGAAAGTGGTAAAAGAATGGGAAAATTTATATCAAAAAGATCCTAGCATCACGTAACAGTAAACTACTAGGAGGGGGGTACAGCGCTTGCTGCCAGCTAGCGGCGGGCATAAATTATTGTAAAACACTATAGATGAACCAAATAACGCTTCATAGGCAATGGGTGGTGAAGGCTCCGGTTGAAAATGTGTTCGGAATAATGACCAACTTTGAGAAATTCCCGGAGCATTTTCCCAAGGTGGCCGAATTAATACGGGTTGATAAGCGCGTTGGAAATTATTTGGAGATGGACGCAATCGTAAGATCATTTGGCAAAAGGTTTCATGTGAAGATGAAAACCAAAATTCTCCCGGATAAGGGCTTCATTTCGGATAATGACAGCTATCAGTTCGGGACCTCCGGACACGAAGAGTTGTTGTTTTCAAAACACTCCCAAGGAACTTTGATTGACTACACCTATCAAGTTGCCATTCATAAAAAATGGCTGCGTGTCGTCGCGGTGCCGCTTATTCGCTGGTATTCGATGAAATACTGGGAAAAAGCGGTTATTGGCCAACTCAAAAAGATTCTTGAGAAATAATGGTTCTCGCATCGTTCAAAGCCACTTTTCACAGACAAGGCCTTTGCTTATTGGGAAATATGAATTCGATTAAAATCAAAAACATCCCCAAAAGCCCTAAAATTCTTTTAAACTAAAAAAAATCTAAATCAATATGACGCAAAAAATAACGAGTATGGTTTTATCGATAGTTAGCTGTCTGTCGGCATTTTTATTTATTTTTACGGCCTTGCCGGTAAGCGCGGCGGATGATGCGGTATTCGTATCGCAATCGGTACCGACAACTATGGAAACCGGGAAAACTTATTCGGTATGGGTTAAAATAAAGAATTCCGGGACAACCACATGGAGCGCGGCTTTATCGTATCGGCTTGGCGCTCAAAATCTGCAAGATAACGCCAAATGGGGCTTTAATCGGGTTTATCTGGGCAATAGTGACTCAATCGCGCCCGGAGCTACGAAAACGTTCTATTTTGCTGTAACCGCGCCCGCGACTGCCGGAACATATCATTTTCAATGGCGTATGGTGCGGGAATATATCTCATGGTTTGGAGATTATTCAATAGACAAGACTGTCTGGGTGGCGGATTCGGCGACAGTGGACCTTATGGCCAGAATTAAAACAAAAGGCTGTATGGGGGACGGGTTATTATATTCCGGCTATGAAGGCAGTAAAAATAATGATGATGTTATTGCGCTGGTAAACGGTTCCGGATGCCAATATGTGCATCGAGCCATAGACACCTGGCCGGCGCCTCCCGATTTTAGCTTGATACAATCCAGAATGGCTAAAATTACAAAAACCGACATGGCATACGATATGTTTATATCGGAGGGGATCAGCACTACGGCGGTTTATTATTATCCCGACGAAAACCGTAATTTCGATATGGCGGCAATGTGTGTACCGGGCAGCGCAAGCACGTTTGGTGCAAGTAGCTGCGTTCCTTCCTATAGGAGCGAAGAATACAGAAAATATCTTCGTTATATTACTCGGAAAGCGATCGATCTTGGGATTCAGAGTTTTACTTTTGGACAGGTATATATGAGCGACATCGACATGTCCAACCCCGTATTGCCAATGATAGCCAACGAGATCAGGCAATATGGCGCGTCGAAAGGTCGGGCCGTTGTTGTCGGGGGACAAACTAACGATCTGGCAGACGAGAGCTACTTGCGTAGTTTGGATTATGGCGTAGGCGGATTGGGGATTGACAGCCAGGGGAATATCGAAAGCGGATCTTGCCTTTCAACGGTAACTAATTTTTGCTGG
>CAYYEP010000026.1:0-5137 GCA_964470995.1 uncultured Candidatus Saccharibacteria bacterium
CCAAATGCCGCAACAGGCTTTCCATAAAGGCGAAAAGCGGGTCGGGCTGTTCAAACACCGATATCGGACCGAGCCGGGTGAAAAACTGATCGATATGTCCCATCAGGAAATACAGACCGATTGGCAGGGCGCAAAAGAAGGTGGCAACCAGCATTGTGGCAGCCTGTGTTAAATGTTTTTTGGCAAATCCTTGTTTTTTTCCGGCCAGCCACCAGACGATTAAAGCTGAAAAAAGAATGACCGGTGCCAGGCGGAAGGAGGTGTAAGTGTAAAAACCGGCACCAAACAGAATTCCCGAAACTGCGAACGGCCACCAATTTTTCTTGCGGAATCCCATAAAGAGAAAATAAAAGCTCCAACACAGGAGCAGGGGCAGCATAATGGCGCGGAAATTGATGCGCGAAAAGTTTATGTGCCAAAAGGATGTCGCCGTAAAAAAGGCGGCCAGAAGGCCGATGTTACGTTTTTTAAACAGCTCGGAGGCCAAGAAATAGATTCCAATCACAGTCAGGATGCCGATAATTGCGGGAACCAGCCGGAATGAAAACATCGAAACTCCAAGAAGGTCAAATGATAATTTATCCAGCCACATCATCATTCCCTCGCGGCCGTTATTTTCGGAATAAAAAAGTTTAAGCGGTTCGTTAAGGGCCTGGGTTCCGTTTAGGGCTTCATCGGGCCAGATGCCGGGCGGTACGGTGTCGAGCGAATACAGGCGCAAAAACGCGGCAATTGAGACGATGGTGGCCAGGATCAGCCAGTGCCGGAGATTCTTGAATGTCATGTGGCGGTATGTTATTTCGTATTAATTTATTATATATTTTTTGCGTCAAGTAGGAAATTTTTACCCTGAAGCATTAACAGAAGTTCACCGGCTAGCTTTTGGTTAAATTCGTGTTGCTTTTGAATTTTTGTTGCTGGCCGTAATGCGTTATACTAAAGAAAAGCATTCAGGTTTATGGCTAAAGACGATATTTCCCAGAGACAGTTGAGTTTTTCGGGCGCAGTGAAGGTGCCGGTGGCAGTCAAGAAAAACATTTCTTCCGAATCCAGGAATAGTTGGGGCGGTTTTGGCTCTTACCGGCGGCGGTTATATGAGCCAGCGGCAAAAAAACCGTTTCCATTAAGCCGTTCAAAGGTGGACCAGTTCTTAAAATGCCCGCGCTGTTTTTATTTGGATGTGCGGCGGGGTATTAAAACCCCGTCGATACCTTCATTTACTCTAAATAGCGCAGTGGACCATTTGTTAAAGAAAGAATTTGATATCCGTCGGGCGGCGGGGGTGTCCCATCCGTTAATGGAAGCCTACGGAATTGACGCGGTGCCGGCACAGCACGAAGATCTGGAGATCTGGCGCGAGAATTTCAAAGGTATCCGGGTGGTGCATCAATCCACTAATTTTGAGTTGTTCGGCGCGATCGATGATTTATGGATAAATCCTGCGGGCGAATATCATATTGTTGACTATAAATCGACCAGCACCGTAAAAGAAATCTCGCTGGAAGACCAATGGAAGAGGTGGTATAAGATTCAGGCCGAGTTTTACCAGTGGCTGTTTCGCGCCCGCGATTTTAAAGTGAGCGATATGGCGTATTTTGTATTTGCGAATGCCTCAAAAGATCGCAAGGCGTTTGACGGTAAACTGGAATTCGAGGTAACGATTGTGCCTTATGGAGGAAACGATGCGTGGGTTGAAGGGACATTGGGAAAGATGAAGGAATGTCTGGATACCGACATTCCGCCGGAAGCCGGTGCGGAATGCGAGTATTGCGCTTATGTCGATAGGGCGAGAAACGCATATTAGATGCCAATAGAGAAATGTCAAAATTATTTTGACATTATTACGATGATTAAAACAACAAAACAAACCGCGGCTGATGAATTTATTTTCATTTTCAATGAGGTTGACGCGCATTTGCGCAAGATGGCGGGAATGGGCGACACGGTTTCGCATATGTTCGTGATCGACCGGTTGAGCGAAGTAAACAAGTTTATCCGCAACCATAGGGATGAATTAAAGATTTTCGCGCGATTGCGCAACGCAATTGTGCATAACCCTTATGGGAGCGAGTTCACGGTCATTGCCGAGCCGCATCCCAAGATTGTGGCAAAGTACGCGGCACTGCGGGACGGGATCATTAACCCGCCGGCGGCGTTAAGATTTGCGATCCCGCCCAAAAAGATTTATTCCACCACGATGGATGCTAATGCGCGCGAGGTGATGCAGGTGATGGCCAGCAAGGTTTATAGCTATGTGCCGGTTCTGGACGGCAATAAGCATATTGCGGGTATTTTTTCGGAAAATACGGTTTTTTTGTATTTGACGAGAAACGAAATATGCGCTGTGGACAGCAAGACTTCGATTGCCGAGTTCGCCGAGTATTTGCCGCCCAACCAGCATGTGTCGGAATATTTTGAGTTTGTGGATAAGGATGCCAACATAGATGACGTGCGCGATTTGTTCGAGCGCGGTCTGGCGGAGCGGAAGCGGCTGGCCGCGGTGTTTATTACCGGAAGCGGCAACCGATACGAGGCGATTCTGGGTATGCTGACTGCGTGGGATATAGCCGGAACCAATAATAAATAATTTTCCATTACCAGTTATCAGTTTTCATTGAATTTTCAATGTTTCAATTCTCAAACGAATACGGCGTATCTGTTTGTTAAATTGATGATTGGTTTATTCATTGAAAACTGAAAATTGGAAACTGGAATATTATGGTAATCGAACCTATTGTCTGGAGAAGAAGCGTGCGGGAATACTCCGAGGAGCCGGTTTTGGATGAAGCGATCTTGGCGGCACCGTAATCAATCATTATTTTCATGATTTGATTTATTTGTTCCCGGAATTCGATACAAGCGATGTGTTAATAATTAAAAAATAATTAAGGAAAATGATTAATAATAATTTGCAAGCGGAAACCCCACCCGGTAAGGGTTTCAAAAATAATGCTGCATATATTTCCTTTTGGGCTGGGGTCGCGGAGTTAGTTATGCTTTTTATCGGTTTGGGTGCGGTCGCGGCGTCGCCCTTTTTAATTAATGCCGGCTACGGTGCGTTAGCTATGGCACTCAAGGTTGTTGGCGGTTTGATGGGTTTGCCATATTTGATAAACGCGTTTTTCATGCCCATTGGCGCGATATTCGGTTTTATTTCTTTGTCTGGAAAGCATAAAAAAATGGCTTGGACAGGAGCAATATTATGTTCGCTGTTAACAATGTTCCATATTGTGATAATTTTAATGACTTTTGCCTAATAAATTGCTCAACTGTCGTGGATTGGGATGTGCATCCTGCAAATTAAATAAAAATAAAAAAACATGGTAATCGAACCTATTGTCTGGAGAAGAAGCGTGCGGGAATACTCCGAGGAGCCGGTTTTGGATGAAGCGATAGAATCGCTTGTCAAAGCCGCGCAATTCGCGCCTACCGCGATGGGGCGGCGTGAGGTGGAGTTTGTTATTGTTAAAAAGCAGGAGGTAAAGGATGAACTTTGCCGGATTTTGGGGCAGGATTTTGTGGCTAAAGCTCCGGTATTGATATTGATGGCGGCCGACAAAAATGCCAGCGAGTTTGCCGAACGGGATTTGGCGCTGGCCAGCGGGTTTGTAATGATTCAAGCGGCGGCGCTGGGTTTGGGTACTGTTTGGAAAAATATTGCCGATAATCAAAAAAAGGCGGTACGCGCGGCGCTGGGATTGCCCGAAACCCATATTTTTATCAATGTGATTCCCGTGGGTTATCCGGCGTCGGATTTAGCAAACCACACGAATGCTGATTTTGATCCGGGCAAAATTCATATAGACAAATACTAGGCAATGAGTATTCTGGGAAAATTTTTAATATTTGCAGTAACCGCCGCCGCGGGTTTGGTGGGGCTGGCTTTGTTTTTTGAATTTGACGCGGCGGCGCGCAACGGCGGGCAAACATTTACGATTATGCGCGGGCAGAACGCGTTGCAGATTGCCAGCGATCTGAAGGCTGAAGGGTATATCCAAAGCAAAATATTTTTTTTGGCCAAGGTGGCGGCAGGCGATTACTGGCGCGAGCTTAAGGCCGGTGAATATGATTTGCGCCAGGATAATATTGATTCGATCATAGATAAGCTGGTTAACGCCAGGACTGTTGCTAAGGAGGCGGTCATAATTCCAGGGTGGAATTTGCGCGATATTGCGTCATCGCTGGCGAAAGAGCGACTAATTGCGTCACAAGAGTTTTATGGCGCGGTGTCCGCAGACAATGTAGCGGTCTTAAAAGGTGAGTATGTTTTTTTAGAGTCGGTTCCGCCGGGAGCAGATCTTGAGGGTTTTTTGTCGCCTGACACATATCAGATCGATGTGCAAACGGATGCTTATGATTTTGCGCGTATTGCGCTGGATAATTTCGGAATTGGCCTAACCTCGGCAATGCGCACCGAGATCGCGAGTCAAAGCAAAACTGTTTTCGAGGTTGTAACGATGGCGTCAATATTGGAAAAGGAAGTAAAAACTTTTGAAGATAAAAAAATTGTGGCCGGTCTTTTGTGGAAACGTTTTGATGCCGGGATGCCTTTGCAGGTGGACAGCACCCTGCTTTATTATAAGGTGCCGGGTGCGGAGGGAGGCATTAATAAAGATGTTGATTCGCTTTATAATACGTATCGTTACGCCGGTTTGCCGGCGGGTCCGGTTTGCAATCCGGGGATTGAAAGCATAATGGCGGCGATTTATCCGACTGAATCCGATTATTGGTATTATCTGAATTCCTCGGACGGGACAACCTTTTTTTCGACTAATTATGGAGATCATTTGATCAATAAGGCCAAATATATTGATAATTTGTGAGTGTTTAAACCGATATTTGTTTACCGCGCGTTTAGTGATAGACTTAATAAGTGGTATGTTACCTCTTGGAACGGGCTTTGATCGCGCAATAAGATTTGGCCGTTTTTGTTGTTGACTCTCTTAATTCATTATTATGGTGCAATTATTGCCGTCTAAATGGAAAATGGCGGGTCGGGTGTTTCCGATACTCCTGATAGTGGCTGTTTGTAAAGTGATTGTTTACGATCAGGGGTGGGAGTTTTTGACGATGAACGGTATTTTTTCGGCACTAATATCGGCAACGATTTTTTTAGTCGGGTTTAACATATCGGCGG
>CAYYEP010000027.1:0-3800 GCA_964470995.1 uncultured Candidatus Saccharibacteria bacterium
GCTGCGGGACTTGGATTCGAACCAAGATTGATGGATTCAGAGTCCATATGCCTACCATTAGCAGATCCCGCAATGAATCTCCCCGGACTTACGCCACGGGAAATCTTCGTTGAACCGCCTTCCGCTTTGCTCCAGGCGTCCCCCGCATACTGCGGGGGAAAATCTTCATCCCCCGCTAAACGCGCGGGGTATTAAGATTTGTTCAATAAAAATACACGATTTATGGATCGCAATTTAAGATTTTAGCTTAATGCGAATAAAACAACCCTTATTATACTAATTTCCCCCGATTTAGCAAGCACCCGGAAACCACACAAGCTTACCCGGAATGCCAAGCAAATCTCTCAATAAACCAGAAGCCGTACATCGATTGTACGGCGCCAATCCGCGAGCGATTTAACGGCGCAAATCAGGCGAAATCGCGACCCCAATCACACTTTCAAGTATTTTCCCACCGCAATGACGCTGGAGAGCATCCCCAATCCCGCGCCGATCGCCATTTGCAAGCCAAACAAAGTCCAGATATTGCTCATAAAATTCTGCCATAAATTCATTCCCGCCAACAACGTAGCCGCCGCCGGGCTGGCATACCAGCAAACCGCCGCTACAATCAAAAGCGAGAACATTGCCGCCAAAGCTCCAAAGATCATCCCTTCCACCAAAAACTGCCCCCGCACAAACCACCTTGAAGCCCCTACCAACCGCTGGATACCCACTTCGATGCCATGGCTCATTATCGCCATCCGCACCGTGTTAAAAGTTACCGCCACCGAAATCGCCCCAAGAATAATAAACAGAATCAGCGCCACTCGCTGCGCCCCTTTCGTAAACCAAAAAATCTTTTCGATCGTTGATTTCTTTTCGTTATAATTGATTTTATTGATCATATCCGCGTAATCCTGCCCCGCCAACAGCTGTTGCACCTCCTCATACTGCGCCGTCGAAACCGCGCTCACGTCAATTACCGCCAAAAAAGGGTTGCCATTCACCTCCTGTAAAGACTCCATCAATGTCGAATCATCAGCGTGCCGCTGGGAGAATCTTTCCAACGCTTGGTCTTTGGATATGTATTCCACCTGTTCGGTTCCTTCAATCTGCTTTATCCGATCTTTCACCTTCAGGATATCGTCTTCCGATGCGCTTTCGTTAAAATAGATAGAGATATTGGCCATCCCCTCGACCTCCTTCACCAAAAAAGCACTCACGTCCTTAAGTACGAAAAGCGACGACGCCAACAGGATCGGAATCATAATAATAAAAATATTACCCACCGCGATACCGCTGTCGCGCGTCACGTTGTGCCAGCCCAAGCCGATTACCCTTCTAATGGAATTGAACATGATTTTAAGCTCGAAATTTATTGAAACTGATGGAAGTTAATAGAAATCAATCGCATTAAAAACAATAAATGTCTATTTAATTTCGCAAAGCCAATTTCTATCAATTTCCTTTTATAGCGCAAAGCGGCCCTTTTCTTCATCGCGGATAAGCTTTCCCTTATCCAACGTGACAACGCGACGATTCAGCTTGTTTACAATCTCCCGGTTATGCGTCGCCAGAATAACCGTAGTGCCCATTTCATTAATCTTCATTAAAAGCTTTAAGATGTCCAGCGTATGGTAAGGATCCAGATTGCCCGTAGGCTCATCGGCCAGCACCACCTCCGGGCGGTGGATCAGCGCCCGTGCGATCGCTACGCGCTGTCTCTCTCCGCCCGACAATTCATGCGGAAAATTCTTTGACTGTTCCTGCAATTCTACGATCTCCAAAATACGCGGCACATCGTGCTTGATCTCGGCATCGGTCGCTCCAATGACCTTCATTACGTACGCGATATTATCGCTTACGTTCATATTAGGCAGAAGCTTGTAATCCTGAAAAACCGCTCCGATATTGCGGCGCAAACGGTTCAGCTTACCCTGGCCCAACTTATAAATATTCTGGTCGCGAAACAAAATACTTCCCTGCGTAGGTTTTTCTTCGACCAGCATCATCCGGAAAAGCGTAGTCTTACCCGCACCCGAACGACCAACCACCGACAAAAACTCCCCCGGCTGGACGATAAAAGATATGCCGTCTAAAGCCATAACGTTTTGGGCTCCCGACAAGCGCGTATCATAAACCTTGGTTAGATTATTAAATATTATCAATGGTATATCTCCGGCCATTTTTCTATAATTTAATTTCCGCCTCTATAAAAGCATCGAGTCCTCCGTCCAAAACCTCGTTAACCTGCGTTGTCTCCACATCCGTGCGATTATCCTTCACCAGCTTGTACGGATCCAGCACATACGAACGTATCTGGTTGCCCCAGCTGGCAGATACCCGTTCTCCCTTGATCGCTGAAAGCTCCGTCGCCCGCTCCTGTTGCATCAAATGAAACAGTCTCATCTTCAACAGCTCCATCGCCCGGTCTTTGTTTTGCCCCTGCAAACGCTCCGTCTGGCAAGTGGCAAACATACCCGTGGGTATATGCGTTATGCGCACCGCCGATTCGCGCTTGTTCACATACTGGCCGCCGGGCCCCGAAGCGCGATAAAAATCCACGCGCAAATCTTCCGGCCGCAATTCAAGATCCTTTAACTCGTTTTTTGGAAACTCCGGATATACCTCCACCAATGCGAACGAAGTCTGTCTTAGATGCTTCGCGTTAAACGGCGAAAGCCGCACCAACCGATGTACGCCGGCCTCCTTTTTTAAATAGCCGTACGCAGTCCCACCTTTAATATAAACCGAAACTTCTTTATAGCCAACCCTGCCTTCAGTCACGCCGTCACCAAACGACTCAAACAGCACGGCAGCCTTAAAACCCATCCTCTCAAAATAACGCTGATACATTCTCAAAAGCATCGCCCCCCAATCCTGCGCGTCCAGCCCGCCCGCACCCGAATGTATCGTCAAAATCGCGTTTTCCTGATCATATTTGCCCGAAAGAAATACTAAGATTTCTTTTTTATCGATCTTTCTTGCCGCCTCTTCGATATCCGCTTCCGATTTGGATTCAACCGCAATCTCCAATTCCACTTGCAGGTCCTCAATATCTTCCACGATCTTTTTTAGGCTTGCCAGCTCTTCGCTAATACGCGCCGCCTGTTCCGGAAAACCCCAAAAGTCAGGCCGAAGAGTTTCGGCCTCCAGATTTTTTATTCTTTCATTTTTTTTGGCAACGTCAAAGACGGTCCGCCAAAAGACGGAGCTTATCCTGCAATTCTTTGGCTCGGGTTTCAATATCTGCCATTGTTGCCATTATTCTTACTACTGCCTTCCCAATGCCAATTTAACAAATTATTAACAGAAAATCAAAGAATCAACACGCCCAAAACAACAAAAAAACCGCACCCGCGGTTATTTTGTTCAAATGGTGATTTGGGAAGTCCTTCGATAATATATAAATATAAGGACTATACCCAAACCACCACTCGACCTTCTCTGTTCTCTTACATCCTTATTATACCACACTTTAATTGTATTTGTCAAGAGCACCCGCTTCCCTCATAAACCAAAAAACCGCCCCTCTTCAGGACAGCTTCCGATTTAAAGGCGTCTCCTGGCATAATCTACAAGCTCGCACCTTGGCAAACTTGCACAGGGAAGTCCCGAGCGAGAATCGCAGCGAGGAACTATCTCATTATAATTGGAGTCCAGAAGCCGGAGGGTCAAACCTCCGACCTGCGGTTTATAATACCTCTCGCCGCATCAAAAAAAACTGATCAATGCTTTCCGCAAATTGAGCCGAGAAGAGGGGTCGAACCTCCGACCTGCGGTTTACGATACCGCCGCTCTGCCAACTGAGCTATCTC
>CAYYEP010000028.1:0-3102 GCA_964470995.1 uncultured Candidatus Saccharibacteria bacterium
CCAAATGCCGCAACAGGCTTTCCATAAAGGCGAAAAGCGGGTCGGGCTGTTCAAATACCGAAATTGGACCAAGCCGGGTGAAAAACTGGTCGATATGTCCCATAAGAAAATAAAGTCCTATCGGCAGGGCACAAAAAAAAGTGGCGATTAACATTGCGGCGGCCTGTCCGAGATGCTTTTTGGCAAGACCACGTTTTTTTCCGGCCAGCCACCAAACAAAAAGGGTCAAAAACAGAATTATCGGGGCCAGACGGAATGAAGTGTAGGTATAAAAACCGGCGCCAAACAATATCCCCGAGACGACAAATGGCCACCAATTTTTCTTGCGGAATCCTAGAAATAAGAAATAGAAACTCCAGCACAGAAAAAGCGGCAGCATAATGGCGCGAAAATTTATGCGCGAAAAGTTGATGTGCCAAAAGGAAGTAGCGGTAAAAAAGGCGGCTAAAAGACCGATATTATTTTTTTTAAATAATTCAGATGCCAAAAAATAAATCCCAATAACGGTCAGGATACCGATGATTGCCGGAACTAGACGGAACGAAACCATTGAAACGCCGATGAAATGGAATGAAAGGGCGTCAAGCCACATAATCAGCCCTTCGCGGCCGTTGTTTTCGGGATAGTAAAGCTTAGGGGGTTCGGTCAGCGCTTGGGTGCCGTTGAGAGCCTCGTCGGGCCAGAGGCCGGGAGGGATTGTATCGAGAGAATAAAGGCGTAAAAATGCGGCGATTGAAATGATTGCGGCCAGAATCAGCCAGTGTCGGATATTTTTGAATGTCATTTGCGATACGTTATTTTGTGATTATTTTATTATATATTTTTTGCCCCAAGGAGGGAATTTTTTACTCTAATGGCGGAAATGCGGTTATGGCTTTTTTGCCGCGATCATAATTAGCGGTTATTTGCGCACTTTGTTTTGAAGCGGCAGAGACTAGATAGTGAATTTTTGTTGTTGGCGGTAATACGTTATACTAAAGAAAAATATCGGGTTTATGGATAATGATGAAATTTCCCAGAGAAAGTTAAACTTTTCCGGAAAATTGGAAGCGCCGGCCGCAGTCAAACAAATCTTTGCGGTCGAATCTAAGAAATTTTGGGGCGGTTTTGGTTCGTATCGGCGCCGTTTATATGAACCGGCCGCGAAAATGCCGTTTGCGTTAAGCCGTTCGAAAGTAGACCAGTTTTTAAAGTGTCCCCGATGTTTTTATTTGGATGTGCGGCTTGGAATCAAGACTCCATCGATGCCGTCGTTTACGCTCAATAGCGCGGTGGATCATTTATTAAAAAAGGAATTTGATATTCGCCGGGCAGCGGGAGTGCCGCATCCGTTAATGGGAGTTTATGGGATTGATGCGATCCCGGCGCGACACGAAGAACTGGAGATATGGCGGGAAAATTTCAAAGGCATACGAGTGGTTCATGAACCGACTAATTTTGAGCTTTTCGGAGCAATCGACGATTTATGGGTAAATCCGGCTGGCGAGTACCATATTGTGGATTACAAGTCGACCAGTACGGTCAAGGAGATATCTCTGGATGACCAATGGAAAAGGTGGTACAAGATACAGGCCGAATTTTACCAGTGGCTATTTCGGGCGCGTAATTTCGCGGTTAACGATATGGCGTATTTTGTATTTGCCAATGCCAGCAAGGACCGCAAGGCATTCGATGGCAAACTGGAGTTTGAGGTAACAATCGTGCCTTATGAGGGCAGTGATTCTTGGGTCGAAGGAACATTGAAAAAAATGAAAGAATGCCTTGATGCGGATAACCCGCCTGCGGCCGCGCCGGATTGCGAGCATTGCGCTTACGTCGATCGAGCTAAAATGGTTGGCAATCGAGATTGATTTACTTCAGGCACCAATGATCAGGCACCAAAATTGCAATAATTTCCAATGACCGAAAATAGTAAATTTAAGCAATATGATTTGGAAAAAATGGCAACAAAAACAACAAAACAAAGTGCGGCGGAGGAATTTTTAGCGATCTTTAATGAGGTTGATGCCAAATTACGCAAGATGGCGGGGATGGGCGATACGGTATCGCATATGTTTGTGATTGATCGCTTGAGCGAAATTAATAAGTTTATCCGCGGCCATCGGGATGAATTAAAGCTTTTTGCACGGTTGCGCAATGCGATCGTGCATAATCCTTTCGGAAACGAAATATCGGTTATTGCTGAGCCTCATCCTAGGATCGTGGCAAAGTACGCGGCTCTGCGGGATGGCATCATTAATCCGCCGATGGCGCTTAAGTTTGCGATTTTGCCCAAAAAGATATATTCCACCACAATGGATGCCAATGCGCGCGAGGTGATACAGGTGATGGCCAGCAAGGTTTTTACTTATGTGCCGGTTTTGGACAATAACGAACATATCGCGGGTATTTTTTCGGAAAACACGGTTTTTTTATACTTGGCGAGAAACGAGATATGTGCGGTGGACAGCAAAACTTCGATTGCCGAGTTTGCCGAATATTTACCGCTTAACCGGCATGTTTCGGAGTATTTTGAGTTTGTGGGCAAGGATGCCAATATTGATGATGTGCGCGATTTGTTTGAGCGCGGTTTGGTGGAGCGCAAGCGGTTGGCGGCGGTATTTATTACCAGCCATGGCAACAGGTACGAACCCATTTTAGGTATGTTGACGGCCTGGGATATAGCCGGGCATAACAATAAATAATTATGCATCAAGCACCAATTTCCAAACATTATTAAATTTTAATATCAAATATTTTAATTTGTTTCTGATTTGGAGTTTGTGTTTTGAGACTTATATTTTTATGGTGATTGAACCAATTATCTGGAGAAGGAGCGTGCGCGAGTATTCGGAAGAACCGGTTTTGGATGAAGCCATTGAGTCGCTTGTAAAGGCCGCGCAATTCGCACCCACGGGAATGGGGCGGCGCGAAGCGGAGTTTGTTATTATAAGAAAACAAGAAGTTAAGGATGAATTGTGCCGAATTCTGGGGCAGGATTTTATTGCCAAAGCGCCAGTATTGATATTAATGTCGGCTGATAAGAACGCCAGCGAATTTGCCGATCAGGATTTGGCGCTGGCCAGCGGGTTTGTAATGATTCAAGCGGCGGCGCTGGGTTTG